>JAPKHH010000019.1:0-40150 GCA_026647025.1 Giesbergeria sp.
CAGCGCGGCATCACCATCCTGGACCTGGCACAACTCGAAGCCCTGGCGCAGCAGGAAAACCAGGCTTGAGCCCCTCCCGCATGACTGACGACCGCACGGCCGCCCTGCCCGCAGGGCTGGAAAACCACACGCCCATGATGCAGCAGTACCTGGCCCTCAAGGCCGGGTACCCCGAGACCTTGCTGTTCTACCGCATGGGCGACTTCTACGAGCTGTTCTGGCACGACGCCGAGAAGGCCTCGCGCCTGCTCGACATCACCCTCACGCAGCGCGGCCAGTCGGCGGGCCAGCCGGTGGTGATGGCGGGTGTGCCCTTCCATGCCCTGGAAAACTACCTGGGCCGCCTCATCAAGATGGGCGAATCGGTGGCGATTGCCGAGCAGGTGGGCGACGTGGCCACCGCCAAGGGGCCGGTGGAGCGCAAGGTGGTGCGCGTGGTGACCCCCGGCACCCTGACCGACGCCGAACTGCTGTCCGACAAGGCCGAGGCCCTGCTGCTGGCCGTGCACCAGGGCGCGCGGGCGCGCTGCGGTCTGGCATGGCTGAGCGTGACGCAGGGCCGCGTGTACCTGGCCGAATGCGCGCACGACGAGCTGGGCGCCTGGCTGGCCCGCGTGGCCCCCAGCGAGCTGATCTACAGCGCAGGCGTCACCGACCGCTTCGAGCAGCAACTGCAGTTGCTGCGCCAGAACGGCAGCTATGCCTGCCCTGCCAGCCCCCGCCCCGACTGGCAGTTTGACAGTGCCCTGGGCGAGCGCAAGCTGCTCGAACACCTGGGCGCGGCCAGCCTGCAGGCCTGGAGCGCGCAAGACCTGCACCACGCCCACGCCGCCGCCGCCGCCCTGCTGCAGTACGCCGAACACACCCAGGGCCGCCAGTTGACCCATGTGCACAGCGTGCAGGTGCAGCGTGCGGACGACCTCATCGACCTGCCCGCCAGCACGCGGCGCAACCTCGAACTGGTGAAGACCCTGCGCGGCGAAGACGCCCCCACGCTGTTCTCGCTGCTCGACACCTGCATGACCGGCATGGGCAGCCGCCTGCTCAAGACCTGGTTGCTCGAACCCCCACGCGACCGCAGCGCCGCCCGCCAGCGCCTGGCGGCCACCACCGCCCTGCGCGGCCCCGGCGGTGCAGGCGGCGGCCAAGGCCCCTGGCATGCCCTGCGCAACGAACTCAAGGGCGTGAGTGACGTCGAGCGCATCACCGCACGCACCGCGCTGCGCCAGGTGCGCCCGCGTGAACTGGTGGCACTGAGCAATACGCTACAAAAAGCAGAGCTGCTGGCGCACAGTGCAAAAGCGCCAGAGCCCTATTTGGCTCAAATTTTCAGCCACCTGCAACCGCCCCCCCACTGCACCGCGCTGCTGCAGCGTGCCATTGCAGAGGAACCCGCTGCCTTGGTGCGCGACGGCGGCGTGATCGCCCACGCCTTCGACGCCGAGCTGGACGAACTGCGCGCCATCCAGAGCAACTGCGACAGCTTTCTGCTCGACCTGGAAACGCGCGAGAAGGCACGCACCGGCATCCCCAATCTGCGCGTGCAATTCAACAAGGTGCACGGCTTCTACATCGAGGTCACCGGCAGCCACCTCGACAAGGTGCCCGAAGACTATCGCCGCCGCCAGACGCTCAAGAACGCCGAGCGCTTCATCACCCCCGAGCTCAAAGCCTTTGAAGACAAGGCCCTCTCGGCCAGCGAACGCGCCCTGGCACGCGAGAAATGGCTGTACGAGCAGGTGCTCGACCAACTGCAGCCCCATATCCCGCAGCTCACCCGCCTGGCCCAGGCCCTGGCCACGCTGGATGTGCTGTGCACCCTGGCCGAACGCTCGCTCACCCTGGACTGGTGCGCCCCGCAGTTTGTGCCAGAGCCCTGCATCGAGATCGAGGCCGGCCGACACCCCGTGGTGCAAGCGCGCCTGGCCGAGACATCGAGTGGAGCCTTCATCGCCAACCACACGCGGCTCAACGCCAACACGCGCATGCAGATCATCACCGGCCCCAACATGGGCGGTAAATCGACCTACATGCGCCAGGTGGCACTCATCGTTTTGCTCGCCAGCATGGGCAGCCACGTACCTGCTGCCAGCTGCCGCCTCGGCCCCATCGACGCCATCCACACCCGCATCGGCGCGGCCGACGACCTGGCCAACGCGCAATCGACCTTCATGCTGGAGATGGTGGAAGCCGCGCAAATACTGCACGCCGCCACACCCCACAGCCTGGTACTGATGGACGAGATCGGACGCGGCACCAGCACCTTCGACGGCCTGGCCCTGGCCAGCGGCATTGCCACGCACCTGCACGACAAAACCCGCGCCTTCACGCTGTTTGCCACGCACTATTTCGAGCTGACCGAACTGCCCGCCAAGGCCCGCCACGCCGTCAACATGCATGTCGCCGCTGCCGAGGCAGGGGCCGACATCGTGTTTCTGCACGAACTGCAACCCGGCCCCGCCAGCCGCAGCTACGGCATCCAGGTTGCAAAACTGGCCGGGGTGCCCGCCCCCGTGCTGCACCACGCGCGCCACGCGCTGGCGGCACTGGAAGAACGCGCCAGTGCAGGCGAACTGCAGGTCGACCTGTTTGCCGCCCCCGCCGCACTGGAGACCGCAGGCGCCAGCCCGGTCGAAGCGGCCCTGGCCGCCATCCACCCCGACCAGCTCAGCCCACGCGAGGCACTGGACGCGCTGTACCAGTTGAAGGCAGTCATGGGGAAAACGCCCCCGGCTTGACCCGCCCCTTTTCATGCCGCATGATGGCATGAAATTATTTGAAGGAGCACGCCATGCTCAAGGAAGTCGGCGCCAGCGGCCAGATATCGCTGGGCAAAAAATACGCGGGGCAGTTGTTCGAGGTGCAGACAGCACCCGACGGCACCATCACCCTGATGCCGGTCAAAGTGGTGCCCGCACCCCTCACCGCACAGCAAGAACCCGCCCGCTACGCAGCAGCGGCAGGCACCGCAGACGGTGGGCTCACCCCCGAGCGCCTGGCGCGCCGCGCTGCGGCAGCCGCACGCAGCCCGGCAGAGGTGGAGGCAGCGCGCGAGAAATGGGAAAGCGAGAACAAAGAAGCCATCGAAGCCTTCAATGCCCGCATGGCCAAGATCGGCTCCATGGGACGCCGCATCCACGAATGGCGCAAGGCCAAAAAGCAGGTCGAGCAGACTGGCGAAGCCGCGCAGGCCACTCTGGACTCGGGGCGCTGAATGGCGCAGTTCGACGTCTATCCCCATCCCATCGAAGAACTGCGCAGCATCCATCCCTTTGTGGTGCAAGTGCAGTCTGACTTTCTGCGCGCCCCAGAGGCCCGCATCACCCTCCCGCTGACAACCCCCAGCGTTGAAGCACCGCCCATGTCCCGGCTCAACCCGAATATCCATCTGAGTGACACTGTTTTCGTTCTGGACACCCTGCACATCGTGGCCTATGAGCCGAGCGATCTGCGCCGCCCCATCGCCAACCTGCGCGACCAGGCCGATGTCATCTGGGACGCCCTCGACTACGCCCTGCACGGCTACTGACCCCATCCCCCCATGACCCCCCAAGACTTCATCGCCAAATGGGGCACGCCCGGCGGCATCCCCGGCCCGGCCTACGCGCTCAACGAAGAGCAAGGCGCGCAAAGCCACTTTCTCGACCTGTGCGAACTGCTGGGCGTACCCAAGCCCGGCAGTGCCGAAGGCTACCGGTTTGAAGAAAAAAGCGCGGTCATCGGCGGCAAGACGGGCTATGCCGACGTCTTCATGCGCGGCGTGTTTGCCTGGGAGAACAAAGCGCCGGGCAAGAACCTCGACACCGCCCTCAAACAACTGCTCACCTACAGCCTGGCGTTGTCCAACCCGCCGATTCTGGTGGTGTCCGACCGGCTCACCATCCGCATCCACACGCAGTTCACCGGCCACCCGAGCGAGACGCACGAAGTGCGCATTGCCGAGATGGACCAGCCCGACAAGCTCGCCCTGCTGCGCCGCATCTGGACAGCGCCGGGCAGCTTCAAGCCACGCCAGACCAGCCGCGACATCACCGAAGCCGCCGCCCAAAGCTTTGCCGCCCTGGCCGAGAACCTGCGCCAGCGCGGCGCCGCAGAAGGAGAAACCGCCGCCGCCCGCCAGCAGCGTGCCAACCAGGTTGCGCACTTCCTCACGCAATGCCTGTTCTGCTTCTTTGCCGAAGACGTGGGCCTGCTGCCGGGCCGCATGTTCGAGCGGCTGGTAGCCCACAAGCAAATCACCCCCGAGCGCCTGACCCAAGGCCTCACGCAGCTTTTCACCACCATGCAGACCGGCGGCCTGTATGGCGTGGACGACATTCCCTGGTTCAACGGCGGCCTGTTCCAGACCATCGCCGTGCCCGCCCTCTCGGCCCCCGACCTGCACGAACTGCGCCGCGCCGCCGACCTGGACTGGAGCGCCATCGACGTCTCCATCTTCGGCACCCTGTTCGAGCGCGGGCTCGACCCCGCCAAGCGCAGCCAGCTTGGCGCCCACTACACCGACCCGGCCACCATCGAGCGCCTGATCGACCCCGTCATCCGCCGCCCATTGCTACAAAAATGGGAGCTGTTGGCGCAGCAAATACAAGCGCTGACGACCAAAATAGCCAAAAAAGGCGACAAGCACTACCGCGCCGCCCACGCCCTGTTCATCACCTGGCTGGACGAACTCAAAAACTACCGCGCCCTCGACCCGGCCTGCGGCAGCGGCAACTTCCTGTTCCTGGCCCTCAAGTGCCTCAAAGACATCGAGCACCACAGCCACCTGCAGGCTGCCGAGCTGGGCCTGGACCGTGAGGCCGACCTGGTGACCGGCCCGCACAACGTGCTGGGCATCGAACTGAACGAATACGCCGCCGAACTCGCCCGCGTCACGGTATGGATCGGCGAGCTGCAATGGCGCCTGGCGCACGGCTACGAGTTCAAGACCAACCCCGTGCTCGACACCCTGGAGCACATCGAATGCCGCGATGCGCTGCTGGACTGGGGCACAGCGCAGGCAGCGCCACAACAAGACGCAGCGCAGACACCAGCGCCCGCCCCAGGCGCAGCGCAGGTTTCGGGGTCGGATCACGATTTTGCGCAGCAAAACTCGTGCTCTGACCCCAAAACCGGAACCCCGCCCCATCCCGGACCACAGGGCGCCACCCCCCGCATGGCAAGCTGGCCCGCCGCCGACGTAGTCATTGGCAACCCACCGTTTTTGGGCGGCAGCAAAAAGCGTGGCGAATTAGGGGCTCGCTGGGTCCAGGCGCTGGACGCCGTTTACGCACCCGCCGTTCCCGGCGCTGCCGACCTAGTGTGCTACTGGTTTGAGAAAGCGCGGGCACAAATCGCGGCCGGGGCTTTGCAACGTGCCGGGCTGGTCACTACCAACTCGATTCGCGGCGGCGCCAACCGCAAGGTGCTCGATGCGATCTGCGCGCAAACCCGCATCTTCGAGGCCTGGAGCGATGAGCAGTGGGTAAACGAAGGGGCAGCGGTACGCGTGTCGCTGGTGTGTTTTGGACTTCAAAAGGCTGATACCCAAATATTGAATGGCGCGCCTGTTGCAGAGATCTTTGCAGATCTTTCTGCATCCAAAGAAGCAGGTTCAGCGCTCAACCTCAATTTGGCACGTCCAATACAAGCCAACGGCAGGGGGAGCTTCCAAGGTTCCCAGAAAATAGGAGCATTCGACATCAGCGGTGATTTAGCTCGAAGTTGGCTTGCATTTCCGAACCCAAATCAACGGCCCAATAGTGACGTCTTGAAACCCAGCTGGAATGGACTTGATCTCACCAGAAGAAATCGTGATGGTTGGATCATTGACTTTGGTGTTGACATGACAGAATCAGATGCAGCTTTATACGAACTGCCCTTCCAATACATAGAGAGTCACGTCAAACCAGAGCGTTTAAGCAACGCCAGGGAAACCTACAAGAAAAATTGGTGGAAACATGGAGAACCAAGAATCGCCATGCGCTTGGCGCTAAAAAAAATCGATCGTTACTTTGCTGTCACGGCACATCAAAAGCATTTTTTCTTTACTTGGATTGATAAATCCGTTTTGCCGGATAAGGCGTTAATCGTCATCGCCCGCGCCGACGACACCACCTTCGGCATCCTGCACAGCCGCTTCCACGAACTCTGGGCGCTGCGCATGGGCACCTCGCTGGAAGACCGGCCCCGCTACACCCCCACCACCTGCTTTGAAACCTTCCCCTTCCCCACAGGCCTCACCCCGGCAGACACGGCACACCAGCGCACCGAGGCGGTGGAAGGCGGCGCGCTGATTCCGGCCGACCTGCCAGACACTTTGCCCGGTGCCTTGCCCACCCATAATTTAGAGCCAAAAAAGGCTCCAGCGCCCGTCCATCAAGCGTCAGCAGCTATTAACAACATAGCACCCCGCCAGGCAGCCACCGCCATTGCCCAGGCCGCACAGCGCCTCAACGCCCTGCGCCAGGCCTGGCTGAACCCGCCCGAGTGGACCCACACCGTGCCCGAGGTGGTGCCGTTGGGGCTGCAGCGCTCGCCCTACCCCGACCGCACCGTGCCCAAGCCCGGCTTCGAAAAAGAACTGGCCAAGCGCACGCTCACCAACCTCTACAACCTGCGCCCCGCCTGGCTGGCTGCGGCGCACCAGCAGCTCGACGCCGCCGTAGCGGCGGCCTATGGCTGGCAGGACTACACGAGCGACATGGCGGACGACGAAATCCTGCGCCGCCTGCTGGCGCTGAACCTGGCGCGCAGCGCCGAACAGGGCGGCTGACCGCCCCACGCAGCCCCGCCCATGCACGACACCGAAGACCGCCCCATCGACCCGCACTCGCCCGAGGTACCCCCGGCAGTGCGTGCCCGGGTGCTGGCCCTGATGCAGCCGGGCGACCAGCTGTGGCGCTGCCCGCGCCGCTCGGCCCCGCGTGGGCTGCTGGGAGTGCTGGGCGTGGGGCCGCGCACGATGGTGACGGAGTGGTGGCTGCTGGATGCGCAGGGCGAACTGATCGAGGCGTTCTGGGAAGAATGAGGCACGCAGACGCCGTGCGCCGCGCCGCCTACAGCCCGCTGGCCACGGCGCCCACACGCCCCAGCATGAACTCGACAAAAGGGGCCACGCACGGCAGATGCCCGGCGGGCACGGCCCGGCAATCGGTCAGCGTCACGAGTTCGCCCGCACCCTGGATGCGCATGGCCCCCAGCGTGTGCACCGAACTGGCGTAGGGCACGGTCTGGTCGTCGCGCCCGTGGTACAGCGGCACGGCCACCTGCGGGCGCCAGTCGTACACGCTGTTGTTCTGCGCAATGGCACGGGTGTCGTCGGCAAAGAAGCTGTCGAGAAAACGGGTGTCATACACCACGTCGGCATCGTCAGGAACCAGAGCGCGCAGCACGACGCGGCGCACTTCGCGCTGCACGCTGCCGCCCAGATAACGCAGAAAGCCCGGGTTGATGAGGGCGCCCAGCACCGGCTGCTCGCGGCGCACCAGGTCGATCAGGCCGTCGAGCGTGGCCTGCACGTCATACGGCCCGGAGCCGACCACGGCCATGCGCAACTGGGCCAGATGGGGCGAGCCACTCGCCTGCATTGCACGGTGCGCAGCCATGGTGGCGTAGCCGCCTTCTGAATAACCGGTGAGAAACAGCTGGCCGTTGTCTGCCACCTGGTTTTGTGCACGCCATACTTTGCTGGCGGTGAGCAGGTCAACCACCGCAGCCGCTGTGGGTGCAGACAAAAGATAGGGGTGGGGCGTGCCGCGCGAGGCGCCAAAACCCACGTAGTCCGGCGCTACCACCACATAGCCCAGCGAAGCGAGCACCACGGACACTTCGCCGGGCACCGCGTTGTTGCTGGGCGCCTCGGCGTCCCTGAAGATCGTGCCGTGCTGGTAGCTGAGCACCGGGCTGGCGCTGCCCGCAGGCTTTTGCGGCACGCTGATGAGGCCCGAGGCACGCACTTCACTGCCATTCGCATCGAGCGTGGTGTATTCCAGCCGCCACGACACCACGGAATAGCGCGGCACCACGCCCTGCACGCGCGAACCGTCCTGCGCCAGCGCAGCGGCAATCTCGGCCGGTGCAAGGGTGCCCAGCGGGCTGCTGGCCAGGAACTGGCCCGGCCCGGCCGGGTTGGCGGGAACGACCGGAGGCTGGACTACCTCCGGCTCTGGGCCGCTACCGCCTCCGCAGGCGGCAAGAATGACCAGCGCTGCGCCACCGGCGGCGGCACGCAGGTGGCGCAGGCGGGAGGAGCGTGACAGAAAGGGGCTGAACGTGGACATCGCTGACTTTGGGGTGACCAAAAAGCCATGATAGGCCGCGGCGCACGCTGGCGCAGGGCGCGATGAAAGTCGCCCGAGACGCCTACGGGGCTTGCCGCCCGGCACCTGCACATGCTTCGGCACCTGACTGCCGCAACCTGCCCCTTGGTGCAGGGGCGCTGCAGAGCCGCACTACACTCAGGGTTTTTCCTCATTCCTGCATCTTCCTATGACGTATTGCGTCGCCATCAAACTCAACGCCGGGCTGGTGTTCCTGTCCGATTCGCGCACCAATGCCGGGCTCGACCAGATCAGTTCGTTCCGCAAGATGATGGTGTACGAGAAGGCAGGCGAGCGCTTCATGGTGCTGCTGTCGGCGGGCAACCTGAGCATTTCGCAGTCGGTGCGCGAGATTCTGCAAACCACGCAGATCAAGGACGAAGCGGACGGCGAGCCCATCACCATCTGGAACGCCCGCAGCATGTTCGACGCCGCGCGCGTGCTGGGCGCAGCGGTGCGCCATGTGCACGAGCGCGACGGCGCGTCGCTCAAGCGCTCGGGGGTGGATTTCAATGTGTCGATGGTGTTCGGCGGGCAGATCCAGGGCGAGGGCATGCGCCTGTTCCAGGTGTATTCGGCCGGCAACTTCATCGAGGCCACATCCGAGACGCCGTATTTCCAGGTGGGCGAATCGAAGTACGGCAAACCCGTGCTCGACCGCGTTCTCACCCCCGAAACACCGCTGGACGAGGCCGCCAAGTGCGCGCTGGTGTCGATGGACAGCACGCTCAAGTCCAATCTGTCGGTGGGGCTGCCGCTGGACCTGGTGCTGTACGAAGCCGACCGGTTTGGCTCGGACAAGATCATCTGCATTACCGAGGACAACCCCTACTTCCGCATGTTGCATGACCGCTGGGGCGAAAAGCTGCGCCAGGTGTTCGACAGCATCGAAAGCCCCAACTGGGGCGGCGAGGCGACCGAGGTGCCGATCATGGTGCCCCCTGCGCGCTGCAAGCCGCTCAAGAAAATCACCACGCCGCGCGACAAGCTCATCTGAGCGCGGCCCATCCGTTCACAAGGCATGACACAAATCGTTTTCTCCCACGGAAACAGCTTTCCCTCGGGCACCTACAGTGTGCTGTTTGAGCACCTGCGCCAGCGCGGTTTCGACGTCAGCGCAGTGGACCGCTTTGGCCACGACCCGCGCTTTCCTGTCACCAACAACTGGCCGCACCTGGTCGAGCAGCTGGCCGAGTTCGCCGCCGAACAGGTGCGCGCCTCCGGTGGCCCGGTGTACCTGGTGGGCCATTCTCTGGGCGGCATTCTCAGTGTGATGGCTGCTGCCATGCACCCGGAACTGGCACATGGCGTGCTGATGATCGATTCGCCCCTCATCAGCGGCTGGCGCGCCACCACGGTGGGCGTGGCCAAGCGCACACAGGTGGTGGGCTCGGTATCCCCCGGCCGGGTAAGCCGTCTGCGCCGCAACAGTTGGGCCAGCACCGACGAAGCGTACGAGCACTTTCACAAAAAGAAGGCCTTTGCCCGCTGGGACCCGCAGGTGCTGCGCGACTATGTGACCCACGGCCTCTACGACGAAGACGACCGCCGCGTGCTGGCCTTCGACCGCGCCGTGGAAACGGCCATCTACAACACCATGCCGCACCACCTGGGCAGCCTGCTGCGCAAGCACCCGCTGCGCTGCCCGGCGGCGTTCATTGGCGGGCGGGGGTCGGCAGAGCTGAAACAGGTGGGCATGGCACTGGTGCAGCGTATCACCCAGGGCCGCATTTCCATGCTCGATGGCAGCCACCTGTTCCCGATGGAAAAACCCAAGATGACCGCCGCCGCCATCGAGGCGTCACTGCTCAACCTGGCTTCGCTGACATAGCGCCGGTTCACGCCCTTTTTGTCCATACGAACAGGCCCTCGCCTCGGCCAAGGTTGCTGCGCCTGCGCCAACCTCTTTCCATCTTTTCTTTTACACTTTGTCACGCCTCGACGGCATCCTCTTCACCCCAGCACACCTTCCACCTCCACGCCATGCACGGCCTCCCCGCGATGCAGCCCCCGGCTCAAGCCCCTGCGAAACGGGCTTGGCCCGGCACCCGGGTGATCGCGTTGCTCCTGGCTCTGGTGGTACTGTCTCCCTGGGTGCGGGCGCAGTCGCCCTTGCTGGTGCTCGACGACAGCGCGCAGTCGATCCCTGTGTGGTCCATGCTGACCATGCTGCCCGACCCGGAGCACATCTACAACGCCCACGAACTGCTCAACGACCCCACAGCCTTCGGCCCGTTGCCCGACACGGCAGGTACGCTGGGCGTCCGCCCCGAAGCCGTGTGGCTGCGCGTGCCGCTGGCACTGGCCCCCGCCTCCGACGGACAGTGGGCCCTGTCGATCGACTACGCGCCACTCAACCGCATTGATGTGTTTCTGGCCCGCAACGGGCGCATCGTGCAACAGGAGGCACTGGGCAATCTCGTCGCACCCGATCTTCGGCCTTTGCCCAGCCGGGCTCCAGCCATGGTGCTGCACCTGGAGCCGGGCGCGCGGCACGAACTGCTGCTGCGCGTGCAGGCCCAGGGAGCGATGATTCTGCCCATCACTCTTGCCAAGCCAGCCGCCTTGCTGGGTCGGGCTTTGCAGGAACAAATGCTGCAGGGTGTGCTTACCGGCCTGGCGTTGTGTCTGCTGGTGTACAGCCTGGCCCAATGGGTCAGCCTGCGCGATGCGCTGTTCATCCAGTATGCCTTGCTGATTTCGGGCAGCCTGCTGTTTTCATTGCAATTTTTTGGCATAGGAGCGCAGTACCTTTGGAGCCACAATCCGTGGCTGGAGCGGCATGCCAGCGGCCTGTCGGCCCTGATGGCTACTTGCGGCTCGTTCCTGTTCATTGGCCAGGCTCTGGCAGGGGGCAATCCGCGCCATCGCCTGATGCGTGCCATGCGCGTGGGCGCGATGGGCACCGCGGCGCTGGCCGTGGCGTTTGCGCTGGATGCGTATGACACCCGGGTGTTGACGTCAATCGTCAGCATTCTGGGCCTGGTGCCAGCGCTGATGGGCATACCGGGCGCAGTGGCCCGCATGCGCCAGGGCGATGCTGTAGGCGCAACGCTGCTGCTGGCCTGGCTGGTCTACTTTGTGGCCACTGCCACCGTGATTGGCGTGATCCGGGGCTGGGTGCCGGTGAATTTCTGGACCCTGCACTCGTTCCAGTTCGGCGCGACGCTCGACATGCTGTTGTTCATGCGCGTGCTCGGCCTGCATTCCAAGGCCCAGCGCACGGCCGCAGAGAGCACACGCATCGAGCGCGATACCTTGCATTCACTCGCACACACCGATCCGCTCACCGGTTTACCCAATCGCCGCGGCCTGAGTCTGAGTCTGACCGCCGCACTGACACATTGCTCGCCCGAGCGCCTGGTGGCAATCTACGTCATGGACCTGGACGGCTTCAAGCCGGTGAACGATCAACATGGCCATGACGTGGGCGATGAACTTCTGGTGGCCGTGGCCCGGCGACTGCAGGGCCAGGTACGCCAGAGCGATCTGGTGGCGCGGCTGGGCGGCGACGAATTCGTCGTCATGGCCAGCCAGATCGCCGGTGCAGAGCAGGCGCACGATCTGGGGCAAAAACTGCTGGAGTCATTCCGTACACCGTTTTCACTGGGTGCACACCAGGTTCAGGTGGGATTGACCATCGGCTACGCACTGGCGCCACTGGACAGTCTTGACGCCGTGGGCCTGCTCAAGCTGGCAGACGCAGCCATGTACGCCGGCAAACAGCGTGGCAAGTTCCGCGTGCAGCGCAACCCAGGCGACCTGGCGCTGGCCTCGCGGTGACTGCCCGAAAGACTGTCAGCGACAGCAGCGGTAAGCCAGTCCGAGCGACACTCCATAACTGTCGGGTTTGACGGCCAGCGGGCTGCGCCGCGCATCGCCGCGCAATTGCTGGTAACGCACGCCGCCAAACACTACCCAGCGGTCGGCCACGGCGGTCTTGATTTCCAGCCCCACATCGGTACTGTGCATGCCCCCGCCGGGCTGGTAGGCCGGCAGCGCGGTGGTGACACCCGCCACACCCGCCGGAACACCCATGAAGCTGCGCATGTAGGTGGCATCCGCCAGGGTAAAGCCCGCCCCGATCGAGATCTCGGTGCGGTCGCTGATGCGAAATTCATAGCGCGCCGACGTCTGCAGCGTGGCGCCGCCGCCATGGCCCAGCAGATCCTGGTTCAGCGTGCTGCGCAGCGACAGGTGCTCCGGGAAGTCATAAATGGCGCTCAGGCGGCCACGCAGCGTGCGCTTCACATCCGGCAGACCGCTGAGGATGGCGTCGCCCTCCCCCTTGCGGCCGCCGTCGAGCCGCAGACCGGCACTCAGGCGGAAATGGTCCCACTCGAACAGGCGAGCGGTCACACCAGAGTCACGGGCATCCAGGTCAAAGTCCAGCAGCGACCCGCCGCCGCCCGAACTGATGGTGTAGCGGCCCACTTCCAGGCCGATGACGGGCCGCACGCCGGTGCTTCGTTCGGCACTGCCGGGGTAGCTGGGGCCGTTGGCCACATAGGCGCCCAAGGCCCAGGTAAAGCCTTTTTCGGTTTCCTGGGCGGGTACAGGCCGCAACTGGGCTGCAGCGACCAGGGGCGATGCCAACAACAGGGCCAAAGCCACCGGACGCGCGCAGTAAGAAACAAGGAGATTCATGCAGGGCATTATCAGCCTTCCCAGCGCACCCAGCCCAGGCCCGCGGTCACAAGGACCACCACACCAAACACGATGCGGTACCAGGCAAACGGCACAAAGCTGTGACTGCTGATGTAGCGCAGCAGCCAGCGCACGCAGACCCAGGCACTCAAAAAGGAAAACAGCAGGCCCACGGCAAACAATGGCGCATCCCCCACAGACAGCAGAGCGCGCTCCTTGTACAGGCTGTAGACGCCCGCGCCGATCAGGGTGGGCATGGCCAGAAAGAAGGAGTAGTCGGTTGCCGCCTTGCGTGAGAGCCCGAGCAACATGCCGCCGATGATGGTGGCCCCGCTGCGGCTGGTGCCCGGCACCATGGCCAGGCATTGCACCAGCCCCACCTTGAGCGCATCGAGAGCCGACATGTCGTCCACCGACGTCACCCGCGTGGCGGCAGGCGCACGCCGCTCGGCCCACAAGATGACGAAACCGCCCAGAATGAAGGTACTGGCCACCACCAGCGGCGTAAACAGGTGCGCCTTGATGACCTTGCCAAACGCCAGGCCCAGCACGACGGCCGGCAGAAAACCAATCAGCACATTGAGTGCAAACCGCTGCGCCTGGCGCGAACTGGGCAGCGCCACCAGCGTGTCGCGGATTTTTTGCCAGTACACCAGGATGACCGCGAAGATGGCACCGGTCTGGATGGCAATGTCGAACACCTTGGCCTTGTCGTCATCGAAACCGAGCAGCGCGCCCGCCAGGATGAGGTGGCCCGTGGAAGAGATGGGCAAAAACTCGGTCAGGCCCTCAACCACGCCCATGATGGCTGCCTTGAGCAGCAAAATTGTGTCCACGCTTGCGTCCTTCGGGCCTTGCGGCTGGGTAAAAACGGTGGATTATCCCGCGCCGCAGGGCGCAAGAGCCCACACTCTGCCTGCACAAGCACCGCTTTTTCTGCACAAGGCTTGCACGAACCGCATGCTTTGCGTTACACCGAAGGTTTTTTGGAGACCCGCCCCATGGCCCATCGCAAAAGCCCTGCCCGCCTCGCCAAGGACGCCCGCGTGGCACACTTTCGGTCCCTGGCTTCCCGCCCGGCAGCCTCGCATGCCATGCCATGGGAGGCCGTGGCCCGCCTGGAGGCGGCGCTGGCGGGACGCGTGGTGCTGCCTTCCAGCCCGGACTATGACGCGGCGCGCCAGGAGTCCAACCCCGCGTTTCAGGCCTTTCCGCAGATCATCGTGTACTGCGTCTGCGAAAGCGATGTGCGGGAATGCCTTGCCGTCGCACACCGCTACCGCCTTTGGGTGGCCGTGCGCTGCGGCGGGCACAGCACAGCGGGCTACTCGGTCAACGATGGCATGGTGGTGGACCTGAGCGAAATGCGCGGCGTGGTGCTCGACCGCCCTGCCCAGCGCGTGCATGTGCTGCCTGGAACCGATTTCGACCACTTCAACGCCGCGATGAACCACACCGGCTGGCATGTCCCCACGGGGGCCTGTGGCAGCGTGTGCGTGGGCGGCTTTGTACAGGGCGGGGGCTACGGCTACACCTCCCGTGCGTTTGGCATCCAGAGCGATCTGGTCGAATCCATGCGCGTGGCGCTGGCGGACGGACGCATCGTCACCGCCAGCGCAAGCGAAAACCCCCTGCTGTACTGGGCGATGCGGGGCGGCACCGGGGGCAACTTCGGCGTCCTGCTGCAGGTGACTTACCGCATGCTGCCGCTGGACCAGGTCTGGGCATGGTCCATCGGCTGGAACGCGGCCAGCGCCGCACAGGCGCTGGAACTGCTGCAAAAGCAGTACATGCGCACAGGGGCCCCGGATGCACTGGGCTACATGATGAACCTGGGCATCCTGAACGGGCAACCGGTCTACATGGCGCAAGGCATGTTCTGCGGATCGCAGGAATCAGGCATGCAGGCCATTGCGCCCTTGCTTGCACTCCCCGGCGCACAGCTGCTGGCCAGTCAGACAGGCACCTATCCGGACATGAATGTCTGGCTCGAAGACCATCCCTACACCCTGCCGGACGCCTTGCCCGACGGCATTTGCGAAACCAAGGCCTGTGGCTACATCAGCCAGCCGCTCACACAGGCGCAGTGGCAAAGCATCGTCGATTTCTTTGCGACCTCGCCCAATCCCTGGTCCCTCGCCTATCTTGAGCCCTATGGGGGCGCGATCAACCGCTACCCGGTGGACGGCAGCGCCTTCATCCACCGCAACGTGGACGCCGATCTGGTGGTGGACGTGTTCTGGCGCAACCCGCAGGAGCGCATCGAAATGGAGGCCTGGCTCGACCGCTTCATGCAGTTGGTACGCCCATTCCTCAACGGGCATGTGTACCAGAATTACCCCGACAGCCGCCTGCAGGATTTCAGCCACGCCTACTGGGGCGCAGCCTACCCTGCCTTGCAGCAGGCCAAGGCGATGTACGACCCCGGAAACTTCTTTTGCTTCCAGCAGAGCATCGCGCTGCCGGGCAATCCTGCGGGTACCGTTCAGGCGGGGACACCAGCGTAGCGCAGGCGCCCTTTGCCGTCGCGCTTGGCGGCATACATGGCCTGATCGGCCGCGCCCATCAGCACATCGATCTCGCCCGCCATGGGCGGATGCACGGCCACGCCAATGCTGGCCCCGACGCACAGGTTGACTCCATCGACCACCATGGGCTGGTTGAGTGCCTCGATGATGCGGTGCCCGATGACGTGGGGCTCGTGAGACGTCAGGTCGCTGTCGAGCATGACCAGGAATTCATCCCCCCCCAGGCGCGCGACGGTGTCGCCGTCACGCACGGCGCTGGTCAGCCGCTGCGCGACGATGCGCAGCACTTCGTCGCCGGCCTGGTGGCCTTGCTCATCGTTGATGCGCTTGAAGCCGTCCAGATCGATGAAGAGCAGCGCGACCGCACCGCCGTTGCACCGCACACGCTCCAGCGAATGCGCCAGCTGCTCCTGAAACGCGGCACGGTTGTACAAACCCGTGAGTGCATCGTGGTTCGCTACGTACTGCTGCTGGCGCGCCACCTGCACCCGGTCCGACACATCCTGCACCAGCGCCATGATGGATGTGACATGGCCTTGCGCATCGGTCAGCGCCGAGTTGAACCATTCCGCATGGATTTCAGCGCCACCGTGGCGCACAAAACAGGTTTCAACGCGGTTCTGTCCTTCCAGCCCTTGTCGAAGGCGCTGCAAGGCCTGGTTCAGACGCGCATCCTTCGTCTGCAACAACTCGGGCAGATAGCGTCCGTGCAGCGATGGCTCCGACGCCCAGCCCATGAGTTGCACGGCACGCTCGGAGCAATGCAGCAAACGCAGTTCCTGGTCCATCTCCAGCACGGCCAGGGGGCTGTTGTCCATGTGCGAGGACAGCCGCTGGTTGGCGACCCGCAGGGCATTCATGGTGACCTGCAGCTCGTGTACGTCAATGGCACAGGTGATGAAGCCAACGATTTCGCCCCGGGTATTGCGGGCCGGTGTCAGGCAGATGGTGCGCCATTCCTCCGCGCCATAGGGGTTGTGCAGCAGGCGCTGGTACTCCATGCGCTCACCCGACAGCACCCGCTCGACAAAGGGCATGAAACGCACGCTGTCGGCCGCGCCGTAGAGCTCGACCAGCGTTTTGCCGACCATCTGGTCCGGTGTGGCAGCGAACCAGCGTGCGTATTCGGCATTGCAGTAAACCACCTGCAGCTCGCGATTGATCAGCGCCACCGTCCCCCCGGAATCGCGCGTGATCACGTCCAGCACAACGCTGTCCGGAAGTCCCAAGGCCAGCGAACTGGCAGAAGGAAGGGCTGAAGAGCTGGCGGTTGTCATCCCAAGGCAATGCGGACCGTGATCCGGGTTGTTGTTGTTGCGGGGCAGTGCGGTACGTGGTGCGCTCACAGCCTTTGCAGGTTTGTAACCAAGTGCAGGCACCAGCTTATCAGCATTCCGAGGCCGCCGTACCCCGAGAAAACCGGGGGATACCCCCCGGGACAACCCCATTCGCTCCCTCGCGCTGCATCTGGCGGCATCCAGACCGCATTTCGTCGCACAGCGCTGGCCCGGCGCAGCGGTGGCGGCGAAAGTACGGGCCTTCTCCCCTCTGTTTTGAAAGGCTCGCCATGCTCTTGACCCTTGCCGCGCAGCAGCCCCGCATGCTGCTGACCATTGTCCAGCACACCCCCTCCTGGGTTTGGATGTTGCTTGCCGCCCTGATCTGGCTGGGTGCCAGCCAGTTCTTTGCCCGCAGCGCAGGCCTGCGCCGCGTGCTGCTGATGCCCGTTGCCATGACGGTATTTTCGGTCTGGGGCCTGGGTTCGGCCTTTGGGGCCCTACCGCAGTTGCCCGCCATCCTCGGCGCCTGGCTGGTCGCCGCCTGTGCCGTGGCTGCACTTTCGCTGTGGCTGCACCGCACAGCCCCCGCAGGCACCCGCTACGACGCCACCCTCCGGCGCTTTGAGCTGCCCGGCAGTGGCTGGCCGCTGCTGCTCATCCTCGGCATCTTTCTGGTGAAGTGGGCAGTGGGCGTCGAGCTGGCGCTGCAACCGATGTTGGCGCACGACAGCCACTTCGCCCTGCAGATCGCACTGGTGTATGGCGTGTTCAACGGCGTGTTTGCAGCCCGCACCGGGCGGCTGCTGCGCCTGGCCAAAACCCGTACATCTGCACCAGAAGACTTCATCACTGCCTGAAAGACCTTGCCATGGCCCGCACCTCCTCTGACCCACACGCTGATCTCGAACGCCTGGCCCGCAAGCGCGCCGGGGCCAAACTCGGCTGGTACGCCCATGCCTGTGTCTACGTTCTTGTCAACCTGTTCCTGGCCTTCCTCTCCACACGCAGCAGCTATCCCTGGGCGGTGTTCCCGGCACTGGGCTGGGGCCTGGGCTTGCTGATCCACGGCGCCGCCGTATGGATTGCCATGCCCGGTGGCAGCCTGTATGCCCAGTTGCTCGAGCGCGAACGCGCAGCGCTGCACCGCCAGCCCCCGTTGTGAGAACGCAGGCGGCCTGCCGCACAATGGCAGGCCACACCCACCCACCACGCCCCATGCCGCACTTCGAACTTCGCCCGTTTGCGCGCCACGGCCTCATCACGGCCGTGCTGTGCTGCCTGATCGCACTGGCGCTCACACTGTCCAAAAACGGCGCCTGGGACGTGCAGCTGGCGTATTCGCTGGGGATCGGCCTGTGCAGCTGGCTGGTGATCGAGCTGGGGCGGCACTGGCTGCGCGGCCCGGGGGATATCCCCTGGCCCATGGGATGGCGCGGCATTGCCTTGATCGTCTGCGGCATCAGCGTGGGCTTTGTGCTGGGCACGGCCCTGGGCGACGCCTACAGCGGTACGGCAACGGGGCTGCTGCGCGGACACGACGCCGTGCCCTCGCTGCTCATCACGGTGGCGGCCAGCGTCGCCATTTCGTTCTTCTTCTACAGCCGGGGCAGGGCGGCCTATCTGCAGGCGCACATGGCCCAGGCCCAGCGCGATGCCACCGAGGCACGGCTCAAGCTGCTGGAAGCGCAGCTCGAACCCCACATGATGTTCAACACCCTGGCCAACCTGCGCGTGCTGATCGCCACCGACCCGCCGCGCGCCCAGGCCATGCTGGACCACCTGATCGCCTACCTGCGCGCAACCCTGGGCGGTGCGCGCACCACCGTGCACCCGCTGGCCGATGAGTTTGCCCGCCTGGCCGACTACCTGGAGATCATGGCCGTGCGCATGGGCCCGCGCCTGACCTTTGCACTCGACCTGCCCGAAGCCCTGCAGGGAACCCCCGTACCACCCTTGCTGCTGCAGCCGCTGGTGGAAAACGCCATCCGCCACGGACTGGAGCCACAGGTCGATGGCGGCCACATCCAGGTGCGCGCCAGCACCCTGCCCGGCCCTGCGGGCGCACTGCTGGCACTGGAAGTGGTGGACACGGGCGTGGGCCTGGCGCAGCCTCCCGCAGCCCCTGCAGACGGCCCGGCCAGCCACTTTGGACTGGCGCAGGTACGCGAGCGCCTGGCCACCTTGTACGGCCCACA
The DNA here is from genome assembly GCA_026647025.1 of Giesbergeria sp. Classification (GTDB taxonomy): domain Bacteria; phylum Pseudomonadota; class Gammaproteobacteria; order Burkholderiales; family Burkholderiaceae_C; genus Simplicispira. The sequence continues at coordinate 18,951 of JAPKHH010000019.1, forward strand.
AGGCACTCTTGAATTGATAGCTGTAACCGCTGGCGGGACAAGCGCCAGAGTCACTTTTCCCTTGAATTTTCCAACCACATGAACAGCACCGCCCCACGCGCCCTGATTGCCGAGGACGAGCCCCTGCTGGCGGCGGCCCTGCAGCACGAACTGGCCCAGGCCTGGCCTGCACTGCAGGTCGTGGCCACCGTGGGCGATGGCCTGGCCGCCGTGCGCGAAGCGTTGGCACTGGAACCGGACGTCTTGTTCTTCGACATCCGCATGCCCGGCCTGAGCGGGCTGGACGCCGCCGTGGAACTGGCCGACGCCTGGCCTGCCGACCAGCCTTTTCCGGCCCTGGTGTTTGTCACGGCCTACGACCAGTACGCAGTGCAGGCGTTCGAGGCGCAGGCTGTGGACTACCTGCTCAAACCCGTGCAAAGTGTTCGCCTGCAAAAAACAGTGCAAAAACTGCAGCAAACGCTTTCCAATAAAGCGCCAGCAGCTATCACTTTAGAAGCAAGCGTGGCGCAGCTGCGCCAGTTGCTGGCGACCACCGCGCCGCCTTTGGGGGGCGCAAACACCCCGCCTGCCACACCGCTCAGCTTTCTCCAGGTCAGCCACGGCACCGAAATCCACATGGTGCCGGTGACCGACGTGCTGTACTTCGAGGCGGCCGACAAGTACGTGCGCGTGCTCACCGCCACGCGCGAATACCTGGTCCGCACACCGCTCAAGGAACTGTCGGCCCAGTTCGATCCGCAGGTGTTCTGGCAGGTGCACCGCGGCACCCTGGTGCGCGCCAGCGCCATCCGCAGCGTGGCGCGCGACAGCGCCGGAAAGCTCTCCATTGCGCTGCAGGGGCGCCCTGAAAAACTGGCCGTCAGCCGTCTCTACGCCCATCTGTTCAAGGCCATGTAGGCGCGTCAGAGCGCCAACACCGCGCGCCAGGGCACGCCGCGCAAGGGCTCGTAGTGCGCCACCACGATGGCGCGGCCCGGCTGCGCAGCAGCGGCGGCAATCGCCTGCCCCAGGTAACGCAGCGATGCGTTGTCCAGCCCCGCCGCCGGCTCGTCGATGAGCGTCAGCGGTGCGCCCGATGCGAGCCCCGCCGCCATCAGCACCTTGCGCCGACTGCCGGTGGACAGCATGTAGAAGTGCTTGTCCAGATGATCCTGCAGACCAAAACCTTGCACATGGGCCGCCAGTGCCTGCGCATCCCAGGCGGCATGCTGCGCGGGCAGGGATTGCAGCCAGTCGCGCACCGTCAGCAGATCGATGGCATCGGAGCGGGGGTCTTCCCAGAACACCTGCCGCCGGTAGGCCTGCGGCGCATCGGCCAGTGAAGCGCCGCGCAGCACCAGCCGCCCGGCCTGGGCGGGCAGCACCCCGGCCAGCAAGCGCAGCAAGGTCGTCTTGCCGCTGCTCTCGTCCCCTTGCAGCAGGGTAGCGCCCGCACCTATGCAGGCGGACCAGTCCGCAAGCACGGGCCGTCCGGTATAGCCAAACACCAGGCCTTCCACCTGCAGGACGGGGGTTTCTTCGCTCATAGGGGTACTTTCCTCAATGGTTCTACTGGACAATGCGCGTCTTTCCGGACCGCGACACCATGGCCCTGCGCTACCTCGATTTTGACCACAGTGAAGACGACGCAGGCATGGGCACCTGGGATGCCATGGCCAGCGTCACTCCCGAGCACCTGCCCGCCTTGCTGGCGGAACTGGAGCAGGTGCTGTCCTGGGCCCACCAGGCGTTTGCCGGGCGCCGCCGCCCACTGGACGAAGGCGGCGACTGGGACTACGACCTGCAGACCCTGCACGAAGGCGCTGCGCCACACCAACTGCGCTACGACGAGGCCAGCGGCCGGGTCACCGTCGAGCCCGGCGCACCGGCGCAGACGCGGCACACCGTGACGCTCACGCTGTGCGGCACCGCAGCGTTTGCGGTCGCATTGCGCGCCCGCTTTTCCCTGCACTGACACACGCCAGCCCACCCCGGGCAGGGCGTGCCTTAGTCGCTTGCGGGACAGGCTGAGTGCCGGTCCGCCGGAAAACCCTTAGCGACAAGCCCGGCATGCACCGCTATAAACCGGGACGCATTCACAAAACAGGGAGACAACAACGTGCAGTTTCTGCAGTTGGTCATCAGCGGTGTTTCGCAAGGCTGCATTTATGGCCTCATCGCGCTGGGTTTCGTGCTGATCTACAAAGGCACGGAAACCGTGAGCTTTGCCCAAGGCGAACTCATGATGCTGGGCGCCTTCGGCGGCCTGGCATGCATGACGCTGATGGGCTTTCCCTTCTGGCTGGCCGTGCTCAGCGCCATCGCTGGCATGGCCCTCTTTGGCATGGCGATCGAGCGGGTCATCGTGCGCCCCATCCTGGGCCAGCCCGCGTTCTCCATCGTGATGCTGACGATTGGCGTGGGCTACACGGCGCGCGGGATCATCACCATGATCCCGGGCATCGGCACCGAAACCTATGTGCTGCCCGTGCCCTACAAGGACGAGATCTGGACCCTGGGCACACTGGTGGTCAACGTCGAGCAATTCGTCATCATTGCCGCCACGGCCGTGCTGTGCGTACTGTTGTTCCTGCTGTTCAAGTACAGCAAGCTCGGCATCGCCATGCAGGCTTCTTCGCAGAACCAGTTGGCCGCCTACTACATGGGGATTCCGGTGCAGCGGCTCAACGGCCTGGTTTGGGCCCTGGCCGCCGCCGTCGCGGCCATTGCCGGACTGCTGCTGGCGCCCATCACCTTCGTGCACGCCAACATGGGCTTCATCGGGCTCAAGGCGTTTCCGGCCGCCGTGGTGGGGGGCTTCAGCAGCCTGCCGGGCGCCATCGTGGGCGGGCTGGTGATTGGCCTGGTCGAATCGTTCTCAGGCTTCTATTTGCCCGACGGCTTCAAGGATGTGGCCGCCTATGTGGTGGTGCTGATCATGCTGATGGTCAAGCCCAACGGGCTGTTCGGCGAAAAGCTCCGCAAGAAAGTCTGACGGGGCCCACACACCATGCGTTTCATCTTCAAAACCGACTACCGGCAGGACATCCATCTTGCCAAGCACCCCGGCCATATCTTCTGGTACAGCGCCCTGGGCGTGCTTCTGCTGGCTGCTCCCTGGCTGTTTGCCGAATACTGGCTGGCACAACTGACCTTTGTGCTCATCTATGCCATCGCCGGCCTGGGCCTGATGCTGCTGGCGGGCTTTACCGGGCTGTTTTCGCTGGGCCATGCCGCCTTTCTGGGCGTGGGGGCCTACACCCAGGCTGTGTTGATCGGCATGGGCTGGCCCTTTCCCCTGGCCCTGGCCTGCGCCGCGCTGCTGTCGGCCGCGGTCGGCCTGGTGGTGGGCTTGCCTGCGCTGCGCGTCAAGGGCATCTACCTGGGCATGGCCACGCTGTCGTTCGGTTTCATCGTCGAAGAAGTGTTTGCCCGCTGGGAATCGGTCACGGGCGGCAATGCAGGCATGCATGTCAAGGCGCCGACGCTCTGGGGCTGGTCGCTCTCGGGGGGCGAGGCGTTCTATTTCCTGTGCCTGGCGATCGCCGTGGCCTCCACGCTGGGGCTGCTCAACCTGCTGCGCGCGCCCACGGGGCGGGCCTTTGTCGCCATTCGTGATTCAGAAATATCGGCGCAGAGCATGGGCATTCACCTTGCGCGCTACAAAACCCTGTCGTTTGCCCTGTCGGCCGGGCTGGCAGGCATTGCAGGCGCGCTGTATGCCCACAAGCTGCAGTTCATCTCGCCCGACCAGTTCAACATCCTGCAGTCCATCGACCTGTTGCTGATGATCGTGATTGGGGGCCTGGGCTCGGTGCATGGCGTGTTTCTGGGGGCCCTCTTTCTCATCATCATGCCGCAGGCCATCGGCATGGCGAAAGATGTGCTGCCCGACGCCATCGGCCAGGCGCCAGGCCTGCAGGCCGCCGTCTACGGCATCGTGCTGATCGCGTTCGTGCTGTTCGAACCCATGGGACTGTATGGCCGCTGGCTCAAGGTGCGCACCTGGCTGCAGCTTTTCCCGTTCTACCGCCAAGGCATGTTCAAGCGGCAGAAATCGTTCCAGAAATCGGACCGCCTGAAATGACCACCACCATCCTTTCCGCCCGCAACCTCAGCGTGCGCTTTGGCGGCGTGCTGGCCGTCAACAATGTCAGCTTCGATGTGCACGAAGGCGAGGTTTTCACCCTCATCGGCCCCAACGGCGCGGGCAAGACCACGGTGTTCAACCTGATCAGCCGCATCTACGAGCCCACGGCGGGCGAGATCGACTACCAGGGGAAAAAGCTCACGGACCAACCCGCCCACGCCATTGCCGGCCTGGGCATTGCGCGCACGTTCCAGAACATCGAACTGTTCGAGCACGCCACCGTATTGCACAACCTGCTGATTGGTCGGCACACCCACCGCAAGACGGGGTTTCTGCGCGACATGTTTTTCACGGCCACGGCACGCGAGGCCGAGTTGCAGGCGCGCCTGAAGGCCGAGGAAGTGATCGACCTGCTGCACCTGCAGCACTATCGCGACACCATGGTGGCGGGCCTGCCCTACGGGGTGCGCAAGGTGGTGGAACTGGCGCGTGCGCTGTGCACCGAGCCCAGACTGTTGCTGCTCGATGAGCCTTCTTCCGGTCTGAACGTGGAGGAAACCGACGACATGGCTTTCTGGATCCAGGACATCCAGCAGGAGCTGGGCATCACGGTGTTGATGGTGGAGCACGACATGTCGCTCGTCTCCAAGGTGTCTGACCGCGTCCTTGCCATGAACCAGGGCGAAGTGCTGGCCATGGGCACGCCGCGCGAGGTACAGACCGACCCCGCCGTCATCGAGGCCTACCTGGGCACCGTGGACGACGTCTCTTCGCTGCGGAGGACCGCATGAGCACGCTGACCGACCGCAACGACGGTGCCCAGGCGCCCATGCTCCAGCTGCTGAACGTCGAAAGCGCCTATGGCCCCATCAAGGCCATCCGGGGCGTGAGCCTGAAAGTGCGCAAGGGTGAAATCGCCACCGTGCTGGGCTCGAATGGGGCGGGCAAATCCACCATCCTGAAAACCATCTCCGGCATTCTCGATCCCCGCAAGGGGTCGATCGAATTCAAGGGCCACGACATCACCGCCCGCGACCCGGCATTCATCGTGCAGCAGGGCCTGGTCCACGTGCCCGAGGGGCGCGAAGTGTTTCCGCTGCTCTCCGTGCGCGACAACCTGCTCATGGGCGCCTACACCCGCAAGGACCGCGATGGCGTGGCACGCGACATGGAGATGGTGTATGCCTACTTCCCCATCCTCCAGGAACGCGCGCAGCAGGATGCGGGGCTTCTTTCGGGCGGGCAGCAGCAGATGCTGGCCATCTCGCGCGCCCTCATGGCCAACCCCGATCTGATCCTGCTCGACGAGCCCAGCCTGGGCCTGTCCCCCAAGCTCACCAAGGAAATTTTCGAAATCGTGGTGCGCATCAACCGCGAACGGGGTACCACCATCCTGCTGGTCGAACAGAACGCCAACATGGCCCTCAATGCATCCGACTACGGCTACGTGCTGGAGAACGGCCGCATCGTCATGGAAGACAGCTGCGACCGCCTGCGCGAGAAGGAAGACATCAAGGAGTTTTACCTGGGCATGAAGGAAGAAGGCGTACGCGGTGAGCGGCGCTGGAAGAAGAAAAAGACATGGCGGTGAACCAATGAGCAATTTATGGGACGTTAGCCACATCCAGCCACGCAACGACATCGTCGTGCCTGGCGAGACCATTCCTGCCGTTTTCTGGAATGCCGTCGCCCTGCGTGGGGAACAGGTCTGGATGCGGCAGAAGGAGCTGGGCGTCTGGCGCAGCTGGAGCTGGCAGCAGACCGGCGATGCCGTGCGCGAGATCGCCGGTGGCCTGCTGGCCCTGGGCTTTGAGCGTGGGCATACGGCCTCCATCCTGGCCAATACCGTGGTCGAATGGGTGCTGGCTGATCTGGCCGTGCTCAGTTGCGGCGGTGTCTCCAATGGCATCTACCCCACCGATGCGGCCTCCCAGGTGCACTACCTGTGCGAGGACTCGGCCACGCGCGTGCTGTTTGTGGAAGACGATGAACAGCTCGACAAGGCCCTGGACGTGCGCGAGCGCCTGCCCTTGCTGCAGAAGGTGGTCGTGTTCGACATGAAAGGCCTGCGCGACCTGGACGATCCGGGCGTGATGTCGCTCGAAGCGCTGCGCACCCTGGGCCGTGAATGGCTGGCCCGGCACCCCGACGCCGTACTCCACCGCGCCGCCGACTGCCAGCCCGAGGACCTGGCCATTCTGGTCTACACCTCGGGCACCACCGGCAAGCCCAAGGGTGCCATGCACAGCCACCGCGGGTTGGTGTACACCACACGCGGCTTCAACACCCTGGTGGCGCAGGACGAGCACGACGAGCGCATGTGCTTCCTGCCCCTGTGCCACATTGCCGAGCGCATGGGGGGTGAGTATTTCGCGCTCTATACCGGCGCCAAGCTCAACTTTGTGGAGAACCCCGAAACGATTCCCGAGAACGTGCGCGAGATTGCCCCCACGGTGTTCACCGCCGTGCCCCGCGTTTGGGAGAAGTTCTATTCCGGCGTGATGATCGCCCTCAAGGAGTCGAGTGCGCTGCAGCGTGCGGCTTACGCATGGAGCATCGGCGTGGGCATGCGCATTGCCGAGAAAGTGATGGCGGGCGAGACCGTGGGAACGGGCCTGAAACTGCGCTTCACGCTGGCCCGCTGGCTGGCCCTGAACAACACCCGCAAGCTCATCGGCATTCACCGCGCACGTTTTTGCGTGACCGGGGCCGCTCCCATCTCGCCCGAACTGGTGAAGTGGTACATGGCGCTGGGTGTTCCCATGCTGGAGGTTTGGGGCATGACGGAAACCTGCGGGGCATCGACCGGGGTGCCGGCCACCCGCATGAAGCCGGGCTCGATTGGCCCGGCCGCCGGTTTCAACGAAGTGCGGCTCGACCCGGCCACGGGCGAGATTCTGGTGCGCGGCACCAACGTCTTCATGGGCTACCTGAACCTGCCCGAAAAAACGGCCGAAACCATCGACGCCGATGGATGGCTGCATACCGGCGACGTCGGCACGGTGGACGATGAAGGCTTCTTCCGCATCACCGACCGCATGAAGGACATCATCATCACGGCGGGCGGCAAGAACATTACGCCCAGCGAACTGGAAAACGAGCTCAAGTTCTCCCCCTACGTCACCGATGCCGTGGTCATCGGCGACAAGCGCGCCTACCTCACGGTCATCATCATGATCGACCAGGAGAACGTGGAGAAATTTGCGCAGGATGCGGACATACCCTTCAGTAATTACGCCAGTTTGACGCGCGCCCCTGAAGTGCAAGAATTGATCCAGAACGAGATCAACCGGGTGAACCAGAAGTTTGCCCGCGTGGAGCAGATCAAGAAATTCTTCCTGCTCGACACCCAGCTCACGGCCGAAGATGAAGAACTCACTCCGACCATGAAGCTCAAGCGCAAGCTGGTGGAAAAGAAATACGCGGCACAGATCGATGCCATGTATTGACGCAATTCAAAAGGAGACACGACATGAGAAAGACATCGACCGCAGCCCTGGCCACCCTGGCTTGCGCCGCCGCCTTGAGCGCATCCGGGGTCCACGCCGAGGAAAGCCAGGGCGTCACCAAGACGGAAATCACACTGGGCTCGATCCAGGATCTGTCGGGGCCTCTGGCGGGCTTTGGCAAGCAGTTGCGCAACGGCATGATGCTGCGCGTGAATGAAGTCAATGAGCAGGGCGGCATCAACGGGCGCAAGATCAACCTGCTGGTGGAGGACTCGGGCTACGACCCCAAGAAGGCGGTGCTGGCCGCGCAGAAGCTGGTCAACCAGAACAAGATTTTCATGATGGTGGGCCATCTGGGCACGGCACAGAATCTGGCCGCCATGCCGGTTCAGTTCGAGAAAAACGTCATCAACTTCTTCCCGGTGACCGCAGCGCGTGAAATGTACGAGCCCTTCCACAAGCTCAAATACGCCTTTGCCGCCACCTACTTCGACCAGATGAAGGCCGCAACGCCCAAACTGGTGAAGGAAAAGAAGGCCCAGAAGATCTGCTCCATGTACCAGGACGACGAGTTCGGCCTGGAAGTGCAGCGCGGCGCGGAAGAAGGCCTCAAGGCCGTGGGCATGACCATGGTCGAGACCACCACCTTCAAGCGCGGCGCCACCGATTTTTCCTCGCAGATGTCCAAGCTCAAGGCTGCCAACTGCGACATGGTGGTGCTGGGCACCATCATCCGCGAGACCATCGGCGGCATTGGCACGGCACGCAAACTGGGCTTCAACCCCATCTTCCTGGGCTCCAGCGCGGCCTATACCGACCTGATCCACAAACTGGGCGGCAAGGCCATGGACGGGCTCTACGCCACGATGACGGTGCAGAACCCCTACCTGGACGATGCCTCGCAACCCATCCGTTTCTGGGCCACCAAATACAAGACGGCCTTCAACGAAGACCCGGCGGTGTTCTCTGTCTATGGCTACCTGGCGATCGACAGCTTCATTCGCGCCGCACAGAAGGCCGGGGCCAACCTGAGTACCGACAGCTTCATCAAGGCCATGGACACCATGGAGATTCCACGCGACATCTTTGGCAGTGCGGTGCAGAAGTTCGGACCGCAAAAGCGCCTGGGCAGCAACCTCTCGCGGTTGTCGCAACTGCATGACGGCCGCTGGACCATCGTGTCGAACTACATTACCGAATGAGTTCGCAGGGGTGCGCCCATGCTGGGCGCACCCAAAAAAACACCGCCCGGTTTGCGCCGGGCGGTGTTTTTTTATGGTGCGCTTGTTACTGACCGAACCAGACCACCTTTTTGCCCGAGGTTTCCCAGCGCTCGTAGTTGGCGGAGTAGATGTCCTCGATGCGGTTGCGCTTGACCTTGAAGGTGGGGGTGATGAGATCGTTGTCCACCGTCCAGGGCGTGGTCACCAGCACGATGCACTGCAGTTGCTCATGGGGGTCGAGGGTAGCGTTGACGCTCTTGAGGTGCGCCGCAAGCGATGCCTCCAGCGCGGCCTTGCCTTCGGCACTGGACGCCTTGGCAACAGCGTCGGCATTGAGCATCACGATACCGAGCGGCTGCCCCAGGTTGGCACCCGTCACCACACAGGCTTCCACCGACTCATGGGTGCCCAGCTTGTCCTCGATGGGCGCGGGGGCCACATATTTGCCCTTGCCGGTCTTGAACAGGTCTTTCACACGGCCCGTGATGTGCAGGCAGCCCTGGGCATCGATGCGGCCCTTGTCGCCGGTGCGCAGCCAGCCGTCGGCCGTAAAGGCGTCGCGGCTTTGCTCGGGCTCCTTGTAGTAGCCCAGCATCAGTGCGGAGCTGCGCATCTGGATTTCTCCAGTATCCGGATCGGTGCGGTGGTCCACACCGTCATAGGCAGGCCCCACAGACCCTTGCTGATTCTTGCCAGGCTCAGTGATATGCGAGACGGCCAGGTTTTCCGTCATGCCATAGCCTTCGTTGATGTCAATGCCCAGCTTGCTGTACCACTGCAGCAGGCTCAGCGGCATGGGCGCAGCCCCCCCCGCGGCAATACGGCAATGGTTCAGTCCCAGGGCTTTTTGCACCTTGTTGCGCACCAGGCCGCCAATCAGCGGGATCGACAAAAGCCGGTTGAGTTTGGCCGGCGGCATCTTGTGGTGAATGCCCTGCTGGAACTTCACCCACAGGCGCGGCACCGAGAAGAAGATCGTCGGCTGGGCCCGCTGCAAGTCCAGCGCAAAAGTATCCAGCGAATCCGCAAAGAACAGCTGCATGCCCGTGCGCAGCCAGCCATGCTCGACCAGCACGCGCTCCACGACGTGCGCCAGCGGCAGGTAGGACAGCATGCGGTCTTCCTGACCCATGGGAATGCGCTTGATGCCCGCACCAATGGCCCACGCAAAATTACCGAAACTGTGCATCACGCCCTTGGGCTTGCCCGTGGTGCCCGAGGTGTAGATCAAGGTGGCCAACTCATCCGCATCGCGCACGGGCGCACCCTGCAGCGGCGGAGTGCGCGCACAGATGGCGTCCCAGCCGTCGTAATTCTTGCGGGCATCGTCGGGCGAGAGGGCGTAGCTGATGCAGGGCATGCCTTCGGGAACCCCCGGCTTCATGCCTTCCCAGCCATCGAGCTTGCCAATGAAACATGCCTTGGCCTCGCTGTGGGTAAGGATCTGGTTCACGGTGTCGTGCGCCAGCGTGGGGTACAGCGGCACCGAAACATACCCCGCCATCCAGATCGCCAGGTCGCTCATCAGCCACCAGGCGCAGTTCTTGGACAGGATCGCCACCCGTGAGCCGGGCTCCCAGCCTTGGGACTGCAGGTGCGCTGCCATGCGACGCACCTGGTCGGCCACCTGGCCCCAGGTAAAGTCCTGAACCACACCCTGCCCCATGGGCTGGGTCAGGGTTACACGGCTGGGTGCTGCCTGCTCCCAATGGTAAAGGCGCTGCAAAGCCAGCGTATCGGGTGCTACAGAGCTCATGGGTGCGTATCTCCTGTCTTATGGTGTTTGCGGCGGGTCTGGGCCCATCCGGGGGCAGTATAGGAGCGCCAAGTGCTCAAAACCCCTCCAATTCACGCTTGTGCGCTAGCGATTTACCCACCCCCACCCGACACGCCTTCGCTGCCAGCGCGGGGTATTTTTCATCTAGGCGTTAACCCTGATAGCTATTAATTCAGTAGCACTGCATCAAGCATTCATTGAGGGATAACACCGTCACGCTACCGTCAGACTCCTACTAGAGTGCTCCGTAGAATCGCGCCGTTGCAAAAAGTTGCCCCACCCCTTGCCACGCCTCGGCAAGCACGCAACCCAAGGCGCCGTCATTTGATTGGAGACCCCATGCAGGCATTACTGAAACTATCCCGAGGGATCGACTGGCTTAGTACCCAGATCGGTAAATACGTCATCTGGCTCATTCTGGCCTCGACGCTCATCAGCGGACTCAACGCGCTGTCACGCAAGCTTTTCAACATCAGTTCCAATGCTTTTCTGGAAGTGCAGTGGTACCTGTTTGCCGCGTCTTTCCTGATCGCTGCGGGCTACACGCTGCTGCAGGGTGAGCACGTGAAGGTGGACGTGATCTCTGGCCGGCTCTCCAAGCGCGCCCAGATCTGGATCGACGTCATCGGCTTCTCGGTCTTTCTCACGCCCATGTGCCTGGCCATCCTGTGGTACGGCACCCCGTTCTTCCTGCGTGGCTTCGAATCGGGCGAAATGTCGAACAACGCCGGGGGCCTGATCCGCTGGCCGGTGTACGCCATGATGCCGCTGGGCTTCACGTTGCTGCTGCTGCAGGGCTGGTCTGAACTGATCAAGCGCATCGCCTTTCTCCGGGGGCTGATCGATGACCCCACGCTGAAGAAGGGCGACGAAAAAACCGCAGAGCAGGAGCTCGCCGAATCTATCCGTCGCCTGGCCGAAGCGGCCAAGAGCAACGGCAAGGCCGACTGAACACAGGGCATACACCATGGAATTCATCACCCACAACCTTGCCCCGATCATGTTCGCGGGGCTGATTCTCTTCCTGCTGATGGGCTTTCCGGTGGCTTTCAGCCTCGGCGCCTGCGGCCTGTTCTTTGCCTTCATCGGCATCGAACTCGGAGCCCTGCCCGAAGCCCTGCTGCAAGCCCTGCCGCTGCGCATCTTCGGCATCATGCAGAACGATACGCTGCTCGCCATTCCGTTCTTCACCCTGATGGGGCTGATACTGGAACGCAGCGGCATGGCCGAGGATTTGCTCGACACCATTGGTCAGCTCTTTGGCCCCGTGCGCGGCGGTCTGGCCCTGGCCGTGATCTTCGTGGGCACGCTGCTGGCGGCCACCACCGGGGTCGTTGCAGCTTCGGTGATCTCGATGGGCCTGATCTCGCTGCCCATCATGCTGCGCTATGGCTATGACCGGCGCATCGCCACGGGGGTGATTGCAGCCTCCGGCACCTTGGCGCAGATCATTCCACCCTCGCTGGTGCTCATCATCCTGGCCGACCAACTGGGCCGCAGCGTGGGCGACATGTACAAGGGCGCCTTCGTGCCCGGCCTGATGCTCTGCGGGTTCTATGCTGCCTACGTCATCCTGCTGGCCATCTTCAAGCCCAGCTGGGTTCCGGCACTGCCGGCCGAGGCACGCACCATCCGCGAAGACGATGGCAAGAGTGGCCTGGCCTCGCTGCTGGCGCTGACGGTGCTGTGCACCGGCACGGCCATCGCTTTTGCCAAGAACTTTGCCGCCGTGCAAACCTGGTGGAAGGGCGAACTGGTGGAACATGTGCCACTGGACGAAACCATCGTGCTGTCGATGTGCGTGGGCGTCGTGCTGGCCTTCGTGATCGCCGTCATCAACAAGACGCTGCGCCTGGGCCTGCTTTCGCGCATGGCCGAGCGCGTCACGTTCGTGCTGATCCCGCCGCTGCTGCTCATCTTCCTGGTGCTGGGCACCATTTTCCTGGGCATCGCCACCCCCACCGAAGGCGGCGCCATGGGCTCGCTGGGCGCCTTTGCCATGGCCATGGCCCGCAAGCGCCTTTCGTTCGACCTTCTGCGCCAGGCGCTGAACACCACCACCAAGCTCTCGTGCTTTGTGCTGTTCATCCTGGTGGGCGCCACGGTTTTTGGCCTGACCTTCCAGGGCGTGGACGGCCCCCGCTGGGTGGAGCACCTGCTGTCGGGCCTGCCCGGGGGGCAACTGGGCTTCCTGATCGTGGTGAACGTCATGGTCTTTTTCCTGGCCTTCTTCCTCGACTTCTTCGAGCTGTCGTTCATCGTGGTGCCGCTGCTGGCCCCCGTGGCGGAGAAGCTGGGCATTGACCTGATCTGGTTCGGTGTGCTGCTGGGCATCAACATGCAGACCTCGTTCATGCATCCGCCCTTTGGCTTTGCCCTGTTCTACCTGCGCAGCGTGGCGCCCACGGTGGAATACCTGGACAAGGTCACGAAGAAAATGGTCAAGCCCATCACCACCCTGCAGATCTACTGGGGCGCGGTGCCGTTCGTGCTCATCCAGATCATCATGGTCACCCTGGTCATCGTCTTCCCGGGCATCGTCTCCAGCGGCCTGGACAAGAAGGCGGTCTACGACCTGGACAAGGTGCGCCGCGAAATGGAAGCCGCCATGCCCGACCCCGCCGCGTTCATTGCCCCCAACCCCACGGCGGGCATGCTGGGCGCAGACCCGGTGGCGGGTACTGCATCGGCGGCCGAAGGCGCCGAGCCCGCATCGGACAGCGATGACCCGCTCAAGGCCCTGCAAGACTCCCTGGCCGAAGAGCCCAAGCAGAACTGAAGCTGCGGAGGCCTTGCAGGCCTCTCCCCCGCACCAAGCCCCTGCAGCCTCCAAGGCACAGGGGCTTTTTCATGTGCACGGAAACACACGCCCCCTGGATGCCGACGGCAGGTTGGGCATCGATGCAATCACTACAAAATCAATAGCAGCTACCGCAATACCAATAAGCGCCAGAGGCCATTTATGGCAACAATGCGTCGGCCAGCACCAGCTCTTCCAGTCGGGCCCGCGCCCACAACGTCTGCAGGCTGGGCGAGCGCTCCACCAGCAAACGCACCAGCAAGGGTGCCAGCAGCGTGGTCTGCGGGTCGACCAGCAGCACATAGCGCGGTACCGCCTGGCGGGGCGATGCCGCGTCCACCTCTTCCAGGCGGCCCACCCAGTCCAGCCCGGTCAGCGCGTCCAGAGCGGGTTCGAGTTGCAGCGCATCCACCCGCAGGCGCTGGGCCAGTTCGTCCGTGCGCAGGCCGTGTGCGCTGGTCTGGCGTGCAGCGTGCAATTGCTGCACCACTTCCACTGCCAGTTCAAAGTTCCAGCTCTGGTGGCCCGAGCGGCGGGCCACGCCCGCCAGCAGGCTGGGCAGGTAGGCGGCCACTACCGCACCCAGCAGGACGATGACCCAGGCCACATAGATCCACACCAGCAAAATGGGCAGCGTGGCAAAGGTGCCATACACGGCTGAATAGGTGGGCACCTTGGCCAGGTACAGAGCCAGGCCTTTCTTGGCCAGCTCCATGCACACCGCCACAAACATACCGCCCGCCCAGGCATGGCGCCAGTACACCTGGGTGTTGGGCACGTAGCGGTACAAACCGGCCATGCCCGCGGCCAGCACAAAGAACTCCAGCGAGTCGAGCAACAGGCGCAGCCCCCCGGGCAGCGTGTCCACCAAACCGCGTGATGCCGACAGCGCATACGACGTCAGCGCCAGGCTGGCCCCCAGCAACAGCGGCCCCAGGGTGATGGCGGCCCAGTAGATCAGCACCCGCTGGCCCAGCGGGCGCAGGCGGCGCACGCGCCAGATGTTGTTGAGCGTGCGGTCGATGGTGAGAATCAGCGCCAGCGCCGTGGCCAGCAGCATGCTGAAACCCAGCAGCCCCAGGCGGCTGGCCTTGGCCGAGAACTGTGTGAGATAGCCCAGCACCTGGCGCGCAATGCTCTCGGGCACCAGGCTGTCGAGCAGCCAGCGCTGCAGCACATCCTGCAGCTTGCCAAACATGGGAAAAGCCGTGAACACCGCCAGTGCCACGGTAAAAAAGGGCACCAGGGCCAGGATGGTGGTAAACGTCAGGCTGCTGGCCGTCAGGCCCAGGCTGTCCTCACGAAAGCGCTCGCGCAGGGTTTGGGCGGTGGTCTTCCAGGGAAAGCGCGAAAGATCGGCCACCAGCGCTTCAAGGCGCTGCACCACGGTCTGTAGGGGAAAGGGCATGGTCGCTATGATGCCATCGCCATGAACCCTGAAGAACACGCTGCCTACGCTCCTGCCACTCCCGCCCCGCTGGTGGATGGGTCCCGCCGCCTTGCCGTGGCCAGCCTGCTCGCCCTGATCGTGCTGTGCCTGGCCTGGGAGCTGTTCCTGGCGCCGCTGCGCCCTGGGGGCTCGTGGCTGGCACTGAAAGCCTTGCCGCTGTGCATCCCGCTGGCCGGTTTTTTGAAAAACCGCATGTACACCTACCGCTGGGTGAGCCTGCTGGTGTGGCTGTATTTCACCGAAGGCGTGGTGCGCGCCTGGAGCGACCGCCCCCCGGGCCAATGGCTGGCCATGATAGAGGTGGCGCTGTGCCTGGTGCTGTTTACCGCCTGTACAGCGCACATCCGCCTGCGCCTGCGCAGTGCCCCGGCACAAGAGCCGACCACCACGACCCCTTGAACCGCGCTGCCGCCCCAGGCAGCCCTGCTGGAGAACCTGCACGATGCAAACCCTGATCGAAACCCTGCGCCTGGCCGTGGGCGATGCCCATGTCCTCACCGAAGGTGACCTCAGCGCGTGGGAGCAGGACTGGCGCCGCCGCGTGCACGGCAAGGCCCTGGCCGTGGTGCGCCCGGCCAGCACGCAGCAGGTGGCCGCCGTGGTCCGCGCCTGCGCCGCCGCCGGCGCGCCCATGGTGCCGCAGGGCGGCAACACCGGCCTGTCGGTCGGCTCCACGCCCGACACCTCGGGCCGCGAGGTGGTGCTGAGCCTCACGCGCATGAACGCCGTGCGCGCGCTCGACCCGGACAACCTCACCCTCACCGTCGAGGCCGGCTGCATCCTGCAGAACGTGCAGGAAGCCGCCGACAAGGCCGGATTGCTGTTCCCTCTCTCGCTCGCGGCCGAGGGCAGCTGCACCATCGGCGGCAACCTGGGCACCAACGCCGGCGGCACGCAGGTGGTGCGCTACGGCAACACGCGCGACCTGTGCCTGGGCCTGGAAGTGGTCACGCCCCAGGGCGAGGTGTGGGATGGCCTGCGCGGCCTGCGCAAGGACAACACCGGCTACGACCTGCGCGACCTGTTCATCGGCAGCGAAGGCACGCTGGGCATCATCACCGCCGCCACACTCAAGCTCTACCCCCGGCCCGCCGCCCAGCTCACCGCCTGGGCCGCAGTCGCCACCATGGAGCAGGCCGTGCAACTGCTGGCCCTGGCACACCAGCACCTGGGCGCCGGGCTGACGGGCTTTGAGGTGATGGGCCGCTTTGCGCTGCAACTGGTGGACAAGCACATGCCCCAGCTGCGCGTGCCCTTCATCGACCAGGAAGAAGCACAGTGGGGCGTGCTGCTGGAGAACTCCGACAGCGAATCGGAAGAACACGCCCGCACCCGCTTTGAATCCCTGCTGGAGACCGCCTTCGAGGCGGGCTGCGTGCAGGACGCCGTCGTGGCCGAGAACATCGCGCAGGCGCACCAGCTCTGGCATATCCGCGAGAGCATTCCCCTGGCCCAGGCCGAGGAAGGCCTGAACATCAAGCACGACATCTCCGTGCCCATCTCGCGCATTCCCGCCTTCGTCGAGCACGCCGATGCATTGCTGGCACGCGAGATCCCGGGTGTGCGCCTGGTCAACTTCGGCCACCTGGGCGACGGCAACCTGCACTACAACGTGCAGGCCCCCGAGGACTGCGACGCCAAGGCCTTCCTGCGCGACCAGGAAGACCAGGTCAACCACCTTGTGTACGAGGCCGTGGCGCAATTCGGCGGCTCGTTCTCGGCCGAGCATGGCGTGGGCGCCCTCAAGACCGACAAGCTCGAACGCTACCAGTCGCCCGTGGCACTTTCGATGATGCGCGCCATCAAACAGGCGCTGGACCCGCAGAACCTCATGAACCCGGGGCGGGTGCTCTCCTGAGGCACGACTGCCTGGCTAGAGCCCAAGCGGCCGTCACACACTGGTCAGCTGCGCCAGGTCTTTCAACTTTGCCTCCAACTCCGGCACCCGCTCCTGGCTCGCGGCATCGCCCGGCAAATGCCCCGGCAAAGCCTCCCTGAAGGATCGGCTCGCCAGCAGCATCTGAAACCGCTGGCCCAGATAGCCACGCAGCTCCGCAGGCGCATCGCGGCACTCGGCAACAAGGCTTTCACAACCATCCACCACACTGATCACGTCGCCAAGCTCGTGACTGAACAGAAAGTCGCCCTGGCCGCGTCCGTCGAAAGCGACGAGCTTGGTTGCCATGAACACGGGCGCGCGAACGACATGGATCACCAACCCACTGGGCAGCGTCATCGGTTGCGCCGTGGCCACGGCCAAGGGATACCAGCGGTTGGCAAAACCCAGGATCTCCTCCAGCGTGGGCATGACATCCACCGTCACCCCGCCCACGCGCCAGCGGCAAATGGGCGCATCACGCCGCAAATCCTGCACGAAACCCAGAGCCATCAAGGCCTGCTCCAGACGGTGGAAATCGGCACGTGCCAACACCTGTGCCACCAAATCCACATCTTCGGTCGGCCGGATCGCAGGCATGGCGGCATCGGTGATCAGAAGCCCCACCACGGCTCCACCCACGAACACGAGACTTGTCCGCAAGTCTGCGCTCAGGCTTGCAGCCACACGCTCCAACAGAAAGACGTTCGGGTCATTGGGATTCAGCGCAGGCGTCATGGCTGCGTCCACCGCTCGTCCAGCAGTGCGATGGCCAGGCTGCGCTCGCGCGCGCTGCCACCGCGTACGGCGTCAAACAGCACCAGCAACTCATACAGGGCAGGGTTGCGCGCCGCAGCCTCGGGCACCGTGGGATAGAGCGGGTAGAAGGCCATGCCGCGCGTGGTACCGCTCTTGTGCGGCCATACTGGCACCGGCTCTCCGGATTGCACGATACGGCTGACCAGCGGCTCGGCGGCATGGCTCGTGGGCATGCCACGGGTCATTTCGCCACGTGTGGCCGGAAACGCATAGCGTGCACCGTGCTGAACGAACATGCGCAAAGCTTCGCGCACCACCACCGGCTTGCCATTCGCCCCCTTGCGCACCAACTGCGCGATGCTGGATCGCTCGACGCTGGCATGCGCCTCCGATGCAGTCACACTCAGCTCAGCCGCCAGCGCGGCATATGTCGGCGGCGGCCCCTGCTCCAGCGACAGGCGCAACAGCACCACCAGATCCTGAGGACGCAGCACCACCTGGGGGTTGGATTTTGAACGGTACATGCCAAGATTCATTCGCTATTTGCAAATGGCGAATATAGACACAAAACCGTTCCATATCAAGCACTTGCTCTACCAGGACATCACCGGAGCCCGTTCACCCAATGACATCGCCCGGTCTGTAGCGCGGCACTTGCTCCTGCGGGACGACCACCGCCCGGTACTCCACATAGAATCTTCGCTTTGCCCCGGCCATGCCGGGCCGGGGCACGCACAGCACAAGCGCCACAATGACCCACCGCCCCATCCGCTCGCAGTACGAAGACTTCATGCGCCATGTGTTTGAACACGGCGTAGCCAAGGGCGACCGCACCGGCACGGGCACGAAAAGCGTGTTTGGCCACCAGATGCGCTTCGACCTGCGCGAGGGCTTTCCGCTGGTGACGACCAAGAAGGTGCACCTCAAGAGCATCATCGTAGAGCTGCTGTGGTTCCTCACCGGGTCGAGCAGCAACCTGTGGCTCAAGGAGCGCGGCGTCACCATCTGGGACGAATGGGCACGCGACGATGGCGACCTGGGCCCCGTGTACGGCGTGCAGTGGCGCAGCTGGCCGACACCGGATGGTGGCCACATCGACCAGATCCAGCAGGTCATCGACACGCTCAAGAGCAACCCCGACTCGCGCCGCATCATCGTGAGCAGTTGGAACGTGGCAGAGCTGGACAAGATGGCGCTGATGCCCTGCCACGCCTTCTTCCAGTTCTACGTGGCGCCCGCCACCACGCCGGGCGGCAAAGGCACATTGAGCTGCCAGCTCTACCAGCGCAGCGCCGACATCTTTCTCGGCGTGCCCTTCAACATTGCGTCATACGCCCTGCTCACGCACATGGTGGCGCAGCAGTGCGACCTGGAGGTGGGCGACTTCATCTGGACCGGCGGCGACTGTCACATCTACAGCAACCATACCGAGCAAGTGCAAACGCAACTGGCGCGCGCGCCCTACCCCTACCCGGTGCTGAACATCAAGCGCCGCCCGGCAAGCATCTTCGACTACCAGTACGAAGACTTCGAGGTACTCGATTACCAGTGCCACCCGGCCATCAAGGCGCCCGTAGCGGTATGAACATGGAAATCGCCCTCATCTACGCCCGCGCCGCCAATGGCGTCATCGGCAAGGACGGCACCATGCCCTGGCACCTGCCGGAGGACCTGGCGCACTTCAAGCAGCTCACGCTGGGAGCCCCCGTCATCATGGGGCGCAAGACCTGGGATTCGCTCCCGCCGCGCTTTCGCCCCCTGCCGGGGCGCAGCAACATCGTCGTCACGCGCCAGCCAGATTGGAAAGAAAATGGCGTGCAGCGCTCACCCAGCCTGCGCGAGGCGCTACAAATAGCAGAGCAATCGAACCCCGCCACGGTGTGGGTGATTGGCGGCGCGCAGATCTACGCCCAGGCCCTGCCCCTGGCCCAGCGCGTGGAAGTGACCGAGATCGCGCAGGACTTCGACGGCGACGCCTTCGCCCCCGAACTCGGCCCCGAATGGGTGGAAACCACACGCGAGGCGCACACCAGCGCGGGCGGCCTGCCCTTCAGCTTTGTGCGCTACGAGCGCCAGCGCTGAGCGACTGCCCTGCATCTCATTCCATTTCCAAATCATTCGTGTCTAGGCGAAGCCGCAGACAGTGCTGCAGCAAGGCAAGGCGAAGCAACAACGGCACGGGTGATTCAGAAATGGAATCACGCAGGCGCACCCACGATCACGCTGGAGGCCTTGAAAATAGCGGTGGCCGTGCCGCCCACCGCCAACGCCAGCGACTGACAACTCTCGTTGGTGATGATGGCCGCCACAGCGGCGCCGCCTTCCAGGTCGATCACTACCTCGGTATTCACCGCACCGGGCACCAGGCGTGCGATGGTACCGGTGAGCCGGTTGCGCGCCGAAAACTTTGCCCCTTCGGCATCGGTCACCACCACGATGGACGAGGCCTTGACGAGCGCAAACGCCTGCGCGCCTACATCCAGGCCCAGATCCTCAGCGCTCTCGTGCGTCACGATGGCCACAATTTTGTGGCCGCCTGCAGCCTGGATTTCAATCTCGTCGTTGACGGCGCCGCGCTGAACGTGGGTCACGGGGCCTGCAAAATGGTTGCGTGCGCTGGTTCTCATGCTGATTCTCCGAATCAATAAAAAATCATCGGCGATACCGTTGGCCTGCGCGCTCAACTGCGCAATGAAGCGGCGGTGTTCGCTCTCAATCAGGTGAAAGTTCTCGACCAGTTGCGCACCCCGGCGCGTGAGCACCGTGCCGCCACCGCCCTTGCCACCCGTCACGCGCTGAACCAAGGGCTCGCCCGCCAGGTTGTTCATGGTGTCGATGGCATCCCACGCGGCCTTGTAGCTCATCTTCATGGCCTTGGCCGCGTGCGTGATGGAGCCGCACTCGGCAATGTGTGCCAGCAAGGCGATACGACCCGGCCCGCCCAGGCTTTCACCGCCCACCGTCATCCACACGGAGCCGCCCAGTTCAATGCGTTTGTCTTTGGAAGGCATCGTTGTTTGCTGCAAAGGGTGAAAACACCAGTGTAGAACAGCCGCGGCGGGCATCTGGGCCAGCGCGGCCGTTGCGGTTATTGCGGCTCCATCTGCACACCCACATCGGCCGGGGGCGCGTAGTGCAGGCTGCTCGTCACCAGCGCATCCACCCCGCTGGCGGCGTAGTCGGCGGCGTTCTGGCCGTTCACACCACCGGCCGCCAAAAGCCCGAGCTTCGGGTACCGTTCACGCAGTTGCGGGCACCAAGCGCGCAATTGCTCTGGCATCACCTTGTCAAACTGCAGCACATCAGCTCCCGCGCCAATGGCGGCAAAAGCGTCTTCGAGCGAGGTTACCTCCACCACGCATTTTTTCTCGGCCAGCGCGGGCGCTGCAAGTGCAAGCCGTGCCCGCACTGCATCCCAGTCACCTACCAACGCGCGGTGCTGTGCAAACACGAGCACCGTCTCGCCCACACCCAGCCGGTGCGGAAAAGCGCCGCCACTGAGCGTAGCCTTGAGCGCAATGCGCCGCAGGCCCGGCGCGTGCTTGCGCGTGGTCAGCACCGCCACGCCAGGCGCAGCCGCCTGCACGGCCTGCACCATGCGTGCCGTGGCACCGGCCACGCCACAGGCGTATTCCAGCAGGTTCTGCGCCACCTTCCAGGCGCGCAGCAGGCTGGCAGCGTCACCCGTGGCACTCAAGAGCACATCGCCGGCCGATACCAGCGTGCCGCTGGCTAGGCACTGCTGCACCTGACCGCCGCAGTGCTGCACGATGCGCGCGGCTTCTTCGGTACAC
>JAPKHH010000190.1:0-3783 GCA_026647025.1 Giesbergeria sp.
CTCACCCGTTTTGAGCTCGTCTTCGACGATCAATATTTTCACGTGTGCGCTTCCGTTCAATGCTTTGGCGAGAGTTTGCCAAGTTTGAGGCGTTCTGACAGGTAGATAACAACAATGTAATTCTCAGAACATCTGAATGAAAGGGTGGTCTCTCCAGAATCTCCACATCATGAGATCAAAGATTCTTTTAGAGGAGACCATGCTCACTTCCAGTTACCTGCCGCCCTTCAGGGCTCTGTTGCCTTCGACACTGGTGTTGTTTGCGGGGGCAGCTTTCGCACAAGCTCCAGCAGATACCGAGGCTCCCAAGCCTGCACCGCTGGCAACGTTGCAATACGCGTCCCCTATCGGGGCTTATCAGGGCTATGCGGATCAACCGGTGCAATCCTGGCGCGAAGCCAATGATCGTGTGGGCCAGATTGGCGGCTGGCGCGCCTATGCTAAGGAAATCAAGTCGGGCGAGCCCGCGTCCGCCAAGGATGCTGCTCCTGCTAGCGATCCCCACACGGGCCATCACGGGGGAGGAAAACCATGATGCCTTTGCGTGCCACTCATGCCAAATTGGCTCTGTCCGCACTCGGATTGGCAGTGCTGACGGGATGTGCCAGCGTCAGCCTGGATCAGAACATCAATCGCGTCAACGACGAAGCTGGCAGTTTTACCGGGGGCAAGCTCGCGTTGGCTCGTACCCTGGATGAACGCGACCAGCGTGCGCAGGCCGCTCAAGCCTTGCTGGCGCAGCCTTTGGAGCAGAAAGATGCTGTCCAGTTGGCCTTGGTGAACAGCCCATCCCTGCAGACCCTTCTGGCGCAGGGTTGGGCAGAGTCGGCGGATGCCGCGCAGGCCGGGCGGATTGCCAACCCCATTTTCAGTTTTGAGCGCATGGTCGCAGGCGATGAGCTGGAGTTTGGGCGCGCTTTGTCCTTCGGCTTGCTGGATCTTTTGACGCTTCCCGCACGGCACGGCGGCGCTACCCGGCGCATTGAGCAAGCGCAATTGCGTCTGACCAGTGATGTGGTGGATCAGATCACCCGTGTGCGCCAGTCCTGGGTGCGGGCCGTGGCCGCGCAACAAACGCTCAAATATGCCAAGCAGGTCTATGACAGCGCGGAAGCAGGAGCGGAACTGGCCAAGCGCATGCAGGCGGCGGGCAACTTCAACCGGATTACCCGTGCACGGGAGCAAGCTTTCTACGCCGATGCCGCCACCCGGCTGAGCGCAGCGCAGCACCAGGCTACGGCCAGCCGCGAAGAACTGGTGCGACTGCTGGGGCTAGATGAGGCGCAGGAACAAACGCTTAAGCTGCCGGAGCGATTGCCGGAGCTACCTAAACAGCCAATGGAGCCGCAGACGGTCGCCTTGCAAGCAACCCAGGCGCGTCTGGATATCCGCTTGGCCCAATCCGCGCTCAATGAGGCCGTCAAGGCCCAGGGTCTGAACATGGTGACCAGCTTCACCGATATCGAACTCACCGGGCGTCGCAACACGACCTTTGACAACGCTGAGGGCACTCGTTCTACTGCGCGCGGCTGGGAAATCGACGTGCGTCTACCCCTCTTCGATTGGGGTGGGATGCAGCGCGATGCGATGAATGCACGCAGCCTGGCTGCGGCCAACCAGCTCGAAGCCACCGTGCGCTCTGCCGGCTCCAACCTGCGCGAGAGCTATTCGGCCTATCGAACCGCCTACGACGTGGCGCGTCACCACCGCGATGAAGTCGTGCCGCTGCGCAAGGTGATCTCGGAGGAAAACCAGCTTCGCTACAACGGCATGTTGATCAGCGTCTTTGAGCTATTGGCCGACGCGCGCGAGCAGATCAGCGCCGTCACGGCCGCCATTGATGCGCAACAGCAGTTCTGGCTGGCCGATGCCGCCATACAGGCATCCGTGATCGGGCGCCCCACCAACACCACGTTGTCAGTCACGTCCAGCGCGCCCAGTGCGGGCGATGCGGGCCACTAAAGCAAAGATTCATGTCATGACATCCAGAAGAGATTTTTTCAAATATGCGGGCATCGCAGGCGGAGCGGTCGCGGCCAGCTCGGTGAGCCGCGTGGCCATGGCGGCATTGCCCGAGCCGGTGATCCAGACCAGCCCGAACACCATGGCGCCGCTGGTGCCCAACTCGGGGCGGCCCTACAACCCGGTGGTCACACTTAACGGCTGGACACTGCCGTGGCGGATGAATCAGGGCGTCAAGGAGTTTCACCTGGTCGCCGAGCCTGTGGTGCGCGAGATGGCGCCTGGCTTCAAGGCCCATTTGTGGGGCTACAACGGCCAGAGTCCCGGGCCCACCATCGAAGTGGTGGAAGGCGATCGCGTTCGCATTTTTGTGACCAACAAGCTGCCCGAGCACACCAGCATCCACTGGCATGGACAGCGTTTGCCCAATGGCATGGACGGTGTGGCGGGATTGAACCAGCCCGCAATCCAGTCGGGCAAGACCTTCGTCTACGAGTTCGTGGCGCGCCGCCCGGGCACCTTCATGTACCACCCGCATGCCGATGAAATGACCCAGATGGCCATGGGCATGATGGGCTTCTGGATCACGCACCCCAAGGCCAAGCATCCGCTGATCGACGAAGTGCACCGTGATTTCTGCTTCCTGCTCAGTGCTTATGACATTGAGCCAGGGGCCGCGACGCCCAAGGTTGCAGAGATGACGAACTTCAATCTGTGGACATGGAACAGCCGCATCTTTCCTGGCATCGACTCCTTGAACGTCCGGCTCAACGACAAGGTGCGTATTCGCATCGGCAACCTCACCATGACCAACCACCCGATGCACTTGCACGGTCACGAGTTTTTGGTCACCGGCACGGATGGTGGTCCTACACCCAAGAGCACCCGTCTCTATGAAGTGACCACCGACGTGGCCGTGGGCCAGATGCGCCAGATCGAGTTCCTCGCGGACGAAGAAGGTGACTGGGCATTCCACTGCCACAAGAGCCACCACACCATGAACGCAATGGGTCACGACATTCCCACCATGATTGGCGTAGACCACCGGGGCGTGGCCAAGAAGATCAACAACCTGATTCCCGACTACATGGTCATGGGCGAACGGGGCATGGCGGACATGACCGAGATGGAGATGCCCATTCCGGACAACACCGTCCCCATGATGACCGGGGAAGGCCCCTTCGGCTCGGTGGAGATGGGTGGCATGTTCAGTGTCCTGAAGGTGCGCCGCGACCAGAAGCCAGGCGACTACAAGAACCCGGGTTGGTACAAAAACCCGGAGGGCACGGTGGCGTATGAGTACACCGGTCCGATGGCGGAGCCCGCGCGATTCAGCGCAGAGGGCGGCCAGTCCATGCCGCGCGTTCGCAAGCCTGCAACGCCGACCGAAGTCAAGGTGCGCAAGCCTACATCGCATGGCGCGCATTGAATTTTTCCTTCAATTTTCAACCTGAGACCATCCATGAAATTCACGCGCTCCACTATTTCTCAACTCTTCGCCATGGCTGCACTGGCCGCATCGGGGGCAGCCTTCGCTGCCGGCAACCATGCAGGTGGCCACGGTGACGAGGGTGAGACAGCCATTGGCAAACCCGGCGTCGCCGCCAAGGCCCGTCGCACCATCACCATCGAAATGAGCGACAACATGCGTTACACGCCGTCGAACATTCAGGTCAAACAGGGCGAAACCGTGCGCTTCGTTGTCAAGAACGTCGGACAGGTCAAGCACGAACTCAGCCTGGGCACCGAGAAGGAGCTACTGGAGCACCTGGAACAGATGAAGAAGTTCCCGGACATGGAGCACGACGAACCCGGCAAGGT
>JAPKHH010000191.1:0-3761 GCA_026647025.1 Giesbergeria sp.
TGTACGAGAACATCGACACGCTCTACGCTGCGCACAACGCGGCCAAGGTGATCAAGCGCGAGAACGCCATCAAGGGCATGCCTGTGCCCCTGCACCCGGGTGCCGAGCGCTATTACCGTGAGGTCGGGCTGGTCAAGTAAACGCCAACGTCAGTGGCATGGCCTTCGCGGGCCATGCCACTGTTTGACCGCAGCATCGCTGCGGTTTTGTTTTTTCAGCGCCCCCTATTTTTTTTTGATTGCTGCGTTTCCCTGCACGCAGCCGCAACATTTCCATGCTGTCCTTGCGCCGCCGCCCCTTGGCGTATGCCCTGTGGGCTTTTGCATCGCTGTGTGCGGTGGTCTGGCTGACCTACCACGGGGTGCACACGACCGCCCTGCAGACGGCAGCGCAACAGGCCGCAGCCACCGTGCAACTGCAGGCCCGGGACCTGCGCAGTTCGGTGGAAAAGTTCGAACACCTGCCCTCTCTGGTGGGTGCAGAGCGCACGCTGTCGGACCTGCTGCGGACACCCGAAGACCGCGTACTGGTCGACCAGGCCAACCGCTACCTCGCTTTTGCCAAAGCCCGGACCGACGTTGCCGCGGTCTATCTGATCGACCTCCACGGCCGGACGCTGGCTGCCAGCAACTGGGAAAGCGCCACCAGCTATGTGGGGCAAAACTACCGCTTCCGGCCCTATTTCCAGGCGGCGATTCAGGGGCGCACCAGCATGTTCTATGGGGTCGGCGTCACCACGGGCACACCAGGCGCCTTCATTGCCGCTCCGTTGTACCTGGGCCAGCGCATTGCCGGGGTGGTGGCCGTCAAGATCGATCTCACGGCGTTTGAGACCCGCTGGCGCGAGGCCGGCCTGCACATTGCCATGGCCGACGCCCAGGGCATTGTCTTCCTGACCACGCAACCCGACTGGCGCTACCGCAGCCTGCGGCCCTTGCCCCCCCCGGTGCTGGAACATCTGCGCGCCACACGGCAATATGGCGACATTGCGCCGCTCACCCTCGCCAGCAAGACCGGCACGCTGGCCGATGGCGCCTTGCAGACACTGACCATCGACCACGAGACCTATCTGGTGCAAACCCAGGCCATGGGGCGTTTTGACTGGCAGATGCTGCTGTTCTCCGATCCGGCGCAGCCTCGGCGCCAGGGCATTCTGGCCGCCGAAATTGCAGCGCTGTGCCTGGCCCTCGTCTATCTGACCCTGGCGCTGGTCTGGCAATACCGGCGCAGGCAGGTCGAGCGCCAGGACTCGCAGCGCGCCCTGGCGCAGGCCGTATCCGAACTGGATGCCCGGATCGCCGCACGCACCGCCGAACTCACCGCCGCCAACGACATCGCCGTACAAACCGGCAAGCTGGCCCTGCTGGGCCAGATGGCTGCCAGCATCAGCCACGAGATCTCGCAGCCCCTGGCGGCCCTGCGCACCCTGGCAGACAACGCCGTGGCGTTTCTCGCCCGCGACGACGCCGCCAGCGCCCGCGACAACCTGCGCATCATTGGGGAACTCTGCACGCGCATGGGCCATATCGTCGGTGAACTCAAGGCCTTTGCACGCAAGGAGCCCGCCCGCCTGCAATCGGTATCGCTGCAGCAGGTGGTGGCAGGCGCCCTGATGCTCGTCGAGCCGCTGCGCCACGCGTCGGGAACACGCATCGCCACCGACACCCTGGATTTCCGGGTCTGGGGCGACCCGATCCGGCTCGAGCAGGTGCTGGTCAACCTGCTGCGCAATGCCATGGACGCCATGGAGACCCAGCCCGATCGGCTGATCGCACTGCGCCTGCAGGCCACGGAAACGCACGTGAACATCACCGTGCGCGACCACGGCCCCGGCCTCAGCGCCGATGCACAGGCCCATCTGTTCGAGCCCTTCTTCACCACCAAGCCCAGTGGCAAAGGGCTGGGCCTGGGGCTTTCGCTCTCGCACGCCATCGTGCATGAGATGGGGGGAAGCCTCCGCGCGGACAATGCACACCCCGGAGCCTGCTTCACACTCAGCCTGCCGCGCGCTCCAGAGCCCAACGCCGACCCACCACCATGAACGTATTGCTGATTGAAGACGACCCCATCGTGATGCTGGGCGCCCGGCAGGCCCTGCAGTTGGCCGACATGAGGGTCCAGGAAGCCGCCAGTGTGGAAGCCGCCATGCAGCTGGTGGCCCAGGCCTGCCCGGCTGCCATCCTGAGCGACGTGCGCCTGCCGGACGAAGACGGCTTTGAACTGCTCAAACGCATGCAGGCACTGGACCGCGAGGTTCCTGTCATCCTCATGACCGGCCATGGGGACATTCGCATGGCGGTCGAGGCCATGCACCTGGGGGCCTATGATTTTCTGGAGAAACCGTTTTCTTCCGAACGCCTGGTCGAAGTCATGCGCCGGGCCCTCGAAAAGCGCCAGCTGGTGCTGGAGAACCGGCGCCTGCATGCGCTGGTAGCGCCGCAGCAGGATTTTGGCCTGGTGGGCCAGGCCCCGGGCATGGTCGAGGCACGGCGGCGCATCGCCGCACTGGCACCCACCCAGGTCGATCTGCTGGTGCGCGGCGAAACCGGCACCGGCAAGGAAGTGGTGGCCCGCGCCATCCACGAAGCCTCGGGGCGCAGCGGCCCGTTCGTCGCCATCAATTGCGGCGCCCTGCCCGAGAACATTTTCGAGAGCGAGATGTTTGGCCACGAGGCCGGCGCTTTCACCGGCGCCACGCGGCGGCGCGTGGGCAAGCTGGAATACGCCCGGGGCGGCACGGTGTTTCTGGACGAGATCGAAAGCCTGCCCATGGCACAGCAGGTCAAGCTGCTGCGCGTGCTCCAGGAAAAAACCATCGAGCGCCTGGGCGGCAACGAATCGACGCGCATCGACTGCCGCTTCATCGCCGCCGCCAAGGCCGACCTGCAGGCATTGTCGGAACGGGGCGAGTTCCGTGATGACCTGTATTACCGACTGCACGTCGCCTGCATCGAACTGCCGCCCCTGCGCGAGCGCCGCGAGGACATTCCCTTGCTGCTGGCGCATTGCCTGCGCCTGTCTGCCGAACGGTACAACACCGTTGCTCCAACCCCCTCGGCCGAGCAGTTGGCGCGGTGGATGGCCCAGCCCTGGCCGGGCAATGTGCGCGAACTCAAAAACCTGGCAGACCGCCTCTGCCTGGGCCTGGAATCCGATGAGGGCACCCGGCCTGCCACCCCGGCAGAACAACCGTCGCTGGCCCAGCAGATGGACGGCCTGGAGAAACAACTCCTCGGCCAGGCTTTGGCTGCGTGCCAGGGCAATGTCGGCCATGCGGCCGAGCGCCTGAAGCTGCCGCGCAAGACCCTGTACGACAAGATGGCCCGCCACCAACTGGACCCGGCCCAGTTCCGGTGAATGTCTGGAAATCCGCACAGAGACGCCATCCGATTCCAGAATATCGCACAGACAAAAATGTGTTTTCCATCAAAATCAAGAACTTGCGCGCACCCCTGGGCTGGCACACAAGTTGCGCATCTTCATGCTCCGATGCGGCCATCACCGCACGGGTTCGTTCCAATAACTCAGGAGACAAGCATGCAACGATTCACTTCCCTCAAGCGCGCCTGCACCATGGCGGTCATCGCCGGTGCAGCGCTGGCCTCCAGCGCCGCCCTGGCCCAGCAACAGTTCGTCAACATCCTGACGGGTGGCCA
Source organism: Giesbergeria sp. (assembly GCA_026647025.1). GTDB lineage: Bacteria > Pseudomonadota > Gammaproteobacteria > Burkholderiales > Burkholderiaceae_C > Simplicispira. Next base: position 3,657 of record JAPKHH010000191.1, read on the forward strand.
GAGCGGCGTGTACTACCCCATGGGTGTGGCACTGTCGCAGATCTATGCCAAGTCCATTCCCAATGTGCGCGCCACCGCCCAGGTGACCAAGGCTTCGGCCGAGAA
>JAPKHH010000192.1:0-3675 GCA_026647025.1 Giesbergeria sp.
GGGGCGGGCGCAGCGGTGCCGCGCGGCGGCGGGGATCAGAACTTGATGACATTCCACACACGGGGGCCCGTGGTGGACTCGGAGCCATTGCGGCTGCCCGGCAGGTTGCGCACGCCGTCAGACGGCAGCACCTCGTAGGCGGGCATGTTGCCCGTCTTGGGCTGCACGGTAATGGTCTGGGTTTGCCCGCCCACGCGCAGCTCGTCCACGCGGCTGCCGCCGTCTTCCACCCGGATGCGCTCGGTGCGCTGGTCCTGGCGGGTGGCTTTTTGCTCTTGTTTTGATAGCTGTTCGCGCTCTACTGTATTGCCTTGAGTGGCATTTTGACTGGTATTTTGGGCGAAGGCAGGGGCTGTGGCCAAAGCCAGCAGCAAAAGGGGGTGAAGGGCGCGCATGGCGCGATTGTAGGCGGGCGGGGCCGTGGGGCTGCGCACGGCTCCACCCGCAGTGCTCTCAGCGCGCCGGTGCGGCGGCGGCTTCGTCGTCCACCGCTTTTTGCACGGCCTTGTAGAAGGCCTCACGCGCATCGCTGGCAGCGGGGTCGCGCGCGCCACCGGCCCAGTTGGCGTTGGATGCGATCACGATCTTGCGCTGCGGGTCGATGAAAATGCCCTGGCCGAAAATGCCGCGTGCGGCAAAGGTGCCGTCGTCATAGGTCCACCACTGGTAGCCGTAGCCGCGCCCGGGCTGGTTGATGGTCGTGCGGCGGGTGGTGGCCTCCTGCAGCCAGCCGTCGGGCACGATGCTCTGGCCATTGACCTGGGCACCATTGAGGATGAACTGGCCAAAACGCGCAAAGTCCCGCGTGGCGGCCTGGATGCAGCAGCCGCTGATCTCCTTGCCCGTCTTGCTCAGCAGCCAGGTCGCCTGGTGTTCCATGCCTGCGGGCTGCCACACTTTTTCTGCCAGGTAGTCGGCCAGCGGCTTTTTCGTCGCCTGGCTGACCAGAATGCCCACCAGATTGGTTTCGCCCGTGCTGTAGAGCCAGCGCGTGCCGGCCGGCACGTCACGGGGCAGCTTGCGCATGTAGCTGACCAGCGCATCCACACCATCTTCGGGTTTGTGGTTGTTGAACTTTGCCACGTCGGCGTTGGGGTCGGCGTAGTCTTCGTTCCAGCGCACGCCCGAGGTCATGGTGAGCAGCTGGCGCACGCTCACGTCGTCGTAGGCCGAGCCTTTCATGTCCGGGATGTAGTCGCTGACCTTGTCGTCCATGCTCTTGATGTAGCCGTCGCGCAGCGCCGCGCCGACCAGGGTCGAGGTGAACGACTTGGCCACGGAGAAGCTCGTCCAGCGGCCATCCTTGTCGAAGTCCAGGCCATAGCGCTCCAGGCGCAGCTTGCCGTTGTGCAGCACCACCAGGCCGGCACTGCGCTGGCCTGCCATGTAGGTATCGATGTCGATGGGCAGCTGCAGCGGCGGGCCGGGCGGCAGGGCCAGTGGTGACGTGCTTGCGGGGATGACATGCCATTTGGCCAGCAGCGAAATGCGGTCCAGCGCCCGGAAGGCCGCGTCGCGCTGCGGCTGGGTCCAGAACAGCAGGTCGCGGTTGGTGGGCACGGTCTTGAGCAGGCCGCGGGTCTCCTTGTCCAGGCTGAACCAACCGGCGGTGCCCGCAACGGCCAGGGCCACAAGGGCCCCCAGGGCGAACTTCTTGAATTTCAACGCGCTTCTCCTCGATAAGGTTTTTGTGGGGCCATTGGAGCGTAACCTGCCTGGCCGCGCCACAGGGTATTCGCTGGGACGCGGCCCTGTCCTGGGCGGGACGCACTTCCTGTGCACAATTCATCCATGAACGACAAAAAGACCCTGCTGCTGGTCGATGGCTCCAGCTACCTTTACCGCGCCTTCTTTGCGGGCGGCGAAACCATGAGCACCACCCTGCCCGACGGCACGGTGCAAAAGACCGGCGCCATCCGCATCATCATCAACATGATGCAGAAGCTCCTGAAGGACGTCCCCTGCACCTACGCGGCCTGCGTGTTCGACGCCAAGGGCCCCACCTTCCGTGATGCGCTCTACCCCGAATACAAGGCGCAGCGCAGCCCCATGCCCGACGACCTGCGCAGCCAGATCGCGCCCATCCACGAAGTGGTGCGTCTCATGGGCTGGCCGGTGCTCGACGTGCCCGGCGTGGAGGCCGACGACGTGATCGGCACCCTGGCCGTGGCGGCCGCGCGCCAGGACATCGACGTGGTCATTTCCAGCGGTGACAAGGACCTGGCCCAACTGGTCAACGAGCACATCTCCATCATCGACACCATGAGCGGCAAGGTGCGCGACCTGGCCGGGGTGGAGGCCGAATTCGGCGTGCCCGCCCGCCTGATGCTGGACTACCAGATGCTGGTGGGCGACCAGGTGGACAACGTGCCCGGCGTGCACAAGGTGGGCCCCAAGACCGCCGTGAAACTGCTGCAGGAATACGGCTCGGTGGACGCCCTGGTGGCGCGGGCCGGCGAGGTCAAGGGCGCCGTGGGCGAGAACCTGCGCAAGGCGCTGGACTGGCTGCCCACCAGCCGCCAGCTGCTCACCATCAAGACCGACTGCGACCTGAACGGCTGGGTGCCCGGCATGCCCGCGCTGGACGCCATCCGCATCGGCCAGCCCCAGACCGCGCCGCTCATGGCCTTCTGCGACACCTATGGCTTCAAAGGCCTGGAGCGCACGCTGGCGGGCGAGGCCACTGCCGCCGCGCCCGCCCCCGTGGTGGCCATGCCCGGCGAGAGCGGCGACCTGTTCGCCGACCATTCCGCCAGCCCCGTGGCCGAGGCCGCGCAGCACCGCACGGTGGTGTACGACACCGTCCTCAATTGGACCGACTTCGACCACTGGCTGCTGCGCCTGCTGAAGGCCGAGCTGGTAGCGCTGGACACCGAGACCACCTCGCTCGACGAAATGCGCGCCGAAATCGTGGGCATCAGTTTCAGCGTGCAGCCGGGCGAGGCCGCCTACATTCCGCTGGCCCACGCCGGGCCGGACGCCCCCGCGCAACTGCCGCGCGACGAGGTGCTGGCGCGCCTCAAGCCCTGGCTGGAAAACGGCAAGCACCCCAAGCTGGGCCAGCACGTCAAATACGACCGCCATGTGTTCGCCAACCACGGCATCGAAGTGCAGGGCTATGTGCACGACACCATGCTGCAAAGCTACGTGCTCGAAGTGCACAAGCCCCACGGCCTGTCCAGCCTGGCCGAGCGCCACACCGGCCGCACCGGCATCAGCTACGAAGACCTGTGCGGCAAGGGCGCGCACCAGATCCCGTTCGCCCAGGTGCCGGTGGACAAGGCGGCCGCCTATTCCTGCGAAGACTCTGACCAGACACTGGACGTGCACCTCGCGCTGTGGCCGCTGCTGCAGGCCGACGAGAAACTGCGCTTCATCTACGAACTGGAAATGCAGAGCAGCGAGGCGCTCTACCGCATCGAGCGCAACGGCGTGCTCATCGACGCGCCCACGCTCGCGCAGCAAAGCCACGAGCTGGGCCAGCGCATCCTGCAACTCGAAACTGAAGCGTATGAGATCGCAGGCCAGCCCTTCAACCTGGCATCGAGGTGCGAATGACACAAACCACAACTTGCCGCTGCTCACGCGACCGCCCGGCCGCCGCGCTCCATCTGCGCGCTGCCACACCGGTGACACCAACGTGGCAACCTGGCACTATTTAACGCTTGATTTGGG
>JAPKHH010000193.1:0-3561 GCA_026647025.1 Giesbergeria sp.
GACGCACCCTTGTAGCCCTGGCCGCACTGGCCACCCTCGCAGCCCCTGCTTTTGCGCAAACGGGCGAAATCCGGATTGCCCACGTGCACAGCATGACGGGGCCGCTCGAAGCCTACGGCAAGCAGACCCAGACGGGCCTGATGATGGGCCTGGAGTACGCCACGGGCGGCACCATGATGGTGGCGGGCAAGAAGCTGGTGGTGATCGAGAAAGACGACCAGGGCAAGCCCGACCTGGGCAAGAGTCTGCTGGCGGCGGCGTACTCGGACGACAAGGCCGACATTGCAGTCGGCCCAACATCCTCCGGTGTGGCCCTGGCCATGTTGCCGGTGGCCGAGGAATACAAGAAGATTCTGCTGGTCGAGCCCGCCGTGGCCGATGCCATCACCGGTGAGAAGTGGAACAAGTACATCTTCCGCACGGGCCGCAACAGCAGCCAGGACGCCATCAGCAACGCCGTGGCGATCGACAAGGCGGGCGTGACGGTGGCCACGCTGGCGCAGGACTATGCCTTTGGGCGTGATGGCGTGAAAGCCTTCAAGGATGCGCTCAAGAACGCCAAGCTGGTGCACGAAGAGTACCTGCCCACGACGACCACCGACTTCACTGCGGGTGCGCAGCGCCTGATCGACAAGCTCAAGGATGTTCCGGGCCGCAAGATCATCTTCATCATCTGGGCGGGTGCAGGCAACCCGTTCAAGATTGCCGACATGGACTTGAAGCGCTACGGCATCGAGATTGCCACGGGGGGCAACATCCTGCCGGCCATGGCCAGCTACAAGAACTTCCCCGGCATGGAAGGCGCCACCTACTACTACTTCGGCATTCCCAAGAACCCGGTGAACGAAGCCCTGGTGGCCGCGCACTACAAGGAATTCAAGACCCCGCCGGACTTCTTCACGGCCGGTGGCTTCTCGTCGGCCATGGCATTGGTGACGGCGCTCAAGGCCACCAATGGCGACACGGCTACCAACAAGCTCATCAAGACCATGGAAGGCATGAGCTTTGACACGCCCAAGGGCAAGATGACCTTCCGCAAGGAAGACCACCAGGCCATGCAGAGCATGTACCACTTCAAGATCAAGGCCGACCCGGCATTTGCCTGGGGCGTGCCGGAGCTGGTGCGCGAGATCAAGCCCGAAGAGATGAACGTGCCCATCCGCAACAAGCGGTAAGCAGGGTTGGCGAGGCCCGGTGCCCATCGGCGCCGGGGTTCATCCCGCAGGGGCGGCCGCCCCTCTTTTTCCAGTGAATTGACGTATGAACCCCCGGATTACACGGGGGCAGGACAGGTTTTGCCCCGAAAAATTCAGGAGACAGAGATATGGCATTCACATTCATCCGGTCGGCCGCCGCCATTGCTGCGTGGGCCCTGGCAGGCGCGGCGCCCACGTGGGCCGCCGTTGACCTGCCCGCGCTCAAGATCGACAAGAACCAGACCACCGTGTCCGGTCTGTCGTCGGGCGGCTTCATGGCCGTTCAACTGCACGTGGCGTATTCGTCCGTGTTCGGCAAGGGCGCAGGCATTGTGGCCGGGGGGCCGTTCTACTGCGCCGAAGGCTCGGTGGTCAATGCCACGGGCCGCTGCATGGCCAGCCCCGCAGGCATTCCCACCAGCACGCTGGTGAACACCACCAACACCTGGGCCAGCCAGGGGCATGTGGACCCGGTGTCCAACCTGCAGAATTCCAAGGTCTATCTGTTCTCGGGCTCCGTGGACAGCGTGGTCAAGACCGGCGTGATGGATGCCCTCAAGACCTACTACAGCAGTTTTGTTCCTGCCGCCAACGTGGTCTACAAGAAGGACCTGGCGGCCGAGCATTCCATGGTGACCGACGACTACGGCAGCGCCTGTTCGGCCAAGGGTGCTCCCTACATCAACGACTGCAACTTCGACCTGGCGGGCGCCATGCTGCAGCATCTGTACGGGCCGCTCAACGCGCGCAGCAATGCCACCTTGCCCGCAGGCAATTTTGTCGAGTTCAAGCAGAGCCAGTTCATCACCAACCATGGCATGGCCACGAACGGCTGGGCCTACATTCCGCAGGCCTGCCAGGCGGGCAGCAGTGCCACCTGCCGCCTGCACGTGGTGCTGCATGGCTGCAAGCAGAACGTGAGCGACGTGCAGCAACAGTACGTGCGCAACACCGGCTACAACCGCTGGGCGGAAACCAACAACATCGTGGTGCTCTATCCGCAGACCAGCACCGCAGCCACCAACAGCTGCTGGGACTGGTGGGGCTATGACAGCGCCAACTATTCCAAGAAGTCCGGCCCGCAGATGGCCGCCATCAAGGCCATGGTGGACCGCCTCACCAGCGGCGGCGGCACCACAGTGCCAGACCCGGACCCCGTGGCCTTGCCCGCACCCACCGGTGTGAGCGCCTCGGGCGCCACCGCCAGCAGCATGGCCATCGGCTGGAACAGTGTGGCCGGTGCGGCGGGTTACAACGTCTACCGCAATGGCAACAAAACCAATGCGCTCACCGTGTACGGCACCAGCTACACCGACAGCGGGCTGGCCGCCTCGACCAGCTACAGCTGGACGGTGCGTGCGGCTGATGCCAACGGCGCGGAAGGTGCGGCCTCCAGCGCAGTGACAGCCACCACGCTGGCGGCGGCAGGCGGAGAAACGCCGACCTGCACCACGGCCAGCAACTATGCCCACACCCTGGCCGGTCGGGCGTATGCCCTTTATGGTTTCACCTATGCCAATGGCTCGGGGCAGGGCATGGGCTGGTGGAACATTTTTGTGACGACTACATTGAAGAAAACAGGTCCGAACTACTACGTGATCGGCACCTGTCCCTGAACCGCCGCGACCCCCGCCCGCGCGGGTGGCAGGCACTGCAAGGATGAAGACTGTGAAAGCGAGCAAGAACCCATGAGTACCCTGGCCACCCGGGACTTGACCATCCGCTTCGGCGGCCACGTGGCGGTCAACGCCGTGACCTGCGCTTTCGAGCCGGGCACGCTGACCGCCATCGTGGGCCCGAACGGTGCGGGCAAGACCACGTATTTCAACCTGATCTCTGGCCAGCTCAAGGCCAGCAGCGGCAGCGTGTCGTTGGGCGGGCGCGACCTGACCGGCCTGTCCGTCTCGCAGCGCACGCACGCCGGGCTGGGCCGGGCATTCCAGCTCACCAACCTGTTTCCCAACCTCAGCGTGCTGGAGAACGTGCGCCTGGCGGTGCAGGCCACGCGGGACGGCAAGCACCGCAGGGGCCTGAATCTGTGGAGCATCTGGAGCGACCACGGCCAGCTCACCGCACGGGCCGAGGAAATTCTGCAGTCCGTGGCCATGTTCGAGCGGCGCGACACCCCCGTGGCCAGCCTGCCGCACGGCGACCAGCGCAAGCTCGAAGTTGCGCTGCTGATGGCGCTGGAGCCGCAGGTCTACATGTTCGACGAGCCCACCGCAGGCATGAGCCACGACGAGGCGCCCGTGATCCTGAACCTGATCCGCGAACTGAAGAAGGACAAGACCAAGATCATCCTGCTGGTGGAGCACAAGATGGACGTGGTGCGCGAGCTGGCCGACCGCATCATCGTGCTGACCAA
>JAPKHH010000194.1:0-3467 GCA_026647025.1 Giesbergeria sp.
ACCAAACTGCTTGCTGACGTTGCGGATTTCGATACTCATTGTTTTGTTCCTTCAGCGCGCGGGCGTTGCAACGGCGGGCGCGGGGCGCTCGGGTGGCAACCCGGCCGCCGCCTTCAATTCCTGCTCGCTTCTCCACTCGGCAATCGACTTGATGACCAGGGTGACCAGCGCCAGCAGCGCCAGCAGCGAGGCCGCCGCAAAGGCCGCCACCGACTGGTACTCGTTGTAGAGAATCTCCACATGCAGCGGGATCGTGTTGGTCTGGCCCCGGATGTGGCCCGACACCACCGACACCGCACCAAACTCACCCATGGCGCGGGCGTTGCACAGGATCACCCCGTACAGCAGGCCCCACTTGATGTTGGGCAGCGTGACATGCCAAAACGTCTGCCAGCCCGTGGCCCCGAGGACGATGGCGGCCTGCTCTTCGTCGTTGCCCTGCGCCTGCATCAGCGGGATCAGCTCGCGCGCAATGAAGGGAAAGGTGACGAACACCGTGGCCAGCACGATGCCCGGCACGGCAAAGATGATCTTGATGTCGTGCGCCGCCAGCCACGGCCCCAGCCAGCCATTGGCGCCAAACATCAGCACATAGGTCAGGCCTGCCACCACGGGCGACACCGAAAACGGCAAATCGACCAGCGTTGTCAGAAAAGCCTTGCCCCGGAACTCGTATTTGGCAATGCACCAGGCCGCCGCCACGCCAAACACCAGGTTCAGCGGCACGGCAATGACGGCTGTCAGCAGCGTGAGCCGGATGGCAGACCAGGCGTCAGGCTCGCGCAGACCCTCCAGGTAGGCGCCCAGACCCTTGCGCAGCGCCTCGGCAAACACGGCGGCCAGCGGCAGCACCAGAAACAGCAGCATGAAGGCCAGCGCCAGCCCGATGAGCAGCCAGCGCACCCAGGGCGCCTCGGTGGTGCCGACCCGTGCGCGGCGAACCGTTCGATTATTCATATCGTTGATGCAAAGCACAGTGCGTTTGAAGTGGGCGCAGCACAGACCAGTGCCCCCGTGGAACTGGCTTTGCCAGGCCACCGGGTGCGTCCCCCTCCCGCGAAGCGAGAGAGGGGGAAGGCGCGAAGCGACCCAGGGAGTGTTTCATGCTGTTCGTCGCTGCCAGGCCTGCAGCGCATTGATGACCAGCAGCAGCACGAAGGAGATGATCAGCATCACCACCGCCACGGCCGTAGCGCCCGCCGTGTCGTACTGCTCGAGCTTGCCAATGATGATGAGCGGCGTGATTTCGGACACCATGGGCATGTTGCCCGCGATGAAGATGACCGAGCCGTATTCACCCACTGCACGTGCGAACGCCATGGCAAAGCCGGTGAGCAAAGCCGGCGTGATGGAGGGCAGGATGACCTTGGTGAAGGTCTGCCAGCGCGTGGCACCCAGACAGGTGGCGGCTTCTTCCAGTTCCTTTTCGGCATCCTCCAGCACGGGCTGCACGGTACGCACCACAAAGGGCAGGCCAATGAAGATCAGCGCAATGACGATGCCAGCGGGTTTGAATGCAAGCTGAATCCCCATGGGCTCCAGGTACTGGCCGAGCCAGCCATTGCCCGCCAGCAAAGCGGTCAGCGAAATACCGGCCACCGCCGTGGGCAAGGCAAACGGCAGGTCCACCAGCGCGTCCATGATTTTCTTGCCCGGAAACTGGTAGCGCACCAGCACCCAGGCGATCAGCAGCCCGAAAAACAGGTTGACCACCGCGGCCATGAACGATGCGCCAAACGTGAGCCGGTACGAGGCCAGCACGCGCGGCGCGCTGACGGCTGTCCAGAACTGGTCCCAGGTGAGCGTGAAGGTCTTGAACACCAGCGCCGACAGCGGGATGAGCACGATGATGCTCAGATAAAACAGCGTGTAGCCCAGCGTCAGGCCGAAACCGGGCAGCACGCGCCGGGGCGAACGCCGCCCGCCCTGCGCCGAGGCAGGGGTGGCGGCGCGTGCGGCCGCCGAGATCGCAGCGCTCATGGCTTAGCGAGCACCCGGCGTGTAGAGCTTATCGAACTGGCCACCGTCGTTGAAATGCACTTTCTGCGCTTCGGTCAGGCTGCCGAAATACTTCGCCACGGTGAACTGCTGGAGTGGCTTGAAGGTGCTGGCGTATTTCTTGAGCACGGCTTCCGAGCGCGGGCGGATGGCGTGTTTGGCCGCGATTTCCTGCGCTTCTTCCGAATACAGGTAGTCCAGGTAGGCCTTGGCCAGCTGCGCCGTGCCCTTCTTGGCCACGGTGCGCTCCACCACCGCCACGGGGTTCTCGGCCACGATGCTGACCGAGGGGTACACCACATCGACCTTGCCCTTGCCAAACTCGCGCTCGACCGACACCACTTCGGACTCAAACGTGATCAGCACATCGCCAATGTTGCGCTGCAAGAAGGTGGCCGTGGCATCGCGCCCGCCCTTGGCCAGCACCGGCACGTTCTTGTAGAGCTTGCCCACAAATTCGGCCGCCTGCGCCTCGGTGCCGCCCTTCTCGCGCACGGCGCCCCACGCGGCCAGATAGGCATAGCGGCCATTGCCGCCGGTCTTGGGGTTGACGACGATGACCTGCACGCCGGGCTTGGTCAGGTCGTCCCAGTCCTTGATACCCTTGGGGTTGCCGTTGCGCACCAGGAACAACATGGTCGAGGTAGTGGGCGAAGCGTCGTTGGGAAACTTCTTGGCCCAGTCCTTGGCGACAACGCCGTTGTCGGCCAGAAACTGCACATCGGTGGTGGTGTTCATGGTCACCACATCGGCGGCCAGGCCGTCGTTCACGGCGCGCGCCTGGGCGCTGGAGCCTGCGTGCGACTGGTCCACCTTCACGTCCTGCCCCGTGGTCTTCTTGTAATGCGCTACGAAGGCGGTGTTGTAGTCCTTGTAAAACTCACGCGCCACGTCGTAGGACACGTTGAGCAGTGCATTTTGCGCAGAGGCAAGCGAGCTGGCACCCAGGGCAAGGCTGGCAAGAAGGAGGCGAATTTTCATGGCGGGCAGAGCGCGCAGGGCGCTATAAAAACGGGAATGGCACCATTGTGCGGAGCATGCTTTAAAACTCAAACGAATATTTGTTTGTAAAGTCATTCCAAAAACACATATCAAACGCGACAGTCATTGGGACTCGTTTTATGATCCTAGAAACGGCAGTTGGATGAGCCCGCCAGTGCCGTGATCTGGGAGCCAGGCAAGACGAGACGACGCGGCGGGCTCCTGCCCGCAAAGAGGAACAACGCCGCATGGCGCCCTGAGCGCAGTGCTGGCGGGTGCATAACGCTCTCACCCATCAGGTGAACACCATCGAAGCCATCAACGATAGCTTTCATGCGGCTTGGCAAAAGAAGTAACCATCCCCCGGCAAAGCCGGGGGCTTTCGGTATGTGAGCCGCTCAAAGCGGCTAAACGGGGTCGCTGACGCGGCCCCACGGGTTGGTGTCGCCTACTGGCGGCCGCTCATCTCCACAGGCCTAACTGATCCA
>JAPKHH010000195.1:0-3402 GCA_026647025.1 Giesbergeria sp.
GGGCGGTTTCAAGTCCAAGTGCAACATTTATTCAATGCACTGAATCAGCCTGGAGGCTTAGCCGCTGCAAGTGCTGCGCATAGACCTCCAGGGGCGTTGAGTAACCCAGGGTCATCCTGGGACGCCCGTTGAGCTCATCGGCCACGGCAACGAGCTGCTCCTGGGTGTAGCCGCTCAGATCGGTACCCTTGGGGAAGTACTGGCGCAGCAGCCCATTGGTGTTCTCGTTGCTGCCGCGCTGCCAAGGACTGTAGGGGTCGCAGAAGTACACCTTCATACCCGTGCTCTCGGTGAGCTTGGCGTGCTCGGCCATCTCCCTGCCCCTGTCGTAGGTCAGGCTCTGGCGCATGGGGCTTGCTATCGCATTGAGCTTGTCGCTGAACGCCTTGAGCACATGCGCGGCTGTCGCTGGATTGGGATGGGGTAGCTTGACCAGCAATACCAGGCGCGTGGTGCGCTCGACCAGGGTGCCAATGGCGCTGGCGTTGTTCGCTCCCTTGATGAGATCTCCCTCCCAGTGGCCTGGAAGCTGGCGATCCTCGATCTCGGGAGGGCGCACATGGATGCTCAGCAAGTCCTGGATTTCCCCGCGCCGGTCCTTGCCCTTGGAGCGGGGCCAGCGCTTGGCGTGGGCCATGCGCAGACAGGACACCAGCTCCTTCTTGAGCTCGCCCCGGGGTTGAGCGTAGATGCAGGTATAGATGCTCTCGTGTGACACTCGCGCGCGCCTGTCGTGGGGGTGGAGTTTCTTCAGGTACCCAGCAATTTGCTGAGGCGACCAGCGCTGGTGCAGATGGTCGCACACGAATCGGTACAAGGCCCCCTGGCGGTGCAGTTTGGGCTGGGGGCGGCTGTGAATGCGCCGCTTGCAGCTGCGCTGATGAGCAAACCGGCTGGCGTAGCCATTACCCCCTGCATTGCGATGAATCTCCCGGCTGATGGTGCTGGGGCTGCGTCCCAGAGCCCTGGCGATGGCTCGGATGCTTTGCTTTTGCTGTAGCCCCAGTGCTATCGCGTGGCGCTCTGACTCTTTGATCTGCTCGTATGTTTTCTTGCTCATGGATGCCTCAATTCTGGAAGGTGTTGCACTTCAGATTTGAGGTCGCCATGGCTTTCAAGCGCAAATCCATCTGGAGTTGCTCATTGATAAGCGCTGCATGCTATGAAAACAATAGCTTCACATGGCTCCCTGCCGCAGGTGGCTGAGCGGCAGCGCACCGCTGGCCTTGACCTCGCCGAGCGAGAAGCTGGTGTGCATGTCCTTCACGTTGGGCAGGTGCAGCAGCACGTCGCGCGCAAACTGCGAAAAGCTGTCGAGGTCGCGCGCCACCACCTGCAGCTCGAAGGTGCCGGTGCCGCTGATGTAGTGGCACGACACCACCTCGGGGATCTTCCGGATGGCCTCCTCCATGGCCTGCGTGAGGCCGCCGGTGTTGCGGTCGGCATCTAGGCGCACAAAGGCCAGCACGCCCAGACCGATCTTGCGCCGGTCGATTTCGGCGCGGTAGCCCTTGATGAAGCCCGTCTCCTCCAGCGCACGCACGCGGCGCCAGCAGGGCGCGGCCGAGAGGCCCACGCGCTGGGCCAGTTCGGCGTTGGTCAGGCGCGCGTCGGATTGCAGTTCCTGCAGGATGGCCAGGTCGAATTTGTCCAGGTTGTTCAAAATATCCACCAAGTGAGAAAGAATCTTTCGCAAGATAGCGCAAATGCGGCATCAAAAGCAAACACCTATCGGCGACAAGGGCATACACTCCTCTGCACACTGGAGCCGCCACCCTAACTGGCAGGCGCCCAAGTTCCGCCCCACAAGACGCGGCCCCACGAACCCGCGAAGGAGACAACACGATGAACGCACCCTTGCCCGAATCCATCCGCAAGGCTCTCGAAACCGTCACGCTGGAAGACAAATACACCCTGGGCGAAGGCCGCGCCTTCATGAGCGGTGTGCAGGCCTTGGTGCGCCTGCCCATGCTGCAGCGCCAGCGCGATGCCGTGGCGGGGCTGAACACCGCCGGTTTCATCAGCGGCTACCGTGGCAGCCCGCTGGGCACCTACGACCAGGCGCTGTGGGCCGCGAAGAAGCACCTGGCCGAGAACCACATCGTCTTCCAGCCCGGCGTGAACGAGGAACTGGGCGCCACCGCTGTGTGGGGCACGCAGCAGCTCGACCTGTACCCCGAAAAGAAGAAATACGACGGCGTGTTCGGCATCTGGTACGGCAAGGGCCCGGGCGTGGACCGCTGCTCGGACGTGTTCAAGCACGCCAACATGGCGGGCACGGCCAAGCACGGCGGCGTGATCGCCATCGCCGGCGACGACCATATCAGCAAGAGCAGCACGGCGCCGCACCAGAGCGACCACATCTTCAAGGCCTGCGGCACGCCGGTGTTCTTCCCGAGCAATGTGCAGGACATCCTCGACATGGGCCTGCACGCCTTCGCCATGAGCCGTTTCTCGGGCGTGTGGTCGGGCATGAAGACCATCCAGGAGGTGGTGGAGTCGTCGGCCAGCGTGTCGGTGGACCCGGACCGCGTGAAGATCATCCTGCCCGAGGACTTTGCCATGCCGCCCGGCGGCCTGCACATCCGCTGGCCCGATGTGCCGCTGGAGCAGGAGGCGCGCCTCATGGACTACAAGTGGTACGCCGCCCTGGCCTACGTGCGCGCCAACAAGCTCAACTACAACGTGATCGAAGGCCCCAACGACCGCTTCGGCATCATCGCCAGCGGCAAGGCCTACAACGACACGCGCCAGGCGCTCATGGACCTGGGCCTGGACGACGACACCTGCCGCCAGCTGGGCATCCGCGTGCACAAGGTCAACGTGGTGTGGCCGCTGGAGGCCACCATCACGCGCAGCTTTGCCGAGGGGCTGCAGGAGATCCTGGTGGTGGAGGAGAAGCGCCAGGTCATCGAATACCAGCTCAAGGAGGAGCTGTACAACTGGCGCGCTGATGTGCGCCCCAACGTGCTGGGCAAGTTCGACGAGCCCGGCGGCGACGCCTCGGGCGGCGAATGGAGCATGCCCAACCCGAGCCAGAACTGGCTGCTGCGCGCCAAGGCCGACCTCACGCCGGCCATCATCGCCAAGGCCATTGCCAAGCGCCTCAAGAAACTGGGTGTGCCCGACGACATCATCGCGCGCATGGACGCGCGCATCGCCACCATCGAGGCGCGCGAGCGCGCCATGCTGGAGCTCAAGACCGACACCGGCGAGCGCACGCCCTGGTTCTGCAGCGGCTGCCCGCACAACACCAGCACGCGCGTGCCCGAGGGCTCGCGCGCCGTGGCCGGCATCGGCTGCCACTACATGACGGTGTGGATGGACCGCAGCACCTCCACCTTCACGCAGATGGGCGGCGAGGGTGTGTCGTGGGTGGGGCAGTTCCCGTTCACCGAGGAC
>JAPKHH010000196.1:0-3380 GCA_026647025.1 Giesbergeria sp.
AGTGTAAGGATAGATGCCCAGGAGCTTGCGCAATGCAAACAACCGGCATCGGCATCAGGTGGCTTTGCTCCAGCTCCAGCATCTCGGCGATGCTGAACGCTTTGTGCTGCGGGTGGCGCAGCTCTCGCCACAGAGCCCGGCAGCGCTCGCCCAGCCACGCATTGAGCTCGGTAAAGCTGCCAAAGCGCCGTTGCCCCGCCTCCACCCAGATGCGACGGCGGCTGTCTTGCACATCCTTCTCCACGCGCCCCTTCTCCCAGCCGCTGGCACGGTTGCAAAAATCAGGGTCGAACAGATAGTGCGCGCACATGGCTGCAAAGCGCGCATTGACCACGCGGCCTTTGCCCTTCTTGACTTTGTCGACCGCCGTCTTCATGTTGTCGTAGATGCCACGGCGTGCCACGCCACCCAGCGCTGCAAAGCTGCGGGTGTGCGCATCGAACAGCATCTCGTGGCCTTGGCTGGGGTAGGCCACCAGCCAGAAGGCCCCACTGGCACACAGCTTCATGTGCGAGACCTGCATGCGGTAGTACACCCCGCCCACCAGCAAGCCGTCTTCGCTCCAGTCGAACTGGAAGGCCTCGCCAAGCTCGAAGGTCAATGGCACGAAGGCCTTGCAGGCCGCCTGTTGGCCTTCACCTTGGCACCACTTGCGGATGAAGTCCGTCACCCGCGTGTAGCCACCTTCGTAGCCCGCTGCCTTGATCTGCGTGAACAAGGCCTTGGCCGTGCGCCGCTCCTTCTTGGGCCGCTTGGCATCGGCCTTCAAGGCTTGCTTGAGCTCCGCCTCGTGCGCCGACAGCTTGGTCGCCTTCGCCGCCTCCCGGCGGTACTTGGGCTCGACCGGCTGCGCCTCGTCCAGCCACTTGGCCACCGTGTTGCGCGACAGGCCCGTGGCCCTCGATATCTCCCGCTTCGTCTTCTTGTCCCGGCGGTGCATCCGCCGTATCTTGCCAATCATGTCCATGGTGATCACCCTCTTCATTCCCTTGCTGCACAAAACAGCAGGGTAGGTAAAACACCTGGCTCAGTTTTAGGTCGGCATCACACCAAAAAGTGGCTCAGTTTTCGGTCGGCGTCAACATGTTACTTCCGTCATTAGCACTCATCCGGTCCACCGTCTGGGTGAATAGGCCCTTCCCATCAAAGATGTCTGTGTCCTCGGCAAAGAAGCAGAACACCAGCCGTGCCATGAAGTGATTCATGTCACTGCGCCGTTCTTCCTTGGCCCAGTCAGGGTTCTCACGCAGCAGTTCTACGTAGAGCTTGTTCAGACGCCCTGTGGCTCGAACGTCGATGGGGTTGTCCTTAATCTCCTTGATAGTGGAGATGCCTGCCAGCGGCAACAGGAACCCGAAGTGGTTCGGGAAGTCCTCAAAATCGCATGCGATGGTCTCACCGCTGATCAGTTCTTCGGCTTCCAGTGTCTGACCATCGGTTGCCAAGATGAACTTGGCTTTGGCCTTGGTGGTGGCAGGGCTGTCTCGCAGAGTGCGGAGCGATTCACCCACAGCGCCAGCATCGCACACAGCAATGTGGATGTTGTTGCGCAGGAGAATCCCACCAGGCACGTCAGAGGCGTTGTTGTTACCTGTGCGAAGGCGTTTGAGGGTCGTTTCCTTGTTGCCGAAGGCGGCCAGTAAGGCGTAGGGAAATTCCGCAGCGTCAAAGGGTTGGGCAGCGAGGTCCGATACGGCTGACTCGATTTCGACCGCGTTCATGTTCTTGTGGGGCAGCAGTTCATTCTCTTGGAATGGTAGCGGCGTTTGCGTCTGGCATTGGCCGCAAGAAGCAACCCAAGAGTGTCACATTGAGTTATCGATCAAACGATGAAACGCAGAACGGCTTGTTGGATCTATATCCCCAAGTCTCTCAACCCCTCCGTTGCCGACGGCAACCTAGAGCTGCACTGTGCACTGGCGTGCTGACCGCGAGCAGTAGTTCACCACAAACCAATTGTGAATCGCCCCGGGGCGATTCAGTGCGCGGGAGACTTGGCTAGCGGAGACGTTGCCGTCGCTCCATCCTCCAACTATCGCTTTTAAAACCGTTGGGCCGCGGGGAGTTGTACACAACTCCATAGATCCAGAATCCGGGAGCTACTGTTCGCAACTCTAGCAAAAACCGCTTGACTACATAGAATGCGCTTGTTGTGCGGAAATTCCAGCCCGGCGTTCTGCAGCGCCGAGCGCACGCGCTCACGCGCTTCCTTCACCTCCACCTCGGCCAGGCCCACCAGCGTGAAGCTGGGCAGGCCATTGGCCAGATGCACTTCGACCGTGACGGGTGGCGCCTGCAACCCCAGCAGGGCGCGGCTTTGCACCAAAGCAAGACTCATGAGCGTGGTTCTCCCCAGACGAGTGCGGATTGCGGGCGGCCACCGCGCTGGCCGGTGGTCATGCACCAGTCCGGTGCAAAGGCCAGGTGCCACCTTACGAATGTAGCGGTGAAAGGGCTGGCACGGTCTGTGCGTAGACAGGCTATCGCTTCTTTTTTTCTGACCGGAGGATCCATGAACCACGCATCTCTCAAGACCCTGGGCATCGCCCTTATTGCGGCCATGCCTCTCATGGCCAGCGCCCAGCTCAGCGGCAACCTGAGCCTGACCTCTAACTACAAGTACCGCGGCCAGGACCAGGACACCAGCAAGACGCGCGCGGTCAAGCCCGCACTGCAGGGCGGTTTCGACTACGCCTTTGGTGAATCCGGCTGGTATGTGGGCAACTGGAACTCCAGCGTGAACTGGCTGCCCGGCAACTCCATCGAGATGGACCTGTACGGCGGCTACAAATTCAAGGCCGGTGCGCTGGACTGGGACCTGGGCGCCCTCACCTACCTCTACCCCGGCAACACCTCGGGCAACACCACCGAGCTGTACGCTGCCACCACCTGGGGCCCGCTGACGGCCAAGTACTCGCACACGGTGTCGAAGGACTACTTCGGCTGGGCCGGCGCCAAGGCGGGTTCGGGCCTCAAGGGCACCAACACGGGCTACCTGGCGTTCTCGGTGGCGCAGGAAGTGGCGCCCTCGGTCACGCTCAAGGCCTCGGTCGGGTTCACGCGCTTTGCCAGCGACATCAAGGACATGGGCGTGCCCAACTACACCGACTTCAGCGTGGGCGCCGCCTACGACCTGGGCGACGGTCTCTCGCTGGGTGCCGCCGTGGCCGGTGGCAGCAAGAAAGCGTATTTCGGCCCCGTCAACAAGTCACGCCTGCTCGTCACCCTGACCAAAACCCTGTAAGGAGGAACTGAAAATGAAAATGGTGACTGCCATCATCAAGCCGTTCAAGCTCGACGAAGTGCGCGAGGCCCTCTCCGACATCGGAGTGCAGGGCATCACGGTGACCGAGGTCAAGGGCTTTGGTCGCCAGAAGGGC
>JAPKHH010000197.1:0-3322 GCA_026647025.1 Giesbergeria sp.
AACTCGGCCCGGTCTTCCAGGGCCATGGCCCCTTCCAGCGCTGCAGCGCGCCAGCGCAGAACCAGGGTTTCAAGTCCGAGCAGGGAAATCCAGTTCATGGCCTTCCCCCACGGATTTGCATTCCGTCCTGGGCCAGCGCCACTCCAGCATCAACGGCGTGCAAGCAGAAACCCCACCAGCGCACCCACGGCCATGGCAGCACCAGCCACGCGCCAGGGCTCATCGTGGGCATAACGGTCGGCAGCGCGCGCAGCGTCCTTGGCCTGGCGCGCGGCTTCCTGGGCTGCACGCACGGCGGAGTCGCGGGCGTTGTGCAGACCATCGTCCAGGCGCTGGCGCAGCATCTTGATTTCGGGTACGCCGTCAAAGTCCTTGTTGGCCATCAGAGCACGCAGGTCGGAGACCAGTTTTTCCAGTTCGGTCTGGGTGCTTTGGAGTACGTCGTTTGCAGAAGTCGTCATATCAGCCTTTCATGAAAATACAAATCAGGCATGACCGCAGGTGCCAAATTGCGACCACCATGGGCCCATCTTAGCGACGATAGGCAAAACCCCGCAAGAAAGTTGGTCGAACACGGCGGTCGCCCATCAGTCTTGCAGCAGGGCAGCGACATGGGCGCCAATGGCCAGCGCGCTGGTCAGGCCGGGCGATTCGATGCCGAACAACTGAACCAGCCCGGGCACCCCGTGCACTGTCGGCCCCTGGATGCAAAAGTCGGTCATCAGGCCCTGCGAGCCACGCACCTTGGGGCGAATGCCGGCATAGCCTGGCGCCAGCGCCCCATCGCGCAGCCCCGGCCAGTACTTGCGCACTTGTGCGTAAAAAGCATCGCCCCGCGCTGCATCCACCAGCAGATCGTCGGCGCTATCGACCCACTGCACGTCGGGGCCAAACTTGGCCTGTCCACCCAGATCCAGCGTCAGGTGCACACCCAGACCTGCGGCTTCGGGCACCGGATAGATCAGGCGGGAGAATGGCGCCCGGCCACTGAGCGTGAAATAGTTGCCCTTGGCATAGCACGCCTGCGGTACATGCACCGGGTCCATGCCTGCAAACCGCGCCGCCAGGCCGGGGGCGGCCAGACCAGCCGCGTTCACCACCGTTGTTGCACGCAATCGCGTGCCATCTTCTGCTATTAATTCAATAGCTTCTCGCGCACACTGGGCGTGCGCCAGAGGCGAATTCAATGCCAAAACGCCACCGTGGTGCTCCAGATCTCCCAGCAAGGCCAGCATCAGTGCGTGGCTGTCCACAATGCCCGTGCTGGGTGAATGCAGGGCAGCCACACACTCCAGGGCAGGCTCCAGCGCCTGCGCTGCTTCGCGATCAAGCCACTCCAGATCGAGCACGCCATTGGCCTGGGCGTGGCGCTGCACTGCCTGCAAGGCAGGCAACTGCGCGGCATCCGTGGCCACCACCAGTTTGCCGCAGCGCTGGTGCGGAACATGGCGCTCGGCGCAGTAGTCGTACAACATCTCGCGGCCCTGCACACACAGGCGTGCCTTGAGCGAACCCGTGGCGTAGTACAGGCCCGCATGGATGACCTCGCTGTTGCGCGCGCTGGTGCCGGTACCCATGGCGTCCGCGGCTTCCAGCACCAGCACCTCGCGCCCCTGCAGCGCCAGCACACGCGCCACCGCCAGCCCCACCACGCCCGCACCCACCACCACGCAATCGACCGTATCCACCATACCCATTCCTTCTGTCATCAAGCCTGTTCAAAACCATCGAGCACGTTCACCGCATTGGTGCCCAACTCTGCTGCCGCATAGCCACCCTCCAGCACAAATACCGTGGGCATGCCCAGCCGTGCCAGGCGCTCGCCCAGACGCAAAAAGTCGGATGAAGCCAGCGCGAAGCGCGAGATCGGATCGCCCTCGTAGGTATCGAGCCCCAGCGACACCACCAGGGCATCGACTCCATCCGCCGCAATGCGCCCACAGGCATGCTCCAAAGCATCAAACCAGGCCACGACAGAGCTCCCCGCCGCCAGGGGAAGGTTGAGATTGAAACCAGCCCCGGCGCCTTCACCGGTTTCATCGGCATGGCCCAGGTAGAACGGGTACTCGGTGCGCGGGTCGCCATGGATGCTGACGAACAGCACATCGGCGCGGTCATAAAAAATGCTCTGCGTGCCGTTGCCATGGTGGTAGTCGACATCGAGCACAGCCACGCGGGCGGCGCCCTGGTTGCGCAGCGTTTGCGCGGCCACGGCCGCGTTGTTCAGAAAACAGTACCCCCCCATGAAGTCCGGCCCCGCATGGTGGCCCGGCGGGCGCGTGCAGCAGAACGCCGCACGGGCGCCACCGGCGACACGCACTGCGGCGCTGGCGGCGGCATCGGCGCCGGCCTTGGCCGCCTGCCAGGTGCCGGCAGCCAAGGGTGAACCGTTGTCCATGGAATACAGCCCGAGGCGGGCGACGAAATTGTCGGGTTCGATGTCGCTGCGCAGGGTGCGCACAGGCCAGACCGACGGAAAGGGCTGGACATCGGCGTTGGCCAGGTCAAGCGCCAGCCACTGCGACCAGGCCGTCGTGAGAAATTGCAGGTAGCGCGGCGCATGTACCCGGGCCAGCGCGGGGGTGCAGTCCTGGTCCGGCGCCCGCAGCGCATGGCCGCGTTCGGTCAGGCGGGTCTCGACATAGTCAGCGCGCGCTGGCTTCTCGAAGCACGGCACCCGCTCACCCCGGAAGAACTCATAGGCCGGGGCGTGCAGGTGGTGCAGCGGGTTGTGAAAGGTGATCATGCCACCCAGTGTAAAAGCGCCGCGACTGGCTGGGCGCCAATGTCAGGGCAATATCGCAGGGGCGATGCCGCGCGCTCCCCGCGACTCGATGGCAGCAACGTCCAGCCCGGGCCGGTGCCGCATCAAGCCAAGGAGCCGCAAGCCCGAACGCCACGCGGGCATGGGAAGCACACCCTTGTCAAAGCCCCAGTTGCTTGGCAATGATCTCGTTCATGATCTCATGCGTGCCGCCGCCAATCGACAGGATGCGGTTGTCACGGTACAGGCGCTCCACCAGCGATTCACGCATGAAGCCCATGCCGCCAAAAATCTGCACCGCCTCGTCGGTCACCATGCTGGAGACCGAGGTGGCGAAGTTCTTGGCCATGGACACCTCGGCGATGGCGCTCTCGCCCGCCTGCATGCGCGCAGCGCAGCGGTAAGCGTACTCACGCGCCACATCCACCTGCGTGGCCATCTCGGCCAGCTTGTGGCGGATGACCTGGTGCTTGGACAGCGGCTTGCCGAAGGTGGTGCGCTCCTTCACGTAGGCCAGGCATTGCTCCAGCGCGAGCTGCGCCGTCATGTAGGCCATGA
>JAPKHH010000198.1:0-3311 GCA_026647025.1 Giesbergeria sp.
CAGCGCTCGCGCTTCTGCAACACGGCGGCGCTGCGCGACGCCATCATGTTCAAGACCTACCGCAACACCAAGGCCATGCTGATGCCTCCAGCAAACGCAGCTTGGCTTCTTCGGCGGGACGAAGTTGCTCGCGTGAATATTTGGCTTCAAAGATGGCCTGCTCGCCGGTGTCGAGGGTCGCCTCGTAGTCCGGAATGCAAGACACCGCCGGTAAATCGCCGTTTGCGTCAAAGTCGAATTTCCGCGGTTCAAAGTCAAACTGAACCACGTCTTGTCGCCACTCAAGGTACGTGGCGCAGGCCAAGGCACTGAGAGAGTCGAAGGCGAGTACGCCGCTATCCGGTGGCGCCGTCCCCATCTTGCGCCTTGCAGGGTGGGCCTTTGGAGAAGTCATCAGTCCCATGAACTTGGGATGTTCGCCGGCGTTTGAAATGGTTCGCGTCGGACTCTTGAGCTTCCTGGGCATGGCGTACCTCTTGTTCAGGATAGCCAAAAGAATACCACGAAATCAAAAAAAACGTTATATATCAATAACTTGCGTTCTATTTGTGAAGTTCAACTACACATCCAGTGCAGGTCCGAAGACAGGTCAGGCGCCAGCTTCCCAGGCGGCGGCATACGAGGCTATCCCTTGGTATGCCGACATAATGGGGCGCATTTTTGTTACATCCCTGGTCACTGCCGCTCCATGCTCGACGACATCAAAAAAACACTGTGGGCCACCGCCGACAAGCTGCGCGCCAACATGGACGCTGCCGAATACAAGCACCTGGTGCTGGGCCTCATCTTCCTGAAGTACGTCAGTGACACCTTCGTTGCGCGCCGTTTGGAGGTGGAAGCCCGCCTGAGGAACCCTGAAGACGAGTTCTATTACGGCGAGGCCGACGCTGAAGACATCGCCGCCGAGCTGGAAGACCGGGACTATTACAAGAGTGCCAACGTGTTCTGGGTGCCCGAGGGTGCCCGCTGGGAAACCATCCGCTCCATGGCCAAGAACGTGGAGATTGGCAAGTTCATCGACAACGCCCTGACCATCATCGAGGCAGAGAACCCCAAGCTCAAAGGCATTCTGGACAAGCGCTACGCCCGTGCCCAGTTGCCCGATGGCAAGCTGGGCGAGCTGGTGGACCTGGTTTCCACCATCGGCTTCGGAGACAACCCCGCCGTGGCCCGTGACGTGCTGGGCCAGGTGTACGAATACTTCCTGGGCATGTTCGCCAATGCCGAAGGCAAGCGCGGCGGGCAGTTCTACACGCCAGCCAGCATCGTCAAAACCCTGGTGGCCGTGCTGGCTCCGCACCAGGGCAAGGTGTACGACCCGTGCTGCGGCTCCGGTGGCATGTTCGTGCAGAGCGAGAAGTTCATCGAAGCCCACGGCGGCAAGCTGGGGGATGTGTCCATCTACGGGCAAGAAGCCAATCCCACCACCTGGCGCCTGGCGGCCATGAACCTGGCCATCCGGGGCATCGACTTCAACCTCGGGCGCGAACCGGCCGACACCTTCACCCGCAACCAGCACGCCGACCTGCGGGCTGACTTCATTCTGGCCAACCCACCGTTCAACATCTCCGACTGGTGGCACGGCAGCTTGGAAGGCGACCCGCGCTGGGTGTACGGCGACCCGCCGCAAGGCAACGCCAATTACGCCTGGCTGCAGCACATGCTGCACCACCTCAAAGACAGTGGCCGTGCTGGCATCGTGCTGGCCAACGGCAGCATGAGTTCCAGCCAGAACAACGAAGGCGTGATTCGCGCTGCAATGGTTGATGCCGACGTGGTGGAAGTCATGGTCGCCTTACCGGGGCAACTGTTCTTCAACACCCAGATACCCGCCTGCCTGTGGTTCCTGGCCAAGACCAAGAAGCGCAAGGGCGAGGTGCTGTTCATCGACGCCCGCAAGCAGGCCAAGATGATTTCGCGCGTGCAGGCCGAGCTGGACGATGCGGCCATCACCCGCATTGCCGAGACCGTGGCTGCCTGGCGGGGTGAGGTGGAAGACGGCGCAACCGTCACCGACTACCAGGACCAACCCGGCTTTTGCCGCAGCGTGCCGCTGGCCGAGATTGCCCAGCATGACCATGTGCTGACCCCGGGCCGCTATGTGGGCGCCGAAGAGGTGGAAGACGACGACGACGCCTTTGACGAGAAGATGCGCAAGCTGACCGAAAAGCTGGGCGAGCAAATGGCCAAGGGTGCGGAGCTGGATGCGCTGATTCGGCAGAAGCTGGGGGGGCTGGGGTATGAGTTCTGAGTGGCCTCTGGTCTCTGTTGATGAGGTGTGCTCGCTGATTGTCGATTGCGTCAACAAAACTGCTCCGGTCGTACCAGATACAACGCCCTACCGGATGATTCGCACGACAAACGTGCGTAATGGGCGAATCGACCTTTCCGATTGCAAGTACGTTACCGAAGAGACGTATCAGAAGTGGACTCGGCGCGCAGAACTTGAACTTGGTGACGTGATACTGACCAGAGAGGCTCCAATCGGAGAGGTTGGCTATGTCACCGAAGCCAAGGGTGTGTTCCTTGGCCAAAGGCTGATGCAATACCGACCGAATCCTGCATTGCTTGACTCCCGCTTTCTTCTCTATTCATTCCTCTCGCCAGCGCTGCAGCACCAGTTCGGCAGTCATGAGGGCTCTGGTTCGGTGGTAAGCCACATTCGTGTGGGTGATTGCTTCAAGTTCAAACTAAGGTTGCCACAGTTAGACATTCAACAAGAGGTTGCTTCGATTCTTGGCGAACTCGACGACCGCATCACCCTGCTACGCGAAACCAACGCCACCCTCGAAGCCATCGCCCAAGCGCTGTTCAAGTCGTGGTTCGTCGATTTCGACCCCGTGCGCGCCAAGATGGAAGGCCGTGCCCCCGGCGGCATGGACGAGGCCACGGCGGCGCTGTTTCCGGATTCGTTTGAAGAGACGGAGTTGGGGATGGTGCCCAAGGGATGGAAGATTGGGAAACTGGCGAGCCTGATGCGCCTTCACAAAGGCAGCGTCAACCCCGGCACTCTGCCTCACGCCGAGTTTCAACATTTCAGTCTGCCGGCCTTCGATGCTGGGCAGATGCCAATCCAGGAATTAGGTGGGGCAATCAAGAGCAATAAGACCTCGGTGCCGGAGGATGCGGTGCTGGTGTCCAAGCTGAATCCCCATATCCCACGTGTCTGGTTGCCCAGCACCGTTGGTCAGAATGCAGTTTGCTCAACCGAGTTCTTGCCATTCGTGCCAGCTGGACCTTCGACCACAGCTTTCGTCTATTCGTTGCTGGCTGCGCCTGATTTCAGCAAGGCATTGAGTCAACTGGTTACC
>JAPKHH010000199.1:0-3303 GCA_026647025.1 Giesbergeria sp.
TGCCCGGCAGCACCGTGCACCTGGCCGGAGGGCTCGGCGCCGGTGGCTTTGACGGCACGCTGCTGGGCCGCTGGCCCGATGCGCAGGGGCCGCTGTTCCGCTTCGCCCTGCACGGCCCGGCCCACGAGAGCCCCTGGGATCTGATGGAGCGCCACGGCCACCTGCCCCTGCCCCCGTATATCGAACGCCAGCAGCACACCGGCAACGACCCCGACGCGGCCGAGGACAGCCAGCGTTACCAGACTGTTTTTGCCCGCGCACCCGGCGCCGTGGCTGCCCCCACCGCCGCACTGCATTTTGACGAAGCGGTGCTGGCCGACCTGACCCGGCGCGGCATCGAGCGCGCCAGCGTGACGCTGCATGTCGGCGCCGGCACCTTCCAGCCCGTCAAGACCGAAAACCTGGCCGAGCACCAGATGCACAGCGAGTGGTACGAGGTGCCCCTGGCCACCCTGGCCGCCCTGGAGCGCTGCCGCCAGCGCGGCGGCCGCGTGGTGGCCGTGGGCACGACGACGGTGCGCACGCTCGAATCCTGGGCGCGCTCTGGACTGGCGACGGGCGACACCAATATCTTCATCACGCCGGGATTCGCGTTCCAGGTGGTGGACCTGCTGGTGACCAACTTCCATCTGCCCAAAAGCACGCTGATGATGCTGGTGAGCGCCTTTGCGGGCTATGACCAGGTGATGGCGCTGTACCGCCATGCGATTGCGCAGGAGTACCGGTTCTTCAGCTACGGGGATGCCATGCTGCTGGAGCGCGCCGCGCCCACGGCCCGCCTGTAGCGGCATTGCGCGCTCAGGGCCGCATTGTTACTATCAAAAAAATAGCCGCTAGCGCTTATGCATAAAGCGCCAGCAGCCTTTTTTGCTCAAAGTTTACAACCCCAGGTGCTGCGCCACAAAATCGGCATCCTTGTCACCCCGGCCCGAGAGGTTGACCAGAATATTCTGATCGGGCGACATGGTTTTTGCCACCTTCATGGCGTAGGCCACGGCGTGGGCGCTCTCTAGTGCCGGAATGATGCCCTCGGTGCGCGAGAGCGTCATGAAGGCGTCCAGGCATTCGTCGTCCGTCACGGTTTCGTAGCGCACGCGGCCCACGTCCTTCAGATAGCAATGCTGCGGCCCAACGCCTGGGTAGTCCAGACCCGAAGCGATCGAATACACCGGCAGCGGTTCGCCCTTGTCATCCTGCAGGTTGTAGCAAATGAACCCGTGGATGGCGCCCTTGGTGCCCAGCGTCATGGTGGCCGCATGGTCGGGAGTGTCCAGGCCGCGACCGGCAGGCTCGACACCCACGAGCTGCACATCGGCATCGGGCAGGAATTCCGTGAAGATGCCCATGGCGTTCGAGCCGCCGCCCACGCAGGCCGTCACCACGTTGGGCAGGCGCTGGTGCTCTGCCAGAAACTGTGCCCGGGCCTCGCGCCCGACGATGCTCTGGAAGTCGCGCACCATCTTGGGGAAAGGGTGCGGGCCCACCACCGAGCCGATGGCGTAGAAGAAATGCACCGGGTCTTTCAGGTACTCTTCAAACGCGCTGTCCACCGCGTCCTTGAGGGTGCGCGTGCCGCGCGTCACAGGCACCAGCTTGCAGCCCAGGATTTTCATCTTGGTGACGTTCGGGTGCTCCTTGGCGATGTCGATCTCGCCCATGTGGATTTCACACTCGATGCCCACCAGCGCGCAGGCCGACGCCAGCGCCACGCCGTGCTGGCCCGCACCCGTTTCGGCCAGCACCTTGGTCTTGCCCATGTGTTTGGCCAGCAGCGCTTCGCCCAGGCAGTGGTTGATCTTGTGCGCGCCGGTGTGGTTCAGGTCTTCGCGCTTGAGATGGATGTGCGCGCCGCCCTGGCGCTCCGAAAGGCGCCGGGCGTAGAAGATCGGACTGGGCCGACCGACGTAATGGGCGTAGAGCTCCGCCAGCTCGTCCTGGAACGCTGCCGTCTGGCGCACTTCCTCGTAGGCGGTGTTGATGTCATCCATCACGGCCTTGAGTTCGGGCGGGAGGATCTGCCCTCCGTATTCGCCAAAGTAGCCCTGACTGTCGGGCATTTCCAGAAACTGCTGTGCCATGTGGTGTCCCTCTGTGTGGTGAATAAACCGTGAAATCTTAATGGGAAAGACAGGGCGTGACGCCCCTGGCCTGGCCTGGCGTTGCCCGGGACGAGGGACCGCGGCACAAGTGATCGGCTTGGATCGGGTGACAGCAGACCGATGACGTCAGCGACAGGTACGTGCAGGCGCCATGCGCGGCGCAGCGCCCATGGCCGACGGCTGGTCGACGGAGGGCAGCTCCACGCAATAGTCGCCCCACGGTCCCGACACCTTGGTGGTGCGTGAGCCCCCTGGTCCTGCGCGGTCGCGCACCACGGTTCCGGCACCCATTGCGATGGCTGCCTCATCGCCCCAGCTTTGCGGCGCGAGGGCCCGCCCTTGCCGACGCTGCCAGGCGCGCTCCCGCTCCAGCGCGCGCACCACGGCATCCGGCCCAGGTGCGGCCTGCGGCTGCGCAGCGGAAGCAGGCGGACCTGGCATCGCCACAACGGCGGCCTCGGGCGCCGAAAGGGCAGGACTTGCCATGGGCGGGGGCACGCGCCCTCTCGGCAGCGGCCGGACGATGGCCGCTGTGGCAAGCCTTCGGGTTCCTGGCGCTGCGGTGCGCGCCCCGGCCGCTTTGTCGGTTTCGCCTGGCACCGCAAACGCAGGAGCCGATGCGGGCGCAGGCGCAGGCGCCAGCGCCACCCACAGCATGGCCGGGGGCGGCACCTGCGATGGAGCCGGCAGGACGGACTGGGGCACCAGCGTCCGCCACAGCACCGCCAGCCCGACGGCATGCAGCATCAGTGACCCAGCCGCTGCCCAGACCAGGCGGCCGCGTGCCGGGGCGGCGCACATCGGCTTACTCGTGCGGTGAGCTACTGGCCAGACCGGCCGGTGCCGCCGCCCCTGCATCGGGTATCCAGGTCAGCAGATCCCCAGGCTGGCACTGCAGGTAGCTGCAAATGGCGGACAGGGTCTCGAAGCGCACCCCTTTGACCTTGCCGCTCTTGAGCAGGGACAAATTTGCCTCGGTAATGCCCACATGGGCCGCAAGATCCCGCGACTTGACCTTGCGGCGCACGAGCATTTCATCCAGCGTGACAACAATCGCCATGGGTGGGTGTCCTGGATGAATTACACGAACGCGTTGGCTTCGGCCTGCAGACGGCAGCCCTCGGCCAGCACATGGGCCAGCAGCAGCATCATGAGCGCCACCACCAGCATGCTCATTTCAAACGAGCCCAGGCCCAGCACGATC
>JAPKHH010000002.1:0-97546 GCA_026647025.1 Giesbergeria sp.
ATCGGCCGCAGGGGGGGCGTCGGGTGGGCGCATCAGCAGATCGTCGCTGCGCCCCAAGTCGCCCGAGAACAGGATGCGCCGCCCGCCCACCTCCAGCAGCACGCTGGCGGCGCCCAGGATGTGTCCTGCATGGCTGAACTGCACGCGCCAGCCGGGGATGGGCTCGAAAGCCTTGCCAAAAGGGTGTGGGCGCAACTGCTTGAGGCTGTGCAGCGCGTCAAGCCGCGTGTACAGCGGCAGCGCGGGCTGGTGCTTGGACAGGGCGTGGCGGTTGAGGTAGGCGGCATCCTCTTCCTGCAGGTGGCCGCTGTCGGGCAGCAGGATGGCGCACAGGTCGCGCGTGCCAGGGGTGCAGTGCACGTCCTTGGTGTAGCCGTCGCGCGCCAGCAGCGGCAGGTAGCCGCTGTGGTCCAGGTGGGCATGGGTGAGCACCACGGAGTCGATCTGGTGCGGCGTGACGGGCAGCGGCTGCCAGTTGCGCAGGCGCAGCAGCTTGTAGCCCTGGAACAACCCGCAGTCGAGCAGCAGGCTGTGGTTGTTGTGGCGGACGAGGTACTTGGAGCCGGTAACGGTGCCGGCCCCGCCCAGAAAGGTGATGCTGACGGACATGGAGGCATTCCTGTGGCAAGGGATGCCTCCATGTTACGCCGCGCGGGGCGGCGCGAGACCTCAGGTGAACAGGTTTTTCAGCCTGTCCGTCCAGCTCTCGGCGCTGGGGGAGTGGCGCGCGCCACCCTTCTTGAACGATTCCTCCAGCTCGCGCAGCAGCTTGCGCTGGTGCTCGGTGAGCTTGACGGGCGTCTCGACCACGATGTGACAGTACAGGTCGCCAGGGTAGCTGGAGCGCACGCCCTTGATGCCCTTGCCGCGCAGACGGAACTGCTTGCCCGCCTGCGTGCCTTCGGGAATGTCGATGGCGGCCTTGCCCGCGAGCGTGGGGACGTCGATCTCACCGCCCAGCGCAGCGGTGATGAAGCTCACCGGCACCTGGCAGTGCAGGTCGTCGCCATCGCGCTCGAAGATGTCGTGCTTCTTGATGCGGATCTCGATGTACAGGTCACCCGGAGGCCCCCCGTTGGTACCAGGTTCGCCGTTGCCCGTGGAGCGGATGCGCATGCCATCGTCGATGCCGGCGGGGATTTTCACTTCCAGCGTCTTCTGGCGCTTGAGCTTGCCCTGGCCGTGGCAGGTCGTGCAGGGCTCGGGGATGATCTTGCCGGTACCGCGACAGTGCGGGCAGGTTTGTTGCACGCTGAAGAAGCCCTGGCGCATCTGCACCGTGCCCGAACCTTGGCAGGTGCCACAGGTCTTGGCGCTGGTGCCGGGCTTGGCGCCGCTGCCATGGCAGGTGTCGCAGCTGTCCCATGAGGGAATGCGGATTTGCGCATCCTTGCCCTTGGCTGCTTCTTCCAGGGTGATTTCCATGGCATAGGACAGGTCACTGCCCCGGTACACCCGGCTGCCACCCCGGCCACCACGTCCTTGGCCGAACATGTCGCCAAAAATGTCGCCAAAGGCCTCGGCGAAGCCGCCGAACCCTTCCGCACCCGGCCCGCCAGGGCCACGCATGTTCGGGTCCACGCCTGCATGGCCGTACTGGTCGTATGCAGCGCGCTTTTGCGGGTCCGAGAGCATCTCGTAGGCCTCTTTGGCCTCCTTGAACTTCTCTTCGGCAGGCTTGGCGGCATCCCCCTGGTTGCGGTCAGGGTGGTGCTTCATCGCCAGCTTGCGATAGGCCTTCTTGATTTCTTCGTCCGAGGCGTTTTTCGGGACGCCCAGAATTTCGTAAAAGTCTCTTTTGGACATAGTGATTCGGAACCCGGTTGGAACAGGAACGCCGCGCAGCCCGTGACGAGCGTTGCGCGGCGGCTCAGGTCAACGGAGCTCGCTCAGCCCTTCTTGACTTCCTTCACCTCGGCATCGACGACGTTGTCATCGTCTGCGGGCTTGCTGGATGCTCCACCAGCCGACGCGCCTGCGGCCTCTGCACCACCGGCAGCCTGGGCGGCTTGAGCTGCCTGTGATTCGGCGTACATCTTTTCGCCCAGCTTCTGGCTGGCAGCCATCAGCGCCGTGGTCTTTTCGTCGATCGCGGCCTTGTCTTCGCCCTTCAGAGCTTCTTCCAATGCCTTGACTGCCGCGGTGATGGCGTCCTTTTCTGCGGACTCGAGCTTGTCGCCGTGCTCGGTCAGGCTCTTGTTGACGCTGTGGACAGCGGCTTCGCCCTGGTTCTTGGCCTGCACCAGTTCGAGCTTCTTCTTGTCGTCGGCGGCGTTCAGCTCGGCGTCCTTGACCATCTTCTGGATCTCCTCCTCGGACAGACCCGAGTTGGCCTTGATGGTGATCTTGTTTTCCTTGCCGGTGCCCTTGTCCTTGGCGCCCACGTGCAGGATGCCGTTGGCATCGATGTCGAAAGACACTTCGATTTGCGGCGTTCCACGGGCGGCTGGCGGAATGCCTTCCAGGTTGAATTCGCCCAGCAGCTTGTTGCCCGAGGCGATCTCGCGCTCACCCTGGAACACCTTGATGGTCACGGCCGGCTGGTTGTCGTCGGCCGTGGAGAAGGTCTGTGCGAACTTCGTCGGGATCGTGGTGTTCTTGGTGATCATCTTGGTCATCACGCCGCCCAGGGTTTCGATGCCCAGGGAGAGCGGCGTCACGTCCAGCAGCAGCACGTCCTTGCGGTCGCCCGAGAGCACCTGGCCCTGGATGGCGGCGCCCACGGCCACGGCTTCATCGGGGTTCACATCCTTGCGGGGGTCCTTGCCGAAGAATTCCTTGACCTTCTCCTGCACCTTGGGCATGCGGGTCATGCCGCCGACCAGGATCACATCGTTGATGTCGGACACGCTGATACCTGCGTCCTTGATGGCCGTGCGGCAGGGCGCAATGGTGCGCTCGATCAGTTCGTCGACCAGGCTCTCCAGCTTGGCGCGGGTGAGCTTGATGTTCAGGTGCTTGGGGCCCGAGGCATCGGCCGTCACGTAAGGCAGGTTGATGTCGGTGGCAGCCGAGTTCGACAGCTCGATCTTGGCCTTTTCGGCGGCTTCCTTCAGGCGTTGCAGGGCCAGCACGTCCTTGGACAGGTCCACGCCCTGTTCCTTCTTGAACTCGCCAATGATGAAGTCGATGATGCGCTGGTCGAAGTCTTCGCCACCCAGGAAGGTGTCGCCGTTGGTCGAGAGCACTTCGAACTGCTTTTCGCCATCCACGTCGGCGATTTCGATGATGGACACGTCGAACGTGCCGCCACCCAGGTCATACACGGCGATCTTGCGGTCGCCCTTTTCCTGCTTGTCCAGGCCGAAGGCCAGGGCCGCAGCGGTGGGTTCGTTGATGATGCGCTTGACGTCCAGGCCGGCAATGCGGCCTGCGTCCTTGGTGGCCTGGCGCTGTGCGTCGTTGAAGTACGCGGGCACGGTGATGACGGCCTCGGTCACGGGCTCGCCCAGGTAGTCCTCGGCGGTCTTCTTCATCTTGCGCAGAATGTCGGCAGACACCTGTTGTGCCGAGATCTTGTTGCCGCGCACTTCGATCCAGGCGTCGCCGTTGTCGGCGGCCACGATCTTGTAGGGCATCAGATCGATGTCCTTCTGCACTTCCTTCTCGGTGAACTTGCGGCCGATCAGGCGTTTGACCGCGTACAGCGTGTTCTTGGGATTGGTCACGGCCTGGCGCTTGGCCGAGGCGCCAACGAGGATTTCCCCGTCTTCCTGGTACGCCACGATCGAGGGCGTGGTGCGGGCACCTTCGCTGTTCTCGATCACGCGTGTGGTGTTGCCTTCCATGATGGACACGCAGCTGTTGGTGGTGCCCAGGTCGATACCGATGATTTTTCCCATGTTCTTCTCCGCGATGTCAAAAAGGTTTGGATAGCTCGTAACTTGTGGATAACTCTGCCCGCTTCAAGCCGGGCGGTGCATTTATTTATTGGGGAGCGGCCACGGTGACCAGGGCAGGGCGCAGGATGCGGTCGGCGATGGCATAGCCTTTCTGCAGCACGCTCACCACGGTGTTGGCCTCCTGGGCCGCAGGCACCATGCTGATGGCCTGGTGAAAGTGGGGGTCGAACTTCTCGCCTGCGGCGGGGCTGATGGCCAGCACCTTGTTGCGCTCCAGAGCCGATTGCAGCTGGCGCAGCGTCGCCCCGGAGCCCTCGCGCAGCTGTTCTGCCGTCGCATTCTGGATCGCCAGTGCAGCGTCTAGGCTGTCGCACACGGGCAGCAGGCTCTCGGCAAAGCTCTCGATGCCAAATTTGCGTGCCTTGGACACTTCCTCTTCGGCGCGGCGGCGGGCGTTCTCGGCATCGGCCTTGGCGCGCAGGAACTGGTCGGCCAGATCTGCGCTCTTGGCCTTGAGTTCAGCCAGTTCATTCTGCAGACGGCTCATCTCGTCGGAGGCGTGGGCTGCCATGGCAGCTTCCATTTCTTCGGGTGCAAGGGCGCCGTTGTCGGGGGCAGAAGGATTGTTTTCGGACATGTCGATGGTTCTGAAGCGGTTAAGGGTCAGTGAATGCCCGCTGCACTTAGGGACAATGCCCTGCATTTCAAGGCGAAAGGCTGAAAAGATGCCGAATGCAACCTTTTACAGTCTGCGCAAGGCCCTGCGGGAAGGCGTAAGTGTACAGAAGCTTCCAAGCGGGCTATAATGCTTGGATTTGCCTTACCACACTGCTACAGACGCAGCAGGTGGTTTCAATCCAGAAGGAGTATGCATGCGTCATTACGAAATCATTCTGTTGATCCACCCGGATCAAAGCGAGCAGGTTCCCGCCATGCTCGAGCGCTACAAGGGCATGATCACCGCTGGCGGTGGCAAGGTGCACCGCGTGGAAGACTGGGGCCGCCGTCAACTGGCATACCTGATCAACAAGCTGGCCAAGGCCCACTACCTGTGCGTGAACATCGAGGCCGACCAGGCTGTGATGGCTGAGCTGGAGCACGCCTTCAAGTTCAACGACGCCGTGTTGCGCCACCTGACGGTTCAGAAGAAGAAAGCCGAAACCGGCCCTTCCTCCATGATGAAGACCGTCGAGCGCGAAGAAGCCCGCAAGGTCAGCCAGGCCGAATACGCCGCTGCCAACGAGCGCTGAGCCCACGCTTTCAAGGGGAGTGGAGAACCACGTAGCGATCAAGGCCTGTATCGCCGAGGCTGCGGCCCTGCGATTCACGCCTGCTGGTGTGCCCGCCATCGAACTGCGCCTTGAGCACCGTTCGCAGCAGCAAGAAGCCGGCCAGATGCGCGATGTGAATGCGGTCATGAAAGCGGTGGCTTTTGGCGCCATGGCAGAGCGGCTGGCCCGCCAGCCGATTGGAAGCCTTTGGCGCTTTACCGGTTTCCTGGCCACGCCGCGCAACGGCAAGCATCCGGTGCTCCACATCCAGGATATTCAACAAGATTAATTTTCGAGAGGTCCGCAATGGCCACGTTCAAGAAATTCAACAAAGACAAGCGCCCCAAGCGCAATACCCAATCGCTGCTGTTCAAGCGCAAGCGCTTCTGCCGCTTCACCGTCACGGGCGTCGAAGAAATCGACTACAAGGACGTTGACACCCTGCGCGATTTCATCGCCGAAAACGGCAAGATCATCCCCGCGCGCCTGACCGGCACGCGCGCCATCTTCCAGCGCCAGCTCAACACCGCCATCAAGCGCGCCCGCTTCCTGGCCCTGGTGCCGTACAGCGACCAGCACAAGATCTAAGGAGCACAACCCATGCAAATCATCCTGCTCGACAAGGTTGTGAACCTCGGTAACCTCGGCGAAATCGTCAAGGTCAAAGACGGCTATGCGCGCAACTTCCTGATCCCCTCGGGTCGCGCCCGCCGCGCAACGACGGCTGCCAAGGCCGAATTCGAAGCCAAGCGTGCCGAACTCGAAAAGGCTGCGGCCGAGAAGCTGGCTGCGGCACAGGCCGAAGGCGAGAAGCTGGCTGGCAGTACCGTGAAGCTGACCCAGAAATCCGGTGTGGACGGTCGCCTGTTTGGCTCCGTGACCAACCATGACATCTCGGAAGAACTGAACAAGCTGGGCTACAAGATTGTGAAGTCGCAGGTTCGACTGCCCAATGGCCCCATCAAGACAGTTGGCGACAGCGCCGTGAGCGTGGCTCTGCACACCGATGTGGTGGTGGATGTCACGGTTTCGGTCTACGGCGAAACTGCCTGATCGCGCACTGCGCCCCTGCAAAAACCGCCTCCGGGCGGTTTTTGTTTTTCTGCCGTTGTCATGCAAGGCTCGTGCACTGCTTGTGCACGCCTTGTCCCGTGCTTGTCCACAGGTAGCGCACAGGCTTGTGCGGTGACGCAGACCAGCGCCGTTGATACGATCAAAAGCTTGCCCCAAGGAACCCCATGTTTGATGTACCCCCGCCCGCAGATGACGCGTTTGCCCCCTACGACCGGCAGATCGCGCAGTTGCGCATACCGCCGCATTCCATAGAGGCCGAGTCGAGTGTGCTGGGTGGCCTGCTGCTCGACAACCATGCCTGGGACCGGGTGGGTGATCTGCTGGTAGAGAGTGATTTTTACCGGCACGAGCACCAGATGATCTACACGGCCATTGCGGGACTGGTCAATGCCAGCAAGCCGGCCGACGTGATCACCGTCTTCGAGAAGTTGCAGAGTCTGGGTAAATCGGAGGAAATAGGCGGCCTGGTCTACCTGAATGCTTTGGCACAGTACGTGCCCAGCGCCAGCAATATCCGTCGCTACGCCGAGATCGTGCGTGAGCGCGCCATCCTGCGCAAACTGGTCACCGCCAGCGATGAAATCGCCACCAACGCCTTCAATCCCCAGGGCAAACCGGTGGACAAGATTCTCGACGAGGCCGAGCAAAAGATCTTCAACATCGGCGAAGAAGGCTCGCGCATGAAGCAGGGCTTCCAGGCCATGGATACCCTGGTGGTCAACCTGCTGGACCGTGTGCAGGAGATGGCCGACAACCCCAACGACATCACGGGCGTGCCCACTGGTTTCATCGACCTCGATCGCATGACATCGGGCCTGCAGGCGGGTGACATGGTGGTACTGGCGGCGCGCCCGTCGATGGGCAAGACGGCCTTTGCCGTGAACATTGCCGAGCATGTGGCATTGAACGAAGGCCTGCCGGTTGCCATTTTTTCAATGGAAATGGGCGCTGCCCAATTGGCCGTGCGTATCGTGGGCTCCATTGGTCGTATCGAACAAGGCCATTTGCGCACTGGCAAACTGACCGACGACGAATGGCCGCGATTGACGGAGGCTATTGAACGTCTGCGCAATGTCTCTTTGCACATAGACGAAACACCGGGCCTGACGCCGAGTGAATTGCGTGCCAACGCCCGGCGCCTGGCGCGCCAGTGCGGCAAGCTGGGCATGATTGTGGTGGACTACCTGCAGCTCATGAGCGGCTCCAGCGGCTCACAGGGGGAGAACCGCGCCACCGAGCTGGGCGAGATTTCGCGCGGCCTGAAGATGCTGGCGAAGGAATTGCAGTGCCCGGTGATCGCGCTTTCGCAGCTCAACCGCAGCGTCGAGACACGCACCGACAAGCGCCCCATGATGAGCGACCTGCGCGAATCCGGCGCCATCGAGCAGGATGCCGACATCATCATGTTCATCTACCGTGATGATTACTACAACAAGGACAGCAAGGAGCCGAACGTCGCCGAGATCATCATCGGCAAGCAGCGCAATGGCCCCACGGGCACCGTCAAGCTGTTCTTCCAGAAGTCGCAGACGCGGTTCGAGAGCCTGGCCATGGGCTCGAGCGACGACTTCTGACGAAAGTGGGCGGCTTCGATGACCGGCGGCGGGCAGCATTCGAGGTGAAGCGCGACGCCCGCCAACCAACAATGGACGTTTCTCGCCTTTGCAGCACCGTCGGCTTTCAGCGAAAGACCGCACCACCGCGCAAATTTTCATATTGCAAAGATTGAATGTTGCTATATGAAATGTGCAAATGTTGCTGCGCAATAATATTTCTCAATCTGAGAAAACAAATTTCGCAAAATGAAACGTAAATTTCAAGTTATTGATTTGTAATGAGAAAATTTATGTCTTCTATAAGACATAAGATGTTGCACAAGTCTTATAGAAGACTTAAAGTACACCCATGCGCAGCCTTTGCTGCTCCGAGAAATTTCAATCAACCGACGGAGTCATCACATGCCCCAATCCCTGACCCAACAACTGAGCCGCGAACAGCAAATTGCCGCCCTGGAAAAAGACTGGGCCCAAAACCCCCGCTGGAAGGGTGTCAAGCGCGGTTACACCGCAGCCGACGTCGTCCGCCTGCGCGGCAGCCTGCAGCCCCAGCACACCCTGGCCCAGCGCGGTGCCGAGAAGCTGTGGGAGAAGGTCAACGGCGGTGCCAAGAAGGGTTACGTCAACGCCTTCGGCGCCATCTCTGCCGGTCAGGCCATGCAGCAGGCCAAGGCAGGTCTGGAAGCGGTGTACCTGTCGGGCTGGCAGGTGGCTGCCGACGGCAACACGTCGGAAACCATGTACCCCGACCAATCGCTGTACGCCTATGACTCGGTGCCCACCATGGTGCGCCGCATCAACAACACCTTCAAGCGTGCCGACGAAATCCAGTGGAGCCGTGGCATCAACCCGGGCGATCAGGAATTCATCGACTACTTCCTGCCCATCGTGGCGGATGCGGAAGCCGGTTTCGGTGGCGTGCTCAACGCCTTCGAGCTGATGAAGAACATGATTGCCGCAGGTGCTGCCGGTGTGCACTTCGAAGACCAGCTGGCTGCCGTGAAGAAGTGCGGTCACATGGGCGGCAAGGTGCTGGTTCCCACGCAGGAAGCCTGTGAAAAGCTGATTTCGGCACGTTTCGCTGCCGATGTGATGGGTGTTCCCACCATCATTCTGGCCCGTACCGACGCTGAGGCCGCCAACCTGATCACCTCGGACCACGACGCAAACGACAAGCCTTTCCTGACCGGCGAGCGCACGCAAGAAGGTTTCTACCGCGTCAAGAATGGTCTGGAACAGTCCATCAGCCGTGGTGTCGCCTACGCCCCCTACGCCGACCTGGTGTGGTGCGAAACCGGCGTGCCCGATATCGGCTTCGCCCGTGAATTCGCCCAGGCTGTGCTGGCTGCCTGCCCCGGCAAGCTGCTGTCGTACAACTGCTCGCCTTCGTTCAACTGGAAGAAGAACCTCAACGACAAGCAGATCGCTTCCTTCCAGGAAGACCTGTCGGCGCTGGGTTACAAGTTCCAGTTCATCACGCTGGCCGGCATTCACATCAACTGGTTCAACACCTTCCAGTTTGCGCATGCATACGCCCGTGGCGAAGGCATGAAGCACTACACCGAAATGGTGCAAGAGCCTGAATTCGCAGCACGTGAGAAGGGTTACACCTTCGTGTCGCACCAGCAGGAAGTGGGCGCAGGCTACTTCGACGACGTGACCACCGTGATCCAGGGCGGTTCTTCCAGCGTGAAGGCGCTGACCGGTTCTACCGAAGAAGAGCAGTTCCACTGATCGTCTGCGCTCTGACGCAAAAGCCCGAAGCAACTGCTTCGGGCTTTTTTACTGGAACAGGCTAAAATAGTTGCATCAATCAATGCACAAGGGCGAGAAAGGCATTCTGGTTATGACACCGCGAACTACATCGGAGATGTTGACCGGCCGTTAAGGCTGGCCGTTCGCGCCTGCACAGGATTTCTCTACTCACCCTGAAAAAGCGCGGACATGTTCCGCGCTTTTTTGTTTCTGGCATGAGAAGCGCTGCATTGCACCCCTACAAGATTTGACAAGGACTTCCATGATTCACATCACGCTCCCCGATGGCTCACAACGCGACTACCCTGGTCCCGTGACGGTGGCCGAGGTGGCCGCTTCGATCGGTACCGGCCTGGCCAAGGCGGCCCTGGCGGGCAAGATCGGTGAAAAGGTGGTCGATACTAGTTACCTGATTGCGCAGGACAGCCCGCTCTCCATCATCACCGCCAAGGATGCCGAGGGCCTGGAGGTGATCCGCCATTCCACGGCCCACTTGCTGGCCTACGCGGTCAAGGAGTTGTTTCCCGAGGCACAGGTCACGATTGGCCCTGTGATCGAGCACGGGTTTTTCTACGACTTTTCCTATAAGCGCCCCTTCACGCCCGAAGACCTGGCAGCGATCGAAAAACGCATGGGGGAACTGGCTTCCAAGGACGAGCCTGTGGTGCGACGCGTGCTGCCGCGTGACGAGGCTGTGGCTTACTTCAAGAGCCTGGGTGAGCACTACAAGGCGGAAATCATTGCCAGCATTCCGAGCAATGAAGATGTCAGCCTGTACCGCGAAGGCAGCTTCGAAGACCTGTGCCGTGGCCCGCACGTCCCCAGCACCGGCAAGCTCAAGTTTTTCAAGCTGATGAAGGTGGCCGGTGCTTACTGGCGTGGCGACCACCGCAATGAAATGCTGCAGCGCATTTACGGCACGGCCTGGGCGACCAAGGATGAACTGCAGCAGTACCTGACCATGCTGGAGGAGGCCGAGAAGCGCGACCACCGCAAGCTGGGCCGCGAGTTGGACCTGTTTCATATCGACGAGCACTCTCCTGGCACGGTGTTCTGGCATCCCAAGGGCTGGACGCTGTGGCAAGAGGTGGAGCAGTACATGCGCCGCGTCTACCGCGACAACGGCTACCAGGAAGTCAAGGGGCCGCAGATTCTGGACAAGGGCCTGTGGGAGAAGACGGGGCACTGGGACAAGTACCGCGAGAACATGTTCACCACGGAAAGCGAAAAGCGCGACTACGCGCTCAAGCCGATGAACTGCCCGGGCCACATTCTGATCTTCAACCAGGGTATCAAAAGTTACCGCGACTTGCCGCTGCGTTTTGGCGAGTTTGGCCAGTGCCACCGCAACGAACCTACGGGCGGACTGCACGGCATCATGCGCGTGCGCGCCTTCACGCAGGACGATGGCCATATCTTCTGCACCGAAGAGCAGATCCAGGGGGAGGTGGTGGCGTTCACCACCTTGCTGCAGAAGGTCTACAAGGACTTTGGCTTCACGGACATCATCTACAAACTGTCCACGCGGCCGGAGCAGCGCATCGGGTCGGAAGAAAGCTGGGACCGTGCCGAAAATGCGCTGGCCGAAGGCTTGCGCGCTTCTGGGTGTGCATTCGAGTACCTGCCTGGCGAAGGTGCTTTCTATGGTCCCAAGATCGAGTACACGCTCAAGGATGCGCTGGGACGCCCCTGGCAGTGCGGCACCATCCAGGTGGACCCGAACATGCCCGAGCGACTGGGTGCAGAGTATGTGGGCGAAGATGGTGCTCGCCATCGACCCATCATGTTGCACCGCGCCATCGTCGGCAGTCTGGAGCGTTTCATCGGTATTCTGATCGAGCAGCATGCCGGTGCCTTGCCGACCTGGCTGGCGCCGGTGCAGGTGGCGGTGCTCAATATCACCGATGCGCAAAGCGATTACTGTCGCGAAATTGCCGAAAAACTGGAAAAAGCTCTGCCCCAGCACCCCTTGAGGGTGGCGCTGGATCTGCGTAACGAAAAGATTACGTATAAAATAAGGGAGCATTCCATGCAAAAGCTGCCTTTTATCCTCGTCGCTGGCGACAAGGAGCGGGCAGCTGGTGCCGTCGCAGTGCGCGCCCGTGGCAACAAAGACCTCGGCGTGATGCCGGTCGATGCGTTCATTGAACTCATCACCCAGGCCATTGCATCCAAGACCTGATTTTGGTTGAAATGCGCTCCAGCGTAAGCTGGATGCGCGCTAGCAGCTACGCTTTTCGTAGCGTTTTGATTTAAGGGTGAAAGCCATAGCTACTGAATTTCGTGATCGTCGCCACCGTGAAGAGCGCAAGCACCGCCTGAACCGTGAAATCATGGCCCCGGAAGTTCGTCTTTCCGGGCCGGAGAACGAGCCTCTGGGGGTGGTCAGCCTCATGGAGGCGCTGCGCATGGCGGGTGAACTGGATGTGGATTTGGTGGAAATCGCCGCCACGGCCAATCCGCCTGTCTGTCGTCTGATGGACTACGGCAAGTTCAAATACATTGAGCAAAAGCGGGCAGCGGAAGCCAAGGCCAAGCAGACGGTCATCGAAATCAAGGAAGTCAAGTTCCGTCCTGGTACCGATGACGGCGACTACAACATCAAGTTGCGCAATATCCGCCGTTTCTTGGCGGATGGTGACAAATGCAAGATCACGCTGCGTTTCCGTGGCCGTGAAATCACGCACCAGGACCTGGGTCTGGCCTTGCTCAACCGTCTTCGCGACGATCTGGCCGACACTATTTTGGTGGAGCAGTTTCCCCGCCTTGAAGGCCGTCAGATGATCATGATGATCGCACCGGCGCGCAAGAAGACGGCGGCGGCCCGGTCTGCGGAAGGTTCTGCCGACGCCGCTGGTTGATCGGTCCGCAATGGGGACAAGACAAGATGGTTGGGCTTGATTTGAAAAAGTGAAGCCCGGCACAGGGAAGGCGCTTGCGTTTTCCTGCGGTGGGCTGAAAAGTCTGCCGGTAAAAGTGGCTCGGGGCCAACAAGTTTGCAAGCCGGTTTGCAAACGCCTCACGAGCACAAAAAAGAGGAGCATTCAAATGCCCAAAATGAAGACCAAGAGCAGCGCTAAAAAGCGCTTCCGCGTTCGTCCGGGTGGCACCGTCAAGCGCGGTCAAGCCTTCAAGCGTCACATCCTGACCAAGAAGACCACGAAGAACAAGCGCCACCTGCGTGGCATTGTCGGCGTGCATGATGGCGATATGGGTTCCATCGCAAAGATGTTGCCCTCCGCTGGCCTGTAATCAACTGACGAACAAGGAGTACTCACATGCCTCGCGTCAAACGTGGTGTAACGGCCCATGCCCGTCACAAAAAGGTTCTGGCCCTTGCCAAGGGTTTTCGCGGTCGCCGCGGTAATGTTTTCCGGATCGCCAAACAGGCGGTCATGAAGGCTGGGCAGTATGCCTACCGTGACCGCCGTGCCAAGAAGCGCGTGTTCCGCCGCCTCTGGATTGCCCGTATCAATGCCGGTGCCCGTGAACTGGGTCTGACCTACAGCCAGTTCGCCAACGGCCTGAAGAAGGCATCCATCGAGATCGACCGCAAGATGCTGGCCGACCTCGCGGTGCACGACAAGGCTGCGTTCGGCAGCATCGTGGAACAGGTCAAGGCCAAGCTGGCCGCCTGAGTTCACGGTTTGCAACTATCGTTTTGATAGCTGTAAGCGCTTAAACAACAAGGGCTAGGGCTTGAAAAGGCACTAGCCCTTGTTTCTTTTGAAGAACACATATGAACGAGTTGGACTCTCTGGTCGAAAGCGCACGGCAGCTGTTTGCGCAAAGCGCCACGCCCGCTGATCTGGAAAATGCCAAGGCCCAGTTTCTGGGCAAGTCCGGTCGCGTGACCGAACTCATGAAGGGCATGGCGCAGCTTTCCGTGGAAGAGAAGAAATCCCGTGGTGCCGCCATCAACGTGACCAAGCAGGCCATCGAGGCCGCACTCACGGCGCGCCGCCAGGCCCTCCAGGAGGCGGAACTGCAGGCGCAGCTCAAGGCCGAGGCGCTGGACGTCACATTGCCAGGCCGCCAGCGCGGACAGGGTGGACTGCACCCGGTGTCCCTGACGCTCGAGCGAATCCAGGGCATCTTCGGCTCCATGGGTTTCGATGTGGCCGAGGGCCCCGAGATCGAGACCGACTGGTTCAATTTCACCGCGCTGAACACGCCCGAAGACCATCCGGCGCGTTCCATGCATGACACGTTTTACGTCGAAGGCGGCACGCCCGAGGCGCCGCATCTGCTGCGCACGCACACCAGCCCCATGCAGATCCGCCACGCGGTGCAGCATGTCAAGCGCCACCGTGCGCTGCTCGACGCAGGTCAGCCCATGCCCGAAATCCGCGTCATTGCCCCGGGCCGCACCTACCGCGTGGACAGCGATGCCACGCATTCGCCCATGTTCCACCAGTGCGAGGGCCTGTGGATTGGCGAGAACGTGAGTTTCAAGGACCTGAAGGTCATCTTCACCGCCTTCTGCCGCACCTTCTTCGAGAGCGAAGACCTTGTGCTGCGCTTTCGCCCCAGCTTCTTCCCGTTCACCGAGCCCAGCGCCGAAATCGACATCCAGTTCCAGGACGGGCCGCTCGCAGGCCGCTGGCTGGAGGTGGCAGGCTCGGGCCAGGTGCACCCCAATGTGGTGCGCAACATGGGCCTGGACCCCGAGCGCTACATCGGCTTTGCCTTTGGCATGGGGCCCGACCGCCTGACCATGCTGCGCTATGGCGTGAACGACCTGCGCCTGTTCTTTGACGGTGACATCCGTTTCCTGTCGCAGTTCCAGTAATGCAAAAAGATGAGCTGTTAGCGCCCGTCTATATTGGTTTTCAGTATGTTTTTACTTTGAAACATCACACTGACAAGCGCTATCAGCTCTCTTTTCAAGAGCACGCCAAAGAAGTCTGACTATGCAATTTCCTGAATCCTGGTTGCGCGAGTTCTGCAACCCGCCGCTTTCCACCCAAGAACTGGCCGACACCCTGACGATGGCGGGGCTGGAGGTCGAAGAACTGCAGCCCGTTGCGCCGCCCTTCACGAAGATCGTGGTGGGCGAGATCAAGGACGCGCAGCAGCACCCCAACGCCGACCGCCTGCGCGTGTGCCAGGTGGATGTGGGCCAGGGCACGCTGCTCAACATCGTCTGCGGCGCGCCCAATGCGCGCGTGGGCATCAAGGTGCCGTGCGCCCTGGTGGGCGCCGAGCTGCCGCCCGGCGAGGACGGCAAGCCCTTTCTCATCAAGGTGGGCAAGCTGCGCGGTGTGGAAAGCCAGGGCATGCTGTGCTCGGCCCGCGAGCTCAAGCTCTCCGAGGACCATGGCGGCCTGTTGGAACTGCCGCTCGATGCCCCGCTGGGCGAGGACATCCGAAAATTCCTGAACCTGGACGACACGCTGTTCACGCTCAAGCTCACGCCCAACCTGGCGCATTGCCTCAGCGTGTACGGCGTCGCGCGTGAGGTGGCTGCACTGACGGGTACGCCCCTGAAAACGCCCACTTTCCCCGCTGTTGCGGTCGCGCTGGGCGACCAGCTGCCCGTGAAGATCAGTGCCCCGGACCTGTGCGGACGGTTTTCTGGCCGCATCGTGCGCAACGTCAACACGCAGGCCAAGACCCCGCAGTGGATGGTGGACCGCCTGGCCCGTTGCGGCCAGCGCAGCGTGGCGCCGCTGGTGGACATCTCCAACTACGTGATGTTCGAACTGGGTCGCCCCTCGCACATCTTTGATCTCGACAAGATCCACGGCGGCCTCGATGTGCGCTGGGGCCGCACGGGTGAGCAGCTCAAGCTGCTCAATGGCAACACCGTCGCAGTGGACGAGAAGGTCGGCGTGATCGCCGACGACCAGCAGGTCGAGTCGCTCGCCGGGATCATGGGCGGCGACGCCACGGCCGTGTCCGACGACACGCGCCACATCTACGTCGAGGCGGCCTTCTGGTGGCCCAAGGCAATCGCCGGCCGCTCGCGCCGCTACAACTTCTCCACCGACGCCGGCCACCGCTTCGAGCGCGGCGTGGACCCGAGCCTCACCGTGGAGCATATCGAGCGCATCACCCAGCTTGTCATCGACATCTGCGGCACGCCAGAGACTGCCTGCGGGCCCGTCGTGGACCAGCAGGCGGCCATGCCTCAGCCCCAGAGCGTTACGCTGCGCGTGGCGCGCGCGGCCAAGGTCATCGGCATGCCGCTGACCCAGGCGCAGTGCGCCGAGGCGCTCCATCGCCTGGGCTTGCCGGTGACGGTGGGCGAGGGGACCCTCACGGTGGCGCCGCCCTCGTACCGGTTTGATATCGCCATTGAGGAGGATCTCATCGAGGAGGTCGCTCGCATGGTGGGCTACAACCAATTGCCTACCACGCCGCCGCTGGCACCCATTACCCCCAAACTGCAGGCCGAGCACCGGCGTGACCCGTTTGCGGTGCGGCGCCAATTGGCCGGGCTGGGCTACCAGGAAACCATCAACTTCAGCTTCGTCGAAGAGCGCTGGGAGCATGAGCTGGCGGGCAATCCCCAGCCGATCAAGCTGCTCAACCCGATTGCCAGCCAGATGGGCGTCATGCGCTCGACGCTGCTGGGGTCCTTGCTGCAGGTGCTGAAGTTCAACCTCGACCGCCGCACCGAGCGTGTGCGTGTGTTCGAACTCGGCCGTGTGTTCCTGCGCGATGCGTCCGTGGAAAACACCGATACAAC
Organism: Giesbergeria sp.; assembly: GCA_026647025.1. GTDB lineage: Bacteria > Pseudomonadota > Gammaproteobacteria > Burkholderiales > Burkholderiaceae_C > Simplicispira. The sequence goes on from JAPKHH010000002.1 coordinate 16,193, forward strand.
GGTGCAAGGATTCGACCAGCCCATGCGTGTGGCCGGTCTGGCGTGCGGCCCGGCCGATAGGCTGCAGTGGGGCCGCAAGGAGCAGGCGGTCGACTTCTACGATGTCAAGGGCGATGTCGAGGCCTTGCTGGCACCGCTGCAGCCGCAGTTTGAAGCGGCTGTTCATCCCGCCATGCACCCCGGCCGCTGCGCCCGTGTGCTCCTCGACGGCCAGTCCGTCGGCTTTGTGGGCGAGCTGCACCCGCAGTGGCGCCAGTCGTGGGAATTGGCCCAGGTGCCCGTACTGTTCGAACTGGACCTCCATGCGGTGCAGGGGCGTGCGGTGCCCCGGTTCAAGCCGGTCTCCAAGCACCAGTCGGTCGAGCGCGATTTGGCGGTGGTGGTGGCCGAGTCGGTGACCCATGCCGATATCATGGCGTCCGTTCGTGCCGCCCTGCCGGGCCCTCTGCTGCGCGACGCGGTGCTTTTTGATGTCTATCGGCCCAAGCCGGTCAAGAACGGGGCGGTCGCAGAAGGCGCGCCGGGTCTGGCTGCGGGTGAAAAGAGTCTTGCAGTGCGCTTGACGCTGGGCGGTGACGCCAACCTGACGGACACCGAAATCGATACGGCCATGCAGGCCGTATTGGCCCGTCTGGTCGAGCAAGTGGGCGCACGACTGCGCGTGTAGAACAGGAACGGAGCAGTGACGTGATCGAATTTGCGGTGGAAAGTCTCGAAACCCCGGCCCTGACCAAGGCGCAGCTTGCCGACCTGCTGTTTGACCACATCGGGTTGAACAAGCGCGAGTCCAAGGACATGGTGGACGCCTTCTTTGACCTGATTGCGCAAAGCCTGGTGGAGGGTGACGATGTGAAGCTGTCGGGTTTTGGCAATTTCCAGATTCGTACCAAGGCGCCGCGGCCAGGCCGCAACCCGCGCACGGGGGAAGCGATTCCGATTGGCGCGCGCCGCGTTGTGACCTTCCATGCCAGCAGCAAGCTCAAGGAGCAAATCCAGGGCTCCATGCCTGGGTGACACAAGCAGTGCGCCCGTGCTGTGGCTCAATTGCCGCATCCGGGTGGCGTTTCGCGCGGGTCTGCAGTAGGCTCAAAGGTTTTCGGCTGCTGCATTGTTTCTGATCTGTATTCATGGGCACGCTTCTTCCTTCCATTCCTGCCAAGCGCTATTTCACCATCGGCGAAGTGGCCGAGCTGTGTGGCGTCAAACCCCATGTGCTGCGCTATTGGGAGCAGGAATTCACCCAGCTGCGTCCCATGAAGCGGCGGGGAAACCGCCGCTACTACCAGCACCACGAAGTGCTGATGATCCGCCGCATCCGGGATTTGCTCTACGACCAGGGTTTCACCATCAGTGGTGCGCGCAACAAGTTGCAGGAAACATCCCATGGCCCGCGCGATGCGCTGGAGGTGCCGCGAGAGGAATCGAGTCCGATGGAATCGGCGCCTGTCGTGCCCTTGTCGGGACGATTGCCCGGCTGGGATGCCGTGCAGAAAGAGTTGTTGGAAATTCGTGCGCTTCTTTCGTTGGAGGCGTGATTTTCGGCCTATAATCACAGGCTTGTCGGCGTGTGGCGCAGCCTGGTAGCGCACTTGCATGGGGTGCAAGGGGTCGAAGGTTCGAATCCTTTCACGCCGACCATTCATTGATGAGACAACGGGTTACAGTAGAAATGCTGTAACCCGTTTTCATTTCTGCGTACGCTGCGTGCACGCCTCTGGCCTGCGTAGGGGCGCCACCGGATGTGAATCGACGCAGCTGTCGGAGCAAACCATGGACAAGCACTACCTCACCCCTCTTTTTTCCCCTGAAACCGTGGCGGTTTTTGCCGGTCGGCAGGACGACGAAGCCCATCTCACGTCGCATGCCAAAGCGCTGCATGAGGCGCTGCGGGCCCAGCGCTACACCGGGCGCCTGGTGTTTGTCGACCTCCACACTACGGGCACCCTGGCCGATCTGGCCCAGACGCGGGCCGATCTGGCCATCATCGCCCTGCCTGCGGCCGATGTGGCAGCGGCCCTGGAAGTGGCCGGGCGCATGGCCTGCCGGGCTGCACTGATCGTGTCGAGCGGCATCGGCCCTGATCTGGCCCTGCAACTGAAGAAAATCGCCCACCGCGAGGGCATGCATCTGCTGGGCCCCAACAGCCTGGGGCTGCAGCGGCCGGCATTGCAACTCAATGCCAGTGCCGCAGGGCCCCTGGCCCGTACGGGATCGCTGGCACTGGTGTCGCAATCGGGGGCACTCACTTCGTCCATCCTGGACTGGGCAAGCAACAACGCGGTGGGTTTTTCCTCGGTGGTGTCGCTGGGCCCGAATACCGATATCGATATTGCACAGGTGCTGGATTTCCTGGCCAATGACCCGCAGACCCACAGCATCGTGGTGTACATGGAGGGTATCTCCAGCGCCCGCGCATTCATGAGCGCGCTGCGCTCGGCCGCCAATGCCAAGCCGGTGGTGGTGCTCAAGGCCGGGCGCAAGCCGGCGGGCAACGAAGCGGCCCAAACCCACAGCGGCACCATCGTGGGCAGCGATGATGTCTTCGATGCCGCCCTGCGGCGGGCTGGGGCCGTGCGGGTGCGCTCTTTTGTGGCGCTTTTTTCGGCGGCCAAGTGCCTGGCATCGCGCTACCGTCCGGTCGGGCGGCGCCTGGCCATCGTGACCAATGGCGGCGGGCCCGGCGTGCTGGCGGCCGACTGGGTCAACGAGATCTTCCTGGATCTGGGTCGGCTTTCGCCCGAATCCGTGGCAACGCTGCAGCCGCAGTTGCCGCAGCTCGCTTCGCTGACCGATTTGATCGATGTCTCGGAAGATGCCACGGCCGAGCACTATCGTATTGCCGTGGAAACAGCCTCCAAGGACCGCCAGATTGATGGCGTTCTGGCGATCCATTCACCGAAGGCGGGCGTGGACCCGTCTGCAGTGGCAACCGCCCTTGCGCAAGTCAAACGCCAGATGAGCAAGCCGCTGCTCACCTGCTGGATGGGCGATGCCACCGTGGTGCCGGCGCGTGGCATCTTGCGCGAGGCCTCCATTCCGAGCTTTCGCACGCCCGAAGCGGCTGTGGGAGCTTTCGGAAACATCGCCGCATTCCACCAGAACCAGCAATTGCTGCAGCAGACGCCACCGCCGCTCTCGGCCCTCGCCAAACCGGATATCAAGGGTGCGCGCCTGGTCATCGAGAGTGTGCTGGCCGAGCGCCGCAAGGTGCTCACCGAGATGGAGTCCAAGACCCTGCTGGCGGCCTTTCATATCCCCGTCACCAAGACCATCCTGGCGCGCAGCGCACACGAGGCCATGATGATCGCCACGCAGCTGGGGTTTCCGGTGGCGCTCAAGATCGACTCGCCGGACATCAGCCACAAGTCGGATGTGCAGGGTGTGGCGCTGAATGTGATGGATGGTGCGAGTGCCCGCGATACCTATACCAACATGGTTGCGCGCGTGGCGCGCCTGCAGCCCGATGCCCGTATCAACGGCGTCACCGTGCAGAACATGGCGCGGGCCCGCCGGGGGCGTGAGGTGTGTGTCGGGCTGGTCACGGATGACCCTTTTGGCCCCGTGATCACCTTTGGTGCGGGCGGCACGATGATCGAGCTCATCAACGACCGTGCCATGGAGCTGCCGCCGCTCAACCAGTTTCTGGCGCGTCGCCTGATCGAGCGTTCGCGCGTGGCCGAAACGCTGGGCGAATGGCGCGGCGCCACGGCGGTCCACCGTGAGGCGCTGGAGCAGATTTTGCTGCGGGTGTCGGAAATGGTGTGCCAACTGCCCCAGCTGCGCGAGATGGACATCAACCCCATCATCGTGGACGACATGGGTGCCGTGGCCGTGGACGCGCGCATCGTGATCGACCACGCGCCGCAATCGGCCAGCGGCAGCGTGGGCCAGTATGGCCACCTGGCCATCCTGCCGTATCCCGCGCGCTATGAGCAGATATGGCCGCTGCGCGGCGGGGGTGAATACACGGTGCGCCCCATCCAGCCAGACGATGCGCAGATGCTCCAGACCCTGGTGCAGAACCTCTCGCCCGAGAGCCGTTACTTCCGCTTCATCTCGTCCATGGCGCAACTCCCGCCGATGATGCTGGCGCGTTTCACGCTGATTGATTACGACCGCGAGATGGCCCTGGTGGCTGTCTTCAAGGAGCGCAAGGCCGGGTCCGATGGCGAAATCACCGAAACCGAGCGCATCGTCGGCGTTTCTCGCTACATCACCAACCCCGACCAATCCTCCTGTGAGTTCGCTCTGGTGGTCGCGGACGATTTCAGTGGCAAGGGCCTGGGCTCGCGGCTGATGCTCAGCATCATGGATGTGGCGCGCGAGAAGGGACTGGCCGAGATCGAAGGGCTGGTGCTGGCCAACAACCCCGAGATGCTCAAGCTCATGCGCAATCTGGGGTTCTCGATCAAGGCCTATGCGGATGATCCGGAATTCAAGATGGTGACGCACACCCTGTAGCGGGGGGGGGGGCGCACCACCCAGCCTGCGGGTCTGCAGGGGGTATCAGCCGATGGTCATCAGGCTGGCATTGCCCCCTGCGGCAGCGGTGTTCACGCTCAGCGAGCGTTCCAGCACCAGGCGTTCCAGTGGCACGGCGGTGCTGCCTGCGGGCAGGCCGGTCACGCTGACGATTGGGCCGGGGCGTGCAGCGATGGCCTGGCAGGCGGTGCGCAGTGCATCGCGGTCGCCATGGTGCAGTACGGCATCGAGCCAGACGCCCTCGGCCTGCCACTGCGCCACCAGGGCCACGCGCTCCTGCACACTGGCCGGCAGGCGGGCGTGCAGGGCCGTGTGCTGCACGGGCCAGAGGGCCTGGCCGCCGGTGGCCAGCACGCAGGCCAGCTGGGTCAGCAGGTCGGCTTCTTGCGTGGCCAGACACAGCACCCGTTCACGCGGCAGGATCTGGTAGCTGTTGTGCTCGCCGGTCGGGCCGGGCAGGGTGCGCAGCACTCCGGCAGGCGTGGTGGCGGCCAGACGCTGGCAGGTGCGCTCCAGTACCGCGTTCTGGTGACTGTGCGCCCAGTCTTCGAGGACCTGCAGGGTTGCCAGCAGTGGGTGGCGCTGCGTTTCGTCGCGCGGCCGGGCCGCGTCGCCGGGTGCCAGTGCGGTGGCCAGCGCTTCGGCGGGGTAGTGCGAGAGCATGCGCAGCAGGTACATCGGGCCGCCCGCCTTGGGCCCCGTGCCCGAGAGTCCTTCACCCCCGAAAGGCTGCACGCCCACCACGGCGCCCACCATGTTGCGGTTGACGTAGACGTTGCCGGCGCGGGCCTGGTCCACCACCTGGGCAATGGTTTCGTCGATGCGCGTGTGCACGCCCAGCGTCAGGCCGTAGCCCGTGGCGTTGATCTGCTGCAGCAGGCGCGGCAGGTCTTTGCGGGCGTAGCGCACCAGGTGCAGTACCGGGCCGAACACTTCGCGTTCGAGCTCGGCGATGCTGCCAATCTCGATCAGGGTCGGGGGCACGAACGTGCCATGGTCTGTGATGAACGTGGTGCGGGCCTGGTGCTGGTACACGCGATGGCCTTTGCTGCGCAGGGCGTCGATGTGCGCCAGGATGCTGCTGCGCGCCTGGGTGTCGATGACCGGCCCTACGTCTACCTTCAGGGCATCGGGGTTGCCCAGGCGCAATTCGCCCATGGCGCCCTTGAGCATGGCCACCACGCGGTCGGCGGCGTCTTCCTGCACACACAGCACGCGCAGGGCAGAGCAGCGCTGGCCTGCACTGTCGAAGGCCGAAGCTACGACATCACCCACCACCTGCTCCACCAGGGCCGAGGAATCGACAATCATGGCATTTTGGCCGCCGGTTTCGGCAATCAGCACCACAGGGTGGCCTGCGGCATCGAGTCGGCCCGCAATGCTGCGCTGCAGGATGCGCGCCACCTCGGTCGAGCCGGTGAACACCACACCCATGACGCGCTCATCCGCCACCAGGCGTGCACCCACGGTCTCGCCCTGGCCGGGCAGCAGTTGCACGGCGGCACGCGGGATTCCCGCCTGCCACAAGACGCGTACCGCCTGTGCGGCAATCAGCGGCGTCTGTTCGGCCGGCTTGGCCAGTACCGTGTTGCCTGCGGCCAGTGCGGCTGCCACCTGACCCATGAAAATCGCCAGCGGAAAATTCCAGGGGCTGATGCAGGCCACGGGGCCCAGAGGGATGTGGGTGGTGTTGTCAAAACCGTGCTGCACCTGCGCGCCGTAGTAGCGCAGGAAGTCCACCGCCTCGCGCACTTCGGCGATGGCGTTGGCGCAGGTCTTGCCTGCCTCGCGCATCAGCAGGCCCAGCAGCGCGGGCATCTGCTGCTCCAGCAGGTCTGCCGCGCGGGCCAGGGCGGCTGCGCGCTCGGCGGGCGGCGTTGCAGCCCATGGCGGTGCTGCCTCATCGGACCAGGCCACGGCCTGGTCCACGTCGCTTTCGGTGGCCTCCTGCACCTGGCCCACCACGTCGCGGTGGTCGGCCGGATTGCGCACTGGCACGGCAGAGGTGGGCGCGATGTCGTGTGCCAGCAAGGGGCCAGCCAGCCAGGGCTGCCGGGCACTGTCGTGCAGGGCCGGGGCCAGGCGGGCGAGTTCGTGTTCGCTGGACAGGTCCAGCCCCCGGGAATTGGGGCGCTCGGCGCCGTAGAGTTGTGGCGGCAGCGGGATACGCGGGTGGGGCAGGCCTGCCGCGCCTTCCGCGGCGGCGGCTTGCTGTACCGTGGCGACGGGATTGCGCACCAGTTCCTCCAGCGCGATCGACGCATCGGCAATGCGGTTGACAAACGAGGTGTTGGCGCCGTTTTCCAGCAGGCGGCGCACCAGGTAGGCCAGCAGGGTTTCGTGCGTGCCCACCGGGGCATAGATGCGGCAGGGGCGGCCCAGCTTGCCTGCGGTGACAGCGCCCACCACCTGCTCGTACAGCGGCTCGCCCATGCCGTGCAGGCACTGGAACTCGTACTGCCCGGCGTAGTAGTTGTTCCCGGCCATGTGGTAGATGGCTGCCAGGGTCTGCGCGTTGTGTGTGGCGAACTGCGGGTAGATGGCCTCGGGGGCAGCCAGCAGCTTGCGAGCGCAGGCCAGGTAGGACACATCGGTGTGTGCCTTGCGCGTGTAGACCGGGTAGTCGTCCAGGCCATCGACCTGGGCGCGCTTGATCTCGCTGTCCCAGTAGGCTCCCTTGACCAGCCGCACCATCAGGCGCCGCTGCGTGTGCCGGGCCAGGTCGATCACGAAATCGATCACGTGCGGGCAGCGCTTCTGGTAGGCCTGGATCACGAAACCGATGCCGTTCCAGCCCTGCAGGCTGGGGGCGTGGCACAGGCGTTCGAGCAGATCGAGCGAAATGTCGAGCCGGTCGGCCTCCTCGGCATCGATGTTCAGGCCAATGTCGTAGTGGCGCGCCAGCTCGGTCAGGCGCAGCACCTGCGGGTACAACTCGTGCATCACGCGGTCCCACTGCGCACGGCTGTAGCGTGGGTGCAGGGCCGAGAGCTTGATCGAGATGCCGGGGCCTTCATAAATGCCGCGTCCGTTCGACGCCTTGCCGATGGCGTGGATCGCCTGCTCATAGGATGCGTAATAGCGCTGCGCATCCTCGCTGGTGAGGGCCGCCTCGCCCAGCATGTCGTAGGAGTAGCGGAAGCCCTCGCGCTCCATCGTGCGTGCGTTGACCAGCGCTTCACCAATGGTTTCGCCCGTGACGAACTGCTCGCCCATCATGCGCATGGCCATGTCCACGCCCTTGCGGATCAGGGGTTCACCGCCTTTGCCGATCAGGCGGCCCAGCGACGCCGAGAGATGGCCTTCGCTGTGCGTGGAGACCAGCTTGCCGGTGAGCAGCAAGCCCCAGGTGGCGGCGTTGACGAACAGCGAGGGGCTTTTGCCCAGGTGGGGCTCCCACTGGCCGCTGCTGATCTTGTCGCGGATCAACGCATCGCGCGTCGCCTTGTCGGGGATGCGCAGCAGCGCCTCGGCCAGGCACATCAGGGCCACACCCTCGTGTGACGACAGGGCAAACTCCTGCAGCAGGCCCTGCACGATGCCGGCCCGGCCCGCCGAGCTTTTGCGCTGGCGCAGCGTTCCAGCAATGCGCAGCGCCAGCGCCTGGGACGCCAACTCCCTGTCTTGCGGCAGCCGGGCCTGCTCCAGCAAGGGCGCCAGGGCCTCGCGTTCGGGTGTGCGGTAGGCCTGGACGATGGCCTCGCGCAGCGCACCCTGGCCCGCCGTGCGTGGGGCAAAGCTGGCAAAGGGCTGGGCAGGGGCGGCCGAGGGGGGCAGGGGCTGGTTCATGGCAGTGGTTTCGTGCAAGAAAGGAGTGATCCCGATAGAGCGAGATCATCCGTGCTGCGAGACAAAATTAATGGTCAAATATCGGCAGATCAAACAAATAATTCACTATCAATGGTTGAATCAGTAACCGATCTGGATCGTATCGATCGCAAAATTCTTGCAATCCTGCAAAGCGACGGGCGCATTGCCAATCTGAAACTCGCCGAGAGCGTGGCCCTCTCGCCCACGGCGGTTCTGGCGCGGGTGCAGCGTCTCACGCGCGATGGCTACATCGTGGGCTATGAAGCGCGCTTGAATCCGCTCAAGCTCGGGGCGGGGATGCTGGTGTTTGTCGAAGTCCTGCTCGACCGCACCACGCCCAACGTGTTCGAGCAGTTCAACGCGGCAGTGCAGGTGCGTCCGGAAATCATGGAATGCCACATGGTTGCCGGGGGGTTTGACTACCTGCTCAAGACCCGCACGGCCGACATGAATGCCTACCGCGAATTTGCCGGAGCCGTTCTCTGGCAGTTGCCGGGCGTGCGCGAGACACGCACCTACGCCGTGATGGAAGAGGTCAAGCACAGCACCCGGCTGCCCTTGGGCTGAGCGGAGGGCGTCCTGCATAATGGCCCGCAAAGAACCCCAGCGAAGGAGAAAACCCATGCGCACACTCTCGATGGCCGCCGCAGCCCTGGTGATCGGCTTGTTCAGTCAGGGAGCCTCGGCTGCCTGCTACGTTGTCTATGCGGCCGACCAGACGGTCGTCTACCGTGCACCCGAACCGCCGGTGGACCTGTCGCGCCCCCTGCATGAGACGCTGGCCGAGGTCGCTCCGGGCGGTACGCTGGTGTTCTCGCTCGACGACTACGGGTGCGAGGTGGAAGTGCACAAACTGCCCCAGGCGGGGCAGCCCAAGGCCCGTTGAGCGCCTGTGCACGGACGCCGGATGTGCAAGCTCTGAGACAATCGGAGCATGAGCGATCCGACCGAAAAATCAACACCCTCCGCACCCGACTGGCTGGACATCGAGTCCCTGGACCTGGAGGCCCAGGGCGTGGCCCACAAGAGCGATGGCAAGGTGGTGTTCGTGGAAGGCGCCCTGCCGTTCGAGCAGGTCAGCGCCAGCACCTACCGCAAGAAGAACAACTGGGAGCAGGCCAGTCTGACGGCGATTCACCGCGAATCGTCGCAACGCGTGCGGCCCGGTTGCCCGCATTTTGGCCTGCATTCGGGGGCCTGCGGTGGCTGCAAGATGCAGCACCTGCATGCCGGTGCCCAGGTGGCGGTCAAGCAAAGAGTGCTGGAAGACAATCTGTGGCACCTGGGCAAGGTCAAGCCGCAAACCCTGCTGCGCCCGATTGAGGGGCCCGCCTGGGGCTACCGCTTCCGCGCACGCCTGTCCGTGCGCTACGTCGTCAAAAAAGGCGTGGTATTGGTCGGTTTTCACGAGCGCAAAAGCCGGTACGTGGCCGACATGGAAGTGTGCCCGGTGCTGCCGCCCCATGTGAGTGCGCTGCTCATGCCGCTGCGCGCACTCATCGCCACGCTGGACGCACGCGACACCTGCCCGCAGATCGAGCTGGCCTGCGGCGACACGGTGACGGCCCTGGTGCTGCGCCATCTGGAGCCGCTGAGCGATGCAGATCTGGGGCGTCTGCGCCACTTCGCCGCCGAGCGGGGTGTGCAATGGTGGCTGCAGTCCAAGGGGCCCGATACCGTGCGCCTGCTCGACGAAGGCGGTGAGCCGCTGGCCTACGCGCTGCCTGAGTTCGGCATCACCATGCCGTTCAAGCCCACGGATTTCACCCAGGTCAACCCGCACATCAACCGGGTACTGGTGTCGCGCGCCCTGCGCCTGCTCGATGTGCAGCGCGACGAACGGGTGATCGACTGGTTCTGCGGCCTGGGCAACTTCACCTTGCCCCTGGCGACCCAGGCCCGGGAGGTGCTGGGTATCGAAGGCAGCGAGGCCCTGGTGGCGCGGTCCCGCCAGAATTATGATAAAAATTCGGCTCTAAGGCAGAATGGTAAAGCGCTGGCAGCTACTACATTTGTAGCGCGTAATCTGTTTGAAATGACGCCCGAGATGCTCGTGCGCGATGGTGTGGCCGACAAATGGCTGGTCGATCCCCCGCGCGAGGGCGCTTTTGCACTGGCCAAGGCACTGGCCGACATCGAACAGGCGCGCCGTGGTGCCGACGATGCGGTGCCCCTGCCTGCGGGGGCCGAGCACTGGACGCCGCCCCGGCGCATCGTCTATGTCAGCTGCAACCCCGCAACCCTGGCCCGCGATGCCGGGTTGCTGGTGCACCTGGCGGGCTACCGCTGCACGGCGGCCGGCATGGTCAACATGTTTCCGCACACCGCCCATGTGGAAAGCATGGCGGTATTCGAGCGGGACGCCTGCTGAGCCATCACGACTTCTTGTCTGCGGGTGCGTCCCGGCTCTCGGTCTCGATTTCGCCTGCGGGCTTCTCGGCGCCGGGGGATTTGCCCAGCACCGAGGGCGTGCCCTCGATCTTGTTCTCGCGCATGTACTGGTCCATGTCCTTCCAGCCTGTGAACACCGCCGCCTTGTTGGCCTTGGGGTTGAGCGCGTAGCAGTCTTCCAGTCCGCGCAGCGCATGGCGGCAGGCGCCCCCGATGGCCTTGGCTTCTTCCTCGCGCTGCGCGATGCGGGGGTCGGGGCCCATTCCGGGAATCTGGTCACAGCCCGAGAGCAGCGACACCAGGGCAGCGGCCAGGAAAATGTGGCGGAGCATGGAGGGTTGTTGAGCGGACATCTTTCCCCATTATCGGCAGTCTCGCCGCACGATAAAGGTCTGTGCGGGTATTTGCCCGGCAAAAAGGCTCCCGAAGGAGCCTTTGCGTGGGGCATACGGCCGTGTCAGTCGCGCTCGCCGCCCATGATGCCCAGCAGCATCAGCAGGCTCTGGAACACGTTGAACAGGTCCAGGTACAGGGCCAGCGTCGCGCTGATGTAGTTGGTTTCGCCGCCGTCCAGGATCTGTTTGAGGTCGTACAGCATGTAGGCGCTGAAGATACCGATGGCTGCCACCGAGATGGCCATCATGCCGGCCGTCGAGCCGACAAACACATTGATGACAGCGCCCACCATGAGCACCAGGGCACCCACGAACAGCCACTTGCCCATGCCCGAGAGGTCGCGCTTGATGACGGTGGCCAGGCTGGCCATGACGAAGAACACACCGGCCGTGCCGGCAAATGCCGTCATGATGAGTTCGGCGCCGTTGGAGAAGCCCAGCACCATGCCGATCAGGCGCGAGAGCATCAAGCCCATGAAAAAGGTGAAGCCCAGCAGCACGGGCACACCGGCCGCCGAGTTCTTGGTTTTTTCGATGGCGTACATGAAGCCGAAGGCGCCGCCCAGGAAGACGATCAGCCCCAGGCCCCCGCGCAGCGACTGCGTGATGCCCGTGGCCACGCCCAGCCAGGCGCCCAGCACGGTGGGCAGCAGGCTCAGGGCCAGCAGCCAGTAGGTATTGCGCATCACCTTGTGACGCTGGTCCTGCGAAATGCCATAGCCATGGTCCGCAGAGGGGAGGGTGGTGACCCGATCGTTCATCGTTGCTCTCCTGAGTGACCTGCAAAGCGCAGGCCAATTCATTGTAGATGGTGTTGTATACAGCCTTTGCAATGGGCGCAAGACTACCCCGTTCTGGGTCAGGGTTCTTTTGCCTTGCAGGCCGATGACGGATGGTAGACCCGGCGCTATCCTTTGAGTTCCATCACCCAGGCCTGCGGGCCGCTGAACAACGGCCCACAAGGCTGCTTTACGTATGAAAACCACCTTTGAACTCGAACTGGCCGACATCAAGAAGATCGCCGCCGCTGCTGAAGCCGAAGCCCTGAAAAACCAGTGGGCCGTGACGATTGCCATCGTCGATGCGGGCGGTCACCTGCTGTCCCTCCAGCGCCTCGATGGCGCAGCGCCCGTGTCGGCCCACATCGCGCCCTCCAAGGCCCGCACAGCCGCCCTGGGGCGGCGTGAGAGCAAGGTGTACGAAGACATCGTCAATGGCGGGCGTACCTCCTTCCTGAGCGTGCCCACCATTGATGGTCTGCTCGAAGGCGGGGTGCCGATCCTGAAGGACGGGCAGTGTCTGGGCGCTGTGGGCGTGAGCGGCGTCAAATCGACCGAGGATGCCCAGATTGCGCGTGCGGGGATTGCTGCGCTCGGGCTGTAATTGCGCGCGTGGTGCTATGAAATAAAGAGCTGTTAGCGCTTTCTGGTAGGGCGCTGCAGCCACTTTTCATTAAAAAACCGGCCTGTGGCCGGTTTTTTAATGGGAGGGTGGAAAAAAAGCCTGGCTACGCGGGAGTACCGTTGGCTGGCAAAAACGACTCTTGCGGACTTGGCTGTCAGTCCGGGAGTCGCCCCACGATGATCGTTGCGCCCTGCACGCGGGTGGCTGTGACAGAAGCGCGGAAATTCATTTGGTCAGAATCAGTTTGCCCAGGCGGGTGGCCTGCAGGCGGTAGAGGGCGCCGTTGTGGTGAATGGTCACTGCCTTCTGGCCTTGCAGCAGGGCATGGCTGTCCACGGCGGGAAGATGGTCTTCACGGGGCGCTGTGGTGGACGATGCGGCCGATGGGGTCTGGCTGAACATGGCAGGAAGGTGCAGGGTGGTGGCGTGCATGGAACAAGAAGCTGTGCTGTGCGATATTGGCAATGATAACCATTCTCAATAAACTGTCCAGCACATTTTGAAGTTTTTTTATTCTTGGGGGTCGGTCACGAAACCAATCTTGCGCACACCCGCGCGCTGGGCAGCGGCCATGGCCTGGGCCACACGCTCGTAGCGCACCTCGCGGTCCCCGCGAATGTGCAGGTCGGGTTGCGGATCGCGGGCGCCTTCGGTCTGCAGGCGGGTGGCCAGCTCGGCGTCGTCGATGGCCTGTCCGTTCCAGTAGTAGGTGCCGTCGGCCGCCACGCTCAGGCGCACCGTATCGGGCATGACCTTTTCTGCGGTGTTGGCCGCGCGCGGCAGATCGACGTTCACCGAGTGCTTCATCACCGGCACGGTGATGATGAAGATGATGAGCAGCACCAGCATGACGTCCACCAGCGGCGTCATGTTGATTTCGTTCATCACCTCATCGGCTTCGTCCTGGGTACCGAAAGCCATGGTCAGCTGCCTTTCTTGAGCGTGCGCACGTTGCCGTTTTCACCATGGGCCGACACGCGGGCGCCGGTCACAAAATAGGCATGCAGGTCGTGCGCAAAGCTGTTGAGGCGGATCAGGATGTGCTTGTTGCCGCGCACGAGCGCGTTGTAGCCCAGCACGGCCGGAATGGCCACGGCCAGGCCCAGCGCCGTCATGATGAGGGCTTCGCCGATGGGCCCGGCCACCTTGTCGATGGTGGACTGGCCCGAGGTGCCGATGGCCAGCAGTGCGTGGTAAATGCCCCAGACCGTGCCGAACAGGCCGATGAAGGGCGCCGTGGAACCCACCGAGGCGAGGATCGCCAGGCCCGATTGCAGGCGTGCGGTGAAGCCGTCGATGCAGTTGCGCAGGCTGCCTGTGATCCAGTCGCTGATGTCCAGGCTGTCGTGCAGCTGGCCTTTGGTGTTGCGGTGGTGGGTGGTGGCTTCGCGCCCTTCCAGTGCCAGCTGGCGGAAGGGGTTGGACGGGTCGCTGCCCAGCCGGGTCAGCCCGGCGGCAAAGTCTTCGCTGTGCCAGAAGGTTTGCACCGCGCTGGCGTGCTTCTTGTATTTGACGATGTCCAGCGCCTTCACCAGGATGACGATCCACGAGGCCAGCGACATGCCCAGCAGCAGCAGGGCGACGGCCCGGGTGACGAAGTCGCCCTGGGTCCAGACATTGGCAAGGCCGAATTGCGATTCCATGAGAACTCCTGAAAATTATTCGAGAACAAAATTGATGGGCACCTGGTACCACATGGCTTCGGCCACGCCGTTGCGCTTGCCGGGCACGAAGCGCCAGCGCCGGACGGTGTCCTGGGCCTGGCGGTCGAGGCGGTCGAAACCGCTGGATTGCTGGACTTCCACCTTTTGCGGCAGGCCGTCCGTACCGATGAGCACACGCAACATCACCTTGCCCTGTTCGCCCATGCGCTTGCTGATGGCCGGGTAACTGGGTGCCGGGTTCTGCAGGTAGGCGGCATTGCTGGAGGGCAGTTCGATGCGCGGGGGTGCGGGTGGGGCGGGCGGTGCGGGTGGCGCAGCCACTTGCACGGGCGCCTCGATGGGCGGGGCCGGGGGCTGCGGCGTGGTCACGCCCATCGGCGCGTTGGGCGCCGGGGTGGGGTCGGGTACCGCCACCGGCATGGGGGCCGGGCGGGGCTTTTGAATTTTGGGCGCGGGCTGCACCGGCGGGGGCGCAGGGGGCGGGGGCGGCGCCACCTTGGGCGCGGGCGGGGTGACGAACTGGCTGAGCAGTTCCACCGGCACGATCACTTCCGCAGCGCGGCGCAGCAGCCCGGTTTGCAGGGCCCACAGGCCGCCCACATGCAGCAGCACCACGCCGATGGCGATCACGGCGGTGCGGCTCAGCCCGCCGGGTTGCTCGAATCGATCGTAGGATGACATAAAAATGAATAGCAATCAGCGCAAGACTGGCGTGCGCCGGGACGGGAAAACACGCAAACTCAGCGGCGCAGAATCCAGCCCATGGCGCCTGCCACCAGCAGCAGGCAGATCAGCAGTGTAGTGAAAAGCGCCATGCTGACTCAACCCGCGCAGGCACAGGCCGAAGGCGTGCACATGGCTGTATTGTGCAACGCAGCAACCGGATGGCTGCTTTGGCACTGGGCCACCACATCACGCGCACAGCCTTCACACCGGCCGCACTGGGTGGCCACGCCCAGTTCGAACTGGATTTCGTCAAAGCCCATGCCCGCACGGGCGTGGCGGGCGATTTCGCGGTCAGAGACCCGGCGGCAGACGCAGACGATCATGGCAGTCCATGGTGAATGAGATGCGGTGATTATAAATGCGAATCCATCGCATTAGCAATATGTATTGATGAATGCGGGGATGCCACCCCGGCAGATTCCAGCAGGGCGCGGCTGGCCTGGGCGGGCGTGGCGCAGCCCGTGAGCGCCATGGCGATCTCCAGTTCGTCGATCAGCAGGCGCAGCACATGGGCGACGCCCGTGGCGCCCGCCGTGGCCAGCCCGTAGACGGCGGGGCGGCCCAGCAGTACTGCGCTGGCGCCCAGGGCCAGGGCCTTGAGCACATCGGTGCCGCGGCGGATGCCGCCATCGACCAGCAGCGGCAGCGCGCCCTGCAGGGCGTCTGCCATCCGTGCCAGCGCGTGGGCCGAGGCGGGTGCGGTATCGAGCGTGCGGCCGCCGTGGTTGGAGACGATCAGCCCGGCCACGCCCAGCGCGGCGGCTTGCAGCGCATCCTGCGGGTGCAGCACGCCCTTGAGCAGCACCGGCAGCCGCGTGTGCGATTGCAGCCACTGCACATCGTCCCAGGTGGGGGCGTGTTCGACGAGGCCCTGGCACAGCAGGCGGGTGCCGTCGGCGGCCTGCGGCAGGGCCGGCGGGGGCTCCAGCCCGGCCAGGTTGACGGCGGTCATGCCGGGCGGCAGCCGAAAACCGGCGCGGCGTTCGCGGTCGCGGGCGCCGCTGGCGGGGGCGTCTACCGTCAGCACCAGGGCTTCGTAGCCTGCGGCCTCGGCGCGCTGCACCAGTGCGCGGGTAAAGCCCCGGTCGTGCTGCAGGTAGAGCTGGAACCACAGCGGGCCACGCCCCGGGTCGTCCAGAAAGACCTGGGCCACTTCTTCCAGCGGCGTGCTGGCCTGGGTGCTGAGCACCATGCCGGCCCCCAGTGCGGCGGCGGCATAGGCGCTGGCCCGTTCACCATCGGGGTGGGCCAGGCGCTGGTAGGCCACCGGGGCCAGCAGGATGGGGTGGGCCAACGTGCGCCCCAGCAGGGTGGTGCGGGTGTGGCCCCCGGACAGGGAGCGCAGCACGCGCGGCTGCAGGGTGAGCCCGTCCCAGGCACTGCGGTTGGCGCGCAGCGTGATTTCGTCGGCGGCGCCGCCGCTGAAGTAAGCCCAGGCCGGGTCGTCCAGGCGCTGGCGTGCATACCGCTCATGATCGGCCAGCGCGACGGCGTCTTCGGGGAGGGGCTGGCGCTGCAGCGGGGAGGCGGAAATATTGGTCAAAATGGCCTTTAGGGCAATACCATCAAGCGCTGGCAGCTATTGTTTTTGAATCAGGCGTCGGCCCACATGCGCAGCAGGTTGTGGTAGGTGCCGGTCAGCCCGACCACGGCCGGGGCGCTTTCGCCGAGGGCGCTGCGCAGCTTGAGCAAATCCATGTCCATGTCGAACAGCAGCTGGCGTTGCTCGGTCGAGCGCACCATGCTTTCGACCCAGAAGAAGCTGGCCACGCGGGCACCGCGCGTGACGGGAGTGACCTGGTGCACGGTGGAACTGGGGTAGAGCACCATGTCACCCGCAGGGAGCTTGACGGCGCGTTCGCCCTGCGGGTGCTGCATGAGCAGCTCGCCGCCGTCGTAGTCCTGCGGGTCGCTGAGGAACAGGGTGCAGGAAATGTCGCTGCGCACCCATTGGTCGGGCACCTTGGAGCGCAGCACGGCGCCGTCCACATGGGGGCCGTAGAAGTTGCTCTCGCCGCTGTAGCGGTTGAACAGCGGGTTGAAGATTTTCTTGGGCAGCGCGGCGGAAAAGAACAGCGGGTCGCGCTGCAGTGCGGCCAGCACCAGGGCGCGCAGTTGCTGCGTCTGGGCGCTGTCCTGCGCGAGTTGCTCGTTGCGCTTGTGTGCCAGCGCCTGCACCCCTGCGCTGCTGCGTCCGTCCACCCAGGGGGCGTTGTCACCGAGCAGGCTGCGGGCGGTGGCGACTTCCTGGGGGGTGAGAATGTTTTTGAGATGCAAGAACATGGTGGATGCAGCAGGCAGGGGCTTAAGGGCTTGTGAAGGGCTTAGAAGCGTGTCTTCAGCGTCAGTTGCACCGAGCGCGCAGCGCCTGGGCCGTAGAAGCCCCGGTACAGCGTATCGGCATACAGCTTGTCGGCCAGGTTGGTCACGC
Source organism: Giesbergeria sp. (assembly GCA_026647025.1). GTDB lineage: Bacteria > Pseudomonadota > Gammaproteobacteria > Burkholderiales > Burkholderiaceae_C > Simplicispira. The sequence continues at coordinate 33,496 of JAPKHH010000002.1, forward strand.
TGAGCTTGAGCGAGGTCTTGTCGTCAAAGCTGTACTCGGCCATGGCATCCACCGTGGCAAAGCCGGCCGCCGTCATGTGGCGGGCGCCTTCGGGGTTCTGGCTGCTCCGGTAGGTGAGGCCCGCACCCACACGCAGCTTGGGCATGAGGGCGTAGGTGGACCACACGCTGCCGCTGTGCCGGGGCGTGAGTGCGGGGCGGTCGCCCTGCACCTGCGCGCCGGTACCGGCGGCGTTCAGGGCGACGTTGCTCTTGTCGATCTTGGCGCTGGGAATCCAGGTGTGGTTAACGAAGATCTCCCATTTCGGCGTAAAGCGCCCCGCCAGGTTGAACTCCATGCCGGCCGCGTGGCGGGCGCCCGACAGGAGCTCCTGCGCTGCCGCCACATCGGGGTCGGTGTTGCGTTCGTTGAACTTCTCGCTGTAGAAGGCCGAGACGCCCAGCAAGGCGCGCTTTTCGAACAGTTCGAACTTGGCGCCGATCTCGATGTTGCGGCTCTTTTCGGGTGGTGTTCTGGCCGTGCGGCCGGTTTTGTCGTTCAGGTTGATGCCGAACTGGTAGGTATCGCCCGAGGTGTTGTACGAGGTGCCGTAGGAGACGTAGTAGCTGCTCAATTCGTTGGGCTGGTAGAGGGCGCCGATGCGCGGGCTCCACAGGCCTTCGGATTGCTCGTTGGTGAGCGCGCCGGTAGCACTGCGGTAGGACGCCTTGAACTGGTCGTAGCGCAGCCCGCCGATGAGCTTGACGGTGGAGTTCAACGACAGGGTGTCTTGCAGGTACAGCCCCAGGTTCTGGGCCTTGAAGGTGTTGAAGGCCACGGGTGCGCGGCCATCGGCCACGCTGTCGCCGTTGTTGGGTGTGCCCACCGTGGTGCCGGGGCGCGCCGTGGGGTTGGCGTAGCTGGAGTTGCGCAGCGCATCGTCGTTGTAGAAGTCGATGCCGGTGATGATGTCGTGCTTTTTGCCGCCCCAGACGAACGCGTTGGTGTAGTCGCTCTGCAGTTGGGTCAGCGTGCTTTCGCCAATGCGGCCCTTGGAGCCGCGTGTGAGGGCGGTGCTGTCGTTGATCTGGTCCAGGGCCGTGGGGCGCGGCGTGGCAAAGCCGATGGTGCTGGCCAGCAGGTCGCGCTCGTACGTGCCGTGGCGCAGGCGGGTCTGCAGCTCGCCACCATCGCCAAAGCGGTGGATGTGGCCCAGCGTCAGGTACTGCGACGAGGTGTTCAGGTGGTCGCTGTTCAGACCGTAGTAGTTGCGTGCGGGCAGCGTGGGAACAATCTTGCCGTTGTCGCTGATCCACGGGTGGTTGTAGTTGGGGCGGCCCTTCACATCCAGCGCGTACAGGCTGACCGAGAACTCGTCGCGCGTGCCGATGCCCCACGCAAAAGTGGGTGCAATGCCGCGCTTGTTCTGGCGGGCGCCGTGGTTGTCGGCGTTGTGCACCATGGCGTTCAGGCGCAGGGCGGCGTCTGCCCCGGTCTTGAGGTTGAAGTCGCCGGTGATGCGGTGCTGCTGCCCTGTGCCCAGTGTGTAGGAGACTTCGTGCTGGTCGATGGGCAGCGGTGCCTTGTTGACCTGGTTGACGACGCCGCCGGTCGATCCCTTGCCGAACAGCATGGAGGCGGAGCCTTTGAGCACTTCCACGCGGTCGAGGTTGAAGGTGTCACGCTCGTACAGCGGCGCATCCTTCATGCCATCGGTATAGATGTCGCCCGCCTGGCCCAGCGAGAAGCCGCGCAGGCGCACGTCTTCCTCACCGGTTTCGCCGGCCTGGAAGGTCACGCCTGCCGTGGTGCGCAGCACTTCGCGGAAGTCGTCCTGGTTGCGGTCGGCCATAAGCTTTTCGGTGAACACCGTGACGGACTGGGGAATGTCGCGGATGTCCTGCTTGCCCTTGCCCACCGTGGTCTTCTTCACGCGCACGGTGTCCTTGCTCTGGATTTCGGCCGTGTCCTTCACAGTCACCGTGGACAGCGTGGCGGCCGTCTCGGCGGTTTGCGCCCAGCTGCCCATGGAGGCGGCGAGCATCAGTGCGCCCAGGGGAACCAGCGCCTTGTCGGCTGCAGTGGTGGGGGTGTGCAAGAGCGTGGCGGGACGCTGCTGCGTGTGTTTCTTTGCCAAGGTGGCCTCCGTCGGTTGGAAAGGGGACGCGCGGGGCAGTGGCTTGGCAAAGGCGTGGCTGTGCGGTGTCGCGCACAAGGATGTTAAATCAAACGATAGTCATTATTATTCGTATTGATGTATTTTTGCCACGCCGGTGGATCAAAAGGACGAAAAAAAGCCGGCAGAGCCGGCTTGGGGGAACTGCAGGAGTCCGTTACTTGACGTGCTTGCCAATCAGGCCGGCCATTTCAAACATGGAAACCTGGGGCTTGCCAAAGACTTCCTTGAGCTTGGCATCGGCATTGATCATGCGCTTGTTGGCGGCGTCCTGCAGGTTGTTTGCCTTGATGTAGACCCACAGCTTGCTGATGATCTCGGTACGTGGCAGCGGCGCGGCGCCGACCACCGCCGCGAGAGCGGGGCTGGGAGTCAGGGCTTTCATGAAGGCTGCGTTGGGGGTGCGCTTCTTGGCGGGAGCAGCGGTCTTGGCAGCGGCGGCGGTTGCCGGGGCTTTTTTAGCAGTTGCCATGTTGGGGCTTTCCTTGTTGGGATGGGTCGTTGCACCAGCGAAAACCTGCTTCTCCACTGGCATAGGGGATGCTAATGGGAAAAAATCGGCTTTCCAAGCGGGCGCGTGTTTTTTTTGCTTCGCCATGTTGCAGCATGGCCATGGCAGTGCGCTGCAGACACGTTAGTGACAGGCCTGCTGGCTGTTGACGATGCGTTTGAGTGCATCGGTGCTCAAGATGCGCACATGGCGCTGCTTGACCTCGACGATGCCTTCCTCGACAAACTTGGAAAACGTGCGGCTCACGGTCTCGAGCTTCAGGCCCAGGTAGCTGCCGATTTCCTCGCGCGTCATGCGCAGCACCAGTTCCGATTGCGAGAAACCGCGTGCATGCAGGCGCTGCACCAGGTTGAGCAAAAAGGCCGCCAGGCGCTCCTCGGCGCGCATGCTGCCCAGCAGCAGCATCACGCCGTGCTCGCGCACGATCTCACGGCTCATGATCTTGTGCACGTGGTGCTGCAGCGCGTTGACTTCGCGCGACAGTTCCTCGATGCGGTCGAAAGGCATGACGCAGACTTCAGCATCTTCGAGCGCCACGGCATCGCAGGTGTGGTGGTCGTTCACGATACCGTCCAGACCGATGATCTCGCCGGCCATCTGAAAGCCCGTGACCTGGTCACGCCCGTCTTCCGTGGCCACGCAGGTCTTGAAGAAACCCGTGCGGATCGCAAACAGGGAGGTGAATTGCTCGCCATTGCGAAACAGCGTGGCGCCTCGCTTGATCTTGCGCCGTACCGCCACCACATCATCGATGCGCTTGAGTTGATCGTCGTTCAGGCCCACAGGCATGCACAATTCACGCAGATTGCAGTTGGAGCACGCCACCTTGAATGCCTGCGGCGTCATATGAACCGGAACCTGCCCGGCTTCAGGCAAAGCGCCCGAAGACACGTCGGCGTGGGATTCGGGGACGATGGGGATGCGGGGTGGGGCTGACATAGGTCAAATTATCACCCATTCTGCACTTTTGCCCGAAGAGGGCCTGGTGCCCCATCGAGCGCTTGACGGAAATCAAGAAATAAGCCCGGAATCTGGGGCACATTAGACACGCCAGCTAGGAACCTACATGACCGTTGTAACCCCTGAATTGCTCACCCGGTTTGACGTATCGGGCCCCCGTTACACCTCGTATCCCACCGCCGACCGTTTTGTCGATGCTTTCGGTGAGGACGAGTACGTTCTGGCCCTGCAGCAGCGCAGGCAAAGTTCCGTGGGCAAGGCCATGCCGTTGTCGGTATATGTGCACATTCCGTTTTGTGAATCGCTGTGCTATTACTGCGCCTGCAACAAGATCATCACCAAGCACCATGACCGCGCAGATGTGTACTTGCGCTACCTGAACCGCGAGATCGAATTGCACACGGCGCACTGCGGCGTGGGCCAGATGGTCAGTCAGATTCACCTGGGTGGAGGTACGCCCACCTTCCTCTCGGATGAGGGCTTGCGCGATCTCATGGGCATGCTGCGCAGCCATTTCACGCTGGTGCCGGGGGGCGAATACTCGATCGAGGTCGATCCCCGTACCGTGGATGCAGATCGGCTGGCCCTGCTGCACGAGCTGGGATTCAATCGCCTGAGCTTTGGTGTGCAGGACTTCGATCCCGAGGTGCAGAAGGCTGTGCACCGCATCCAGCCCACGGAACAGGTGTTTGCCCTGGTCGCTTCGGCGCGGGCCATCGGGTTTGATTCCATCAATGTGGATCTGATTTACGGCCTGCCCAAGCAGACGCCCGACTCGTTCGATCGCACGCTGGCGCAAGTGGCCGAGTTGCGCCCGGATCGCATCGCGCTGTACGCCTATGCGCATCTGCCCGAGCGCTTCAAGCCGCAACGGCGCATTGTCTGGGCCGACCTGCCCATGGCGTCGGCCAAGGTGTCCATGCTGGCCCGTTCGCTCGAAGCGTTCAGCGCGGCAGGCTACGTTTATGTGGGCATGGACCATTTCGCGCTGCCGGACGACGCGCTGGCCATCGCCAAGCGCCAGGGGCGTCTGCACCGCAACTTCCAGGGCTACAGCACGCAGCCCGACTGCGACCTGATTGCGCTCGGGGTGTCGGCAATCGGGCGCGTGGGCGCTACGTACAGCCAGAACGCCAAAACCCTCGACGATTATTACGACCGACTCAACCAGGGCCACCTGCCGGTGGTGCGTGGCCTGGCGCTGACGCGGGACGACCTGGTGCGGCGTGCGGTCATCATGGCCCTGATGTGCCAGGGAGAACTGCTTTTTGAGCCCATAGAGCAATCCTGGCTGATCGACTTCCGCACCTACTTCGCTCCTGAACTGGAGCAACTGACCGAGATGGCGGGCCAAGGCCTTGTGACATTGGGTTCGGACGGTGTCGAGGTGACCGACATGGGCTGGTACTTCGTGCGGGGCATTGCCATGGTGTTCGACCGGTATCTGCAGGCGGACAAGAACCGGGCGCGGTTTTCCCGCATCATCTAGTCTCCATGCTGGCATCCCTGGCCTCGACTGCGCTGCTCATGGGGCTCGCGGGCGGGCCCCATTGCTTGGCCATGTGCGCGGCTCCCTGCTCTGTGGTGACGTCACAGGCGCCAGGGCCGACCGGTGAGCATCCGCTGCATTGGACGCCTCGCCCCGCAGACCAGTGGCGCAGGTTGCTGGCTTACCACAGCGGGCGCCTGTTGGGGTATGCGACGGCAGGCGCGCTCGCCGCCATGGCGATGCAGGGTTTGGCCTGGATGACGCAACACACGGCAGCGCTGCGCCCGGTCTGGACATTCATGCATGTGGCGATGCTGGCCTGGGGTCTGATGATGCTGTTGCAGGCACGCCAGCCTGCCTGGGTCGAGCGGGCAGGCCGCAGCGTGTGGGGCCGTGTTCAGCCACTGGTGCGGGCGCCGGGTGGCGTGTTTGTGACGGGATTTCTATGGGCCCTGATGCCCTGCGGCCTGCTGTATTCGGCCTTGCTGGTGGCCGCTCTCAGTGGCGGTGCGTGGCAGGGTGCGCTCAGCATGGCGCTGTTTGGCGTGGGCAGCGGCATTTGGCTGTTGGTTGGCCCCTGGGCATGGCAAAACGTGCGCGCACGCATGGATGTGCTGCGCGCCCAATGGGGCACCCGGTTTGCAGGCCTGCTGCTGATGGCGGTGGCCTGCTGGGCGCTGTGGATGGATCTGGTGTACCGGCCTTCGCTGATGTGTCAGTAGAGAGGCCCTCGTGGCTGGCTCGGCTTTTGTGGCGCAAAAGCGCCATTGGTGCGATGTCAGCAAAAGTATCTCCGGTTGGCTGGATAATGGGACGCGCATTCCTTTCACGGGCCCTTTCCGCGACGCACCTCTGCAATGGATGACAACACCGCCATACCCATCGCCATAGACCAATTGCGTATTGGTATGTACATCCAGCTCGGGCTGAACTGGATGAGCCATCCCTTTCCTGTCAGCAGCTTTCGCATCGCCTCGGAATCCCAGATTGAAATTTTGCGGGGACTGGGACTGTCTGAAGTCCGGTATGTGCCCGCCAAGAGCGATCCTGCTCCATCGGCCGGGACGCAGGAGAAGGCCGCAGCGGTTGCCAACACCCAGCCGCATTCGAACGGAACGGCCGTGGCCCCGGTGCCTGCAGAGCCGGACGACTCGGCCCTGCGGCTGCGCCTTCAATTGCTGGAGCAGCACCGTCGACTGGAGGCCTGCGACCAGCGTTTCATGGCTGCCACGCGCAACTACCGCAAGCTGGTGGAGAAGGTGGACGGCGGGCCGACGCTGGCGCGGCTCGAAAGCGAGGCGCTGGTTACCGACTGTGTGCAGGACCTGCTGGACAACACCGAATCGGTCATCAGCCTGCTCTCGGAGGGGGTGGGAGAGCGCAATGCGCTGCACCCGGTCAATGTCATGGTTTTGTGCCTGCTGATGGGCAAGGCGCAGGGGCTGTCACCCGAGGGGATGCAGGATCTGGGCATGGCCGCCTTGCTGCACGATATCGGCAAGATGCGCTTGCCGGATTCGGTCAATGGCCCGCAAGCGGGAATGACACCGGCGGAACAAGCCCGCTACCGAAGCCATGTGGGCGAATCCGTGCGCCTGGGGCAGAGCATGGGCTTGTCCAGCGGTGTGCTGCTGGCGATTGCGCAGCACCACGAGATGGCCGATGGCAGCGGCTTCCCCCTGCGGCTCAAGGGCGAAGAGCTGTGCCAGCTGGGGCGCACGCTGTCGCTGGTGAACCACTATGAGCGTTTGTGCAATCCGGGGCGCAGCACGGCAGCATTGACGCCGCATGAAGCCCTTTCCATCATGTTTGCCCAGCAAAAGGGTTGTTTTGATGCGGTCGTGCTCAATACCTTCATCCGCATGATGGGCGTCTATCCCCCGGGCTCGGTGGTGCAATTGGTGAATGACCGCTACGCCATGGTGGTGTCGGTCAATTCCTCGCGCCCTTTGCGCCCGCGGGTGATAGTTCACGACGCCCGCGTTCCACGGGACGAGGCCTTGATTCTGGATCTGGAAACCGTGCCCGAACTGGGTATCCGGCGCAGCCTGCGGCCCGCGCAGCTCCCCCGGGAAGCGCTTGAGTACCTTTCTCCCCGCAAACGCATCTGTTACTTCTTCGAAAGAGCCGTGAACCAGGGTGTTGCCGGGGAAAGGACGTGAGCGCAGGCGCCCAACAGAGTCTCTGGCAAGCGGCATTCGACGGATTGCAGGAAGCCGTCTGGCTGGTGGATGCGGGCACGCGCACCATTGTCTTTGCCAACCAGCGTGCTGCCCAGTTGGTCGGGTTGCCGCGCGCCGCGCTGGCCGGAGCACCGGTCGAGCGTCTGGCCGCCACCCCCGAAGACCACTGTTTCTGGTCCGAAAGTGCCGAGGAGTTGGCCCGCGGCATCCATTCCATGAGCAGCGTGCTGCGGGACGATGGCCAGCTGGTGCCGGTCGAGCGCAAGGTGGTGCCTTTTCACACGGAGGGGCCAGACAAGCTGTTGCTGGTCAGCATGGTCGATTGCAGCGCTCGCCAGGCGGTTGAGCGCGACCTGGAAACCTTGCTGGCCGAGTTGCGTGCCACGCTCGATTCCGCGGCCGATGGCATGCTGGTCTGTGGGCTGCATGGCGAAGTGCGGGCATTCAATCAGCGGCTGGTGCAGATATGGGGCATGCCCCAGGATCTGCTGCTGCAGCGCGATGACGACCAGGTGCACGCCTTTCTGGCATCGCGCGTGCGTCACCCTGCGGTGTACCGGGCCCGCCTCGAAGCAATTGCAGCCGACGAACAGGGACAGAGCCAGGATGTGATCGAACTGCAGGGCGGTCAGCTCATCGAGCGGCGCAGCGTGCCCCAGTGGATCCATGGCGGCGTGACAGGGCGGGTCTATTCGTTTCGCGACATCACGCTGGAAGTGCAGGCGCAGACCGCTTTGCGGTTGGCGGCCAGGGTGTTCGAGTCCAGCCCCTATTCCATCTTCATTGCCGATGACCAGCACCGTCTGACGCGGCTCAATCCGGCCTGCGAACAGCTTTTTGGACGAACCAGCCAAAGCCTGCAAGGCTACGATGTGGTGGACGTGCTGGGCCTGGGCGCAGCCCGGCAGTTCATGGAAGGCGTGCACACCGAGTGGCAGCATGGGGGGTTATGGAAAGGTGAGTTGTGGCTGCCCCGCGAGGATGACAGCGGATGTGCGATCCACCTTTCGTGGGTGGTGCTGCGCGACAAGGCGGGCTGCACCGAGCAAAGCATCGGATTCGTGCGCGATCTGACCCAGCAGCATGCTGCACAGAAACGCATTGATGAGCTCGCCTACAGCGATGCCCTTACCGGTCTGCCCAACCGCCTCCTGTTGTCACAGAAGGTGGATGCGGCCATTCGCGCAGCGCGGCCAGGCGGGGCGGGGTTCGCCATCCTGTTCCTCGACCTTGACCGGTTCAAGGTCATCAACGATTCGCTCGGGCACCTCTTTGGCGACAAGGTGCTGCAACTGGTCACCGAGCGTCTGCAGACCTGCCTGCGCCAGACCGACATGCTGTGCCGCATCGGCGGAGATGAATTCGCCATGTACCTGCATGCGGGCGACACGGCGGGTGCCGAGCAGGTGGCGCGCCGCATGCTGGATGTGATGCGCCATCCCTTTACGCTCGATGGCATGGGATTTTCCATCCAGTGCAGCATTGGTGTGGCCCTGTATCCGCAGGACGGCCGTTCGCTGGACGAGCTGATCAAGCAGGCGGATACCGCCATGTACCGGGTCAAGGAGCGCGGGCGCGGCAGCTTTGGTTTTTACCAGCCTCAAATGAACGCCCACCTGCTCGAGCGCATGCAGATGGAGCACGCCTTGCGCCAGGCGCTGGAGAACCAGCACATGAGCGTGCATTACCAGCCCCAGGTGGACATGGCGTCGGGCCGCATCATTGGGGCAGAAGCACTGCTGCGCTGGACAGACCCCGAACTGGGCACGATTGGACCAGGGGTATTCATTCCACTGGCCGAGGAAACGGGCTACATCGTCACCTTGGGTGCGTGGGTGCTGGAGCAGGCCGTGCAGGAGGCGGTGCGCTGGAAGCAGGCGGGTACGCCTATCGTCGTGTCGGTGAATGTCTCTGCGCTGGAAATGCGACAGCCCGATTTCATCGGGCGCTTGAACCGGGTGTTGCGCGAGAACGATCTCCCGGCCGAACTGCTGGAGCTGGAGCTGACGGAATCCATTCTTTTGCAGGACGCGCAGGAAGCCGCCCAGCGGCTGGAGGTGGTGGCCGCCCTGGGCGTTGCGCTGGCCATTGACGATTTCGGAACCGGGTATTCAAGCTTGGCCTATCTGAAAAACCTGCCCATCCACAAGCTCAAGGTGGACCAGTCCTTCGTGCGCGGCCTGCCCGACGACGAGGGCGACCACGCCATCGTCAGCGCCATTGTGTACCTGGGCCGTTCCCTGCATCTGTGCGTGGTGGCCGAAGGTGTGGAAACACCGGAGCAGCGCGCAACGCTGCAGCAGATGCAGTGCGACCAGTACCAAGGCTATCTGTGTTCGCCCGCGCTGCCTGCATCGGATTTTGCGTGCTTGCTGGCCGGGCAGGGCTCCGGCGCGGCGTTCACGCCGCCGTAAGGCCTTTCCAGAGCATGTACACGGCCAGCCCCAGCAGCAGGGCGGCAAATACCCGCTTGAGCTGTGCCACGGGCAACTGGTGCGCGGCGCGTGCGCCCAGCGGTGCCGTGAGCACACTGAACACCGCAATGGCGAGCAGGCCGGGCAGCCACACATAGCCGAGCGATGCGGGTGGCAACCCGGTGACGGACTGGCCGCTGACCACATACCCGGCCGCATTGGCCAGGGCAATCGGGAAACCCAGCGCCGCACTGGTGGCGACGGCATGGTGGATGGGAATGTTGCACCACACCATGAAAGGCACGCTGACAAATCCCCCGCCGGCGCCCACCATGCCCGACAGAAAACCGATGCTGCCACCGGCTGCCAGCTGTCCTGCCGTGCCGGGCATCTGGCGCGAAGGAGCGGGCTTCTTGTTGCGCAGCATCTGGTAGGCCGAAAAGCTGACAAAGCAGGCGAAGACGATGGCCAGCACCGACCCCTTGAGCAGGGCAAACACGCCCAGGCTGGCGGCCATGCTGCCCAGCACAATGCCCGGGGCCAGCCGCCGGGCAATGTCCCAGCGCACGGCGCCGCGCTGGTGGTGGGCGCGCACGCTGGAGACCGATGTGAAGACGATGGTGGCCATGGAGGTGGCAATGGCCATCTTGACCGCCAGCCCCGGTGCTACGTGCTGCTGCCCGAGGAAATAGGTCAGGAAAGGCACCAGCACCATGCCGCCGCCAATGCCCAGCAACCCGGCAAGAAAACCCGTGCCCAGGCCGAGCAGGGCCAGTTCGGCGATCAGAAGGGGGTCGAGCAGCATGCGGCGCGAAACAGGGAAGGCGGGATGCGCCGGTGAAGGGAGAAAGAGGTGTCTGCGAATGCCGCCGGACTCTCATCCTGAACCGGGGGTTCAGGTGGGCGAGGGCAGCCAGGCGTTGGGTTCATCTGACGCGAGATGATCACGCTCACCGGGCAATGTACCAAGCCCGGGCTCAATGAGCATTGGTTCAAGGAAATATAAAGCCCGGCAGCACCGCAGACCATGGCATTGTAGGCGCAGCGCGGGGAGGGCGCGTGCTCAGATCAGGCGGCCGTCGTTGCCCAGGACTTCGTCCAGGCGCTGCACCAGGGCGCGCAGGCGATCGTCACCGTCCTGGGGCACTGTCTGGGGCGCGGTGGGCGATGGGACCGGTGGGGCGGCGCTGGCGGCGGCCAGGTCGGCCGACTCGCGGTCGGCCAGCTCGAACGCCATGTTCAGCGCGGCCAGTACGGCGATGCGTTCACGCGCACGCACCTTGCCCGCATCGCGGATGCGCATCATGGCAGTGTCCACCCGCTCCACCGCTTCGAGCAGGCGCGCCTCGCGGCCTTCGGGGCAGCCAAGCAGATAGCTCTGCTGCATGATCTGCACCTCCAGCTGTTTCATTCTGGATCCTTGGGTTCGGAGGACGGGGGCAGGCGCTCGATCAGGGAGTCCACCCGGGCACGGGCCGCCTGCAGTCGTGAGCGCAGTGAGTCGCGCTCCTGGGTGATCGTGGCCACCTGCTCGGCCAGGAGTTCGTTGGTGCGCTGCAGCTGTTCGTGGCGAACCAGCAGGCGCTCCACGCGCTCGGCGATCTGGTCGAGAGGAGACAAAGAGGCCATACAGCCCTGGATTGTAGGCAGTTGCATCGCAAAGCGCCGTAAAATCCATGGTGTTGGTGCTCGCGGTGTGGTTCACATGCCGCAGTTCAACGGGAAGCAGGGAGGAGGGTGCCGTTCGCGGCCCCCGCCGAGCCTGCGCTGCCCCCGCAACGGTCAGCGGCCGAATCGTTCGATTCTCCTTTCACACCCAGTGCCACTGGGCGCCTTGAACAAGCGCCTGGGAAGGCCGTGAAAGGCGCGCCGCCAGCCCGGATACCGGCCAACACGGTGGTTGCGTGCGCCCTTGGCGCGCGTAGCCGTATCACCCATACGCTGGCGGGGAAGCCGGCCCGGGTTGTTTGCTGAGTGTGTGTTTCCCATGAAAAATCGTTTGTCCCACGTGCGCTGCGCTGCGTCGCTGCGCCCTGTCGTCCTTGCCACGCTTTCCTTGTTCGCCGCCGGTGCGGCACAGGCACAGGCACAGGCCCAGGACGCTGCGGCCCCCATCCTGCTGGCCCAGAACCTGCGCGCCCCGCACCTTTCCGAAACGGTGGTCACGGCCACGCGCACGGAGCAACCCCTGTCGGACCTGGTGGCCGACGTTTCCATTGTCGACCGCGAGACCATTGAAGCCAGCGGCGCCGCCGGCGTCAGCGATCTGCTGGCGCGCCTGCCAGGCGTCGAGATCACGCGCAACGGCGGTGTGGGCAATGCCAGCAGCGTGTATGTGCGCGGTGCCGAGCAGCGCTTTACGGCCGTCTATATCGATGGCGTGCGCATCGACTCGCAATCCACGGGCGGTGCCCTGTGGGAGCAGATTCCGCTTGCGCAGATCGAACGCATCGAAGTGCTGCGCGGCCCCGCCGCCGCAGTCTATGGCTCGGACGCCATCGGTGGCGTCATTCAGCTCTTCACCCGCAAAGGCGAAGGCCCGGCCCAGCCCTATGTTGGCGTGGGCCTGGGTAGCCAGGGCACGCGCAAGATCGAAGCGGGCGTGAGCGGCACGGCGGGCCCGGAGGGCGCGCTGGACTATGCCCTGGGCCTGGCCCATGCGCGCAGCAGCGGTTTTGACGCCAAGGCCAGCGGCACGCACAACCCCGACGACGATGGCTATCGCAGCACCAGTGGAAGCGCGCGGCTGGGCTACCGCATCAATGCACAGCACCGCATTGGCGCCAACCTGCTCGTGAGCCGGCTCGATTCGGGCTACGACGGATTCACCTACAAGCCCGCAGCACCCGAGGATGACCGCAACAAGCACCGTCTGCACACAGCGGGCGCGCACTGGGCCGCGCAGTGGAGCGAGGTGTTCAGCACGCGGGTGTCGGTCAGCGATGCGGTCAGCCGCTACGAGACCATGCCGTCGCCCTACCGCACCGAAACGCAGTTGCGCGGCTACCTGTGGCAGAACGACTGGCGCCTGGGCGCGCACCGCCTGAGCGCGGCGCTCGAGCGCCGCGAAGACCATATCGACAACCCCGCACTCGATGCCTGGAGTACCAGCCTGGCGCGCAGCCGCGCACAGAATGGGCTGGCCCTGGGCTACGGTTTCACGGCAGGCGCGCACACCGTGCAGGCCAACCTGCGCCACGACGACGACAGCGAGTTCGGTGGCAAAACCACGGGCAGCCTGGCGTATGGCTATGGGTTCGCCCCCGGCTGGCGTGCCACGGCGTCGGCGGGCACGGCCTTCCGTGCGCCCACGTTGTACCAGCGCTTCAGCGAATACGGCGACGCCACGCTGCGCCCCGAGAGCAGCCGCAACGCCGAGATCGGCGTGCGTTATGCCCAGGGCCGCAGCAGCTTCTCGGCCGTGGCCTACCGCAACCGCGTCAGCAACCTGATCCTGTTCGCCGGGGCCGGCAGCTGCGCATCCACCTTCGGCTGCTACGCCAACACCGCGCGCGCCGAATATTCCGGCGTGACACTGGCCGCGTCGCACCGCCTCGCGGGCGTGCAGGTGCACGGTTCGATCGATCTGCAAAACCCGCGCGACCTCGATACCGGCAAGCAGCTCGCCCGCCGCGCCAAGCGCCACGCCACGCTGGGTGCCGATACGCAAATGGCGGGCTGGACGCTGGGCGCCGAGCTGCAGGCCTCGGGGCGGCGTTTCGACAATGCGGCCAACACCAATGTGCTGGGCGGGTACACGGTGGTCAACCTGTATGCCAGCACCCGCGTGGCACAGGACTATCGCCTGCTCGCCCGCATCGACAACGCTGGCGACAAGGACTACCAGACGGCCCGCACCTACGCCACTGGCGGCCGCCAGCTCTACATCGGCCTGAAGTGGGAACCCAAGTGAGTTCAACCCCCTGTGGCGCTTCGCGCCTTCCCCCTTCTCTCACGTTCCGCGTGGGAAGGGGAGTGCCGCCAGTGCCCGTAATTTGGAATGATGGCGGCCCTTGCACGGCGGCCCGCACCTGGGGCGGGCCAGGACCAAGCGTTGGGTGTGTGATCCAGCGCCAGGGGTGTGTGCAATGACTCGCTGCCCCGCACTGCTGGTGGCCGCCCCGGCCTCGGGCCAGGGCAAGACCACGGTGGTTGCTGCCCTGGCGCGCCTGCATGCGCGCCAGGGCAGGCGTGTGCGCGTGTTCAAGTGCGGGCCCGATTTTCTGGACCCGCACTGGCACCAGCTTGCCAGTGGCGCGCCCGTGCATTCGCTCGATTTGTGGATCAACGGCGCCGAGGATTGCGCTGCGCGCCTGCACGCTGCCGCGCAGGAGGCCGACCTGGTCCTCATCGAAGGCGTGATGGGCCTGTTCGATGGCGAGCCCAGCGCGGCCGACCTGGCGCGGCACTTTGGTGTTCCGGTGCTGGCCGTCGTCGATGCCTCGGCCATGGCGGGCACTTTTGGCGCGCTGGCGCATGGCCTGCGGCACTACCAGGCCGACCTGCCCTGGGCGGGCGTGCTGGCCAACCGCGTGGCGGGCGATCGCCATGCCGAGATGCTGCAGCGCGGCCTGCGCGAGCCGGGCGACTGGCTGGGCGCCTTGCCGCGTGTGGTGCTGTCCGATGGGGCCCCTGCAGGCAAGCCCGCCGCCTTGTTGCCCGAGCGCCACCTGGGCCTGGTGGCCGCGCACGAACTGCCCGACGCGATGGACCGGCTCGACGCCGCCGCCGATGCGCTGGCCGCGACACCGCTGGGGCAGATGGATGCGGCGGATTTGCAGCGCTGGGCGGTGGACTTTCCGGCGCCGCCTGCGCCGCAGCCCGTGCCGCTGCTGCTCGCAGGCCGTACGGTGGCCGTGGCGCGCGATGCGGCGTTCAGCTTCATCTACCCGGCCAACCTCGACACCCTGGCGCAGCTGGGCGCCCGGGTGCGCTTTTTCTCGCCGCTGGCAGGTGACGCCTTGCCAGCGTGCGATGCTGTCTGGCTGCCCGGTGGCTACCCTGAACTGCATGCAGCGCAACTCGCGGCCCACCAGGGGCTGCAGAACGACTTGCGCGCGCACCTGGCTGCAGGCAAGCCCTTGTGGGCCGAATGCGGCGGCATGCTGGCGCTGTTCGCGTCCTTGCGCCTGCAGGATGGCCGTGAGCAGGCGATGTGGGGCCTGCTGCCCGGTACCGCGGCCATGCAAGCGCGCCTGGCGTCGCTCGGGCCGCGGCAAATCAATTTGGCGGGCCAAGTGCTGCGCGGCCACAGCTTTCATTACTCCACTGCCGACTGCCGCGCCCCGGTGCTGGCGCGCAGCAGCCGACCCGGCGGGCAGGACGCCGATGGCGAGCCGCTCTACGCCGTGGGGAGCCTGCATGCCAGCTATTTCCACGCCTGGTTTGCCTCGAACCCGGTGGCGGTGGCGCAGTTGCTCGGGGGCGCAACATGACCCTGTCCATTGCCCGCAGCGAACTGATTTTGGGCGGCCAGAAGAGCGGCAAGTCGCGCCGCGCCGAGGCGCTGGCGGCTGCGTGGCTGGCGGCCCACCCTGCGCACCGTGCGCTGTTGGTTGCCACCGCAGAGGCAGGCGACGAGGAAATGCGCCAGCGCATCGCCCGCCACCAAAGCGACCGCGCCGCGCGCGTGCCGCGCATGCAGACGCTGGAGGAGCCGCACGACCTCGCGCGGGTCTTGCTGCAGCACAGCGCGCCCGACATCCTTATCGTTGTGGACTGCCTGACGCTGTGGCTGACCCACTGGCTGTTTCAGCACGATGAAAAAATTGAACAAAAAGAGGCTCTAGCGCCCGACTGGCAAGCGCAAGCAGCTCTCTTTTTTGAAGCATTGGCGAAAACCCCTGGGCCCGTTGTTCTGGTGGGCAACGAAATCGGCCTGGGGGTCATTCCCCTCGGAAGCGAAGTACGCGCCTTTGTCGATGCGCTGGGCCTTGTGAACCAGCAGGCGGCGCAGGCCTGCGAGCGCGTCACGCTGATGGCAGCCGGGCTGCCGCTTTTCCTGAAAGGTGCACCATGAAACCCACCCCGGTCAAACGCATTCTCATCGTGCTGGCGATCTTGCTGGCGCTGGTGCTGGCCATGGCGACGCTGGCACAGGCTGCGCCGATCAGCGTGGAGGACGATACAGGCCGGACCGTCACGCTGGCCCACACGCCGCAGCGCATCGTCAGCCTGCTGCCCTCGCTGACCGAGACCGTGTGCGCGTTGGGTGCCTGCGAGCGTCTGGTGGGTGTGGACCGCTATTCCAACTGGCCTGCCAGCGTGGTGCCCTTGCAGGGCGTGGGGGGCGGGCTCGACCCGAACATCGAGGCCATCGTGGCGCTGCGGCCCGATGTGGTGCTGATGGCCACCTCGTCGCGCGCGCAGGCGCGGCTCGAATCCTTGGGCTTGAAGGTGGTGGCGCTGGAGCCCAAGACGCACGCCGACGTGCAGCGCGTGCTGGGCAAGGTGGGCCAGGTGCTGGGCGTGCAGGATGCGCAGCGGATCTGGCGCGTGATTGATGCGGGCGTGCAGGCCGCCGCCCAGTCGGTGCCGCCCGGCGCACGCGGCGCGCGGGTGTATTTCGAGGTGAACAGCGGGCCGTATGCGGCGGGGCAGGCGTCTTTCATCGGTGAGACCTTGACACGGCTGGGTGCGGGCAACATCGTCTCTGCATCGCTCGGGCCTTTCCCCAAGATCAACCCCGAATTCGTGGTGCGCGCCGATCCCGATCTCATCATGGTGGGCGCGCGCAGCGCCGACAGCCTGGCTGCGCGCCCTGGTTGGGCACAGATGCGCGCGGTACGCGAAGGGCGGCTGTGCCGGTTTGATGCGGCGCAGTCCGACGTGCTGATACGCCCCGGCCCGCGCATGGCCGAAGCGGCGCGCCTGATGGCCGCCTGCCTCAGTGACAAGGCCCCGGGGAAAGCTGTGCGACCATGAGCGCCGTCATGCCCTTGCCACCTGCCTCCGTGCCCTCCTGCGCCCGCGCCGTGCACGCGCAGCGCGGCCGCTGGCTGGCGCTGGTGCTCATCGTGCTGGCGCTGTGCCTGTTCGTACTGGGCACAGCGGTGGGCAGCATGGGGTTTGAAAACCTGTGGCCCGCGCTGTGGAACCCGCAGGGTGACAGCGCCGCGCACGCCATGGCGCAGCAGATTGTGTGGGACATCCGCCTGCCGCGCACCCTGGGTGCCTGGGTTGCAGGGGCGCTGTTGGGCCTGGGGGGCGCGGTGGCGCAAGGGCTGTTCCGCAACCCGCTGGCCGACCCGTACCTGCTGGGCAGCGCCTCGGGCGCCTCGCTGGGCGTGGCGCTGGCGCTGGCCCTGATGGGGGGCGCAGGCGGCATGCTGGGCGGTGCCCAAGGTGCCCTCACCGTCTCGGTGTATTCCAGCCACTGGCTGGTGCGTCTGGGGCTGACCGGTGCAGCCTTTGTGGGCGCGGTGCTGGCGGTGCTGCTGACCCTGGCGCTGGCGCGCGGCGTACAGCACACGCTGCGCCTGCTGCTGGCCGGTGTGGTGGTGGGCGTGGTGCTGGGGGCGCTCACCTCGCTCATCCTGCTGCTCTCACCCGATTCGCTGCAGGCCATGCAGGCGTTCTTGCTGGGCTCCACCGGCTTTGTCGGCTGGACGTCGTGCCTGCTGATGGCCGGTGTGTGGCTGCTGTGCCTGGTGGCGGCCTGGCTGCTGGCGCGCGGGCTCGATGGCCTGGCGCTGGGCGAAGCCACCGCCCTGAGCCTGGGTTTGCGGCTGGCGCCACTGCGCGCCGCGCTGGTGGCAGTGCTGGCGCTGGCGACGGGCACTGCGGTCGCGCAAACGGGCCTGATTGCCTTTGTGGGCCTGGCCGCGCCGCACCTGGTGCGCGCTGCGGTGCCGGTGCCCCATGGGCGGCTGATGCTGCTCTCCAGCCTGATGGGCGGCGCATTGTTGGCGGGGGCTGACCTGCTGGCGCGCGGCCTGCTGGCACCGCAGGAGCTGCCCGTGGGCGTGCTCACTGCCGTGCTGGGTGGCGGCTACCTGCTGTGGCTGATGCACCGCCGCACCTCCCCCGGGGGGTTGTTGTGAATGCTCCTGAAAATGTAGCGCTCAGCGTATGCCAGGTAAGCGCTGGCATCGGAAAATGCTCTATATTGCACCGCATCACGCTGCCGCTGGCGGCGGGCCGCTGGACCAGCATCGTCGGCCCCAACGGCGCGGGCAAATCCACGCTGCTCAAGGTGCTGGCCGGGCTGCTGCCGGCGCAGAGCGGGCAGGTCACTTTGAACGGCCGTGCCCTGCACGACTGGCAGCCCCGCGAGCGCGCCCGCCAGATGGCCTGGCTGGGCCAGAACGAAGCGGCGGCCGACGACCTGACGGTGCTGGATGTGGCTTTGCTGGGCCGCCTGCCGCACCAGGGCTGGCTGCAGCCGCCCAGCCCGGCCGACCACGCCGCCGCCGAGGCCGCGCTGCGCCAGACGCAGGCCTGGGCCTGGCGCGAGCGCCCGCTGGGCCAGCTCTCGGGCGGCGAGCGCCAGCGCGTGCTGCTGGCGCGCGCCCTGGCCGTGAACGCCCCGGTGCTGCTGATGGACGAGCCGCTGGCCAACCTCGACCCGCCCCACCAGGCCGACTGGCTGCTGCTGGTGCGCAGCCTGGTGGCGCAGGGCTGCACGGTGGTCAGCGTGCTGCACGAACTGTCGATGGCGCTGCACGCCGATGACGTGGCCGTGCTGGCGGGTGGCCGCCTGCAGCACCACGGCGCCGCGCACGACCCGGCCACCCACTGCGCGCTGGAGGCGGTGTTCGATCACCGGGTTGTCATCCGGCAGGTGGAACATCAATGGCTGGCCCTGCCGCGCCTGCACACCCCTGAACCCTTACCCGCCTGAGAGAACCCATGCACATCGAAACCGCCCCCACCGAGAAACGCTACGAAAAACCCGAGGGCGAACGCCGGGGCCTGGTCATCGTCCACACCGGCGACGGCAAGGGCAAAAGCACGGCCGCCTTTGGCCTGGCGCTGCGCGCGCATGGGCGCGGCAAGGCGGTGCGCATCTTTCAGTTCATGAAGGTGCCGAGCGCGCGCTTTGGCGAGCACCGCATGTTCGAGCAGATCGGGATTCCCATTGAAGGCCTGGGCGACGGATTCAGCTGGAAGAGCAAGGACCTGGAGCACTCGGCCCAATTGGCGCGTGACGGCTGGGAGAAGGCGCGCGCCGCCATCCTCTCGGGAGAGCACTTCCTGGTGGTGCTGGACGAAATCACCTACCCGCTGATCTACGGCTGGCTGCCGCTCGAACCCGTGCTGGAGACGCTGCGCACACGCCCCAGGGACGTGCACGTGGTGCTCACCGGCCGCCGCTGCCCGAGCGAGATCATCGAACTGGCCGACACCGTGACCGAGATGCAGCTGGTCAAGCATGCGTTCCAGGCGGGCATCCCGGCGCAGCGGGGCATCGAGGACTGAGGCCGCTGCATCCATGCCCTGGCACTGGCTCCATCCCCTCGCGGTCTTGCCCCTGGAGGGCGCGGCCTGCCTGGCCTGGGCGGTGCTGGTCGCGCTGGCGGTGGACCGCCTGTGGGGCGAGCCGCCCGCGCGCTGGCACCCGGTGGTATGGATGGGCCGGGCACTGGAGGCCCTTGGCGCGCGTATCGCGCCCACTGCCGAGGCAGGGCAAAATTTCAGGCATTTTTGGCTTGCGGCGCTTGCCTGGTGCGCGCTGGCAGCTCTTGTTTTTGTAGCGTTTTCAGCGGTGCAAGGCCTGCTGTGGTGGCTGGGCTGCCCGGTGCATTCCAGCGCCCATGCCCTGGACATTGCAGGCGTTGGCCTGGTCGGCGCCAGCTCGGTGCAGACAACGCTGGCCGCCGTGCTGTCGGCCACGGCGTTGGGCCTGGCACTCAAGCCTTTGCTGGCACTGGCCCTGCTGCAAAGCGAAGTGCGCGCCGTGGAAGCGGCCCTGGGCGAATCGCTGCAGGCGGGCCGCGCGCGCCTGGCCTGGTTGGTGAGCCGCGATGTGGCGCAGTTGAGTGCCGACGAGGTACGCCAGAGCGCCATCGAGTCGTTGGCCGAGAACCTGAACGACTCCGTGGTAGCCCCTATTTTCTGGTTCGCGCTGGCGGGCCTGCCCGGTGCCGCGCTGTACCGCTTCGCCAACACCGCCGACGCCATGTGGGGCTACCCCGGCATGCGCGGCGGGCGCTACTGGCAATGGGCGGGCAAATGGGCGGCGCGGGCCGACGATGTGCTCTCGTGGCTGCCCGCACGGCTCACGGCCTTGCTGCTGGCGCTGGTGGCCGGGGGTGTGCCGCTGCGCAGCTTGGCGCAGGAAGCGCGCAAGACGCCGTCACCCAACAGCGGCTGGCCCATGGCGGCGATGGCGCTGGCGCTGGGTGTGCGGCTGTCCAAGCCGGGCGTGTACCAGCTCCATGCTGCGGGCCGCGCACCCACCCAGAGGGATGCCGAGCGCGCGCAGAATTTAGTATCAAAAGTGGCTCTAACGCTCGTGCTGATTGCGCTGGCAGCTATTGTTTTTGTGGTTTTTGGAATGCTTGTCTGATGCCCCATGCACTCGCCATTCACGGTGGCCCGGATGCCCAGGGCGTGCCGCTGCATGACTTCTCCACCAACGCCAACGCCTGCGGGCCATGCCCCGAGGTGCTGGCCGCCGTGCAGCAGGCCGACGCCACGCGCTACCCCGACCCGGCCTACACGGCGCTGCGCGAGGCGCTGGGCGCCTTCCATGCGGTGGCGCCCGGGCGCATTGCTCTGGCAGCGAGCGCCAGCGAAGCCATTCACCGCTTCTCGCAACTCGCCGCTTTGCAGGGCGTCCGGCGGGTGCGCGTGCCCCGGCATGGCTATGGCGACTATGCGCAGGCGGCGCAGGCGCGGGGCCTGGCCGTGGTGCACGACGCTGCTGCGCCCGCAGGCCTGCAATGGGCGTGTGAGCCCGCCAGCCCGCTGGGCGGCGTGGACCTGCAGCGCGCCAGCTGGTTGCTGGCACCCGAGGCGGGCGCGCTGCGGGTGCTCGATTGCGCCTATGCGCCGCTGCGGCTCGATGGCACGCCCTGGCCGGCGGCGGCGCCTGGTGTCTGGCAGCTCTGGACGCCGAACAAGGCCCTGGGCCTGACGGGCGTGCGCGCCGCCTATACCCTGGCACCGGACGCCGAGGTGGCCGGCCGCTTTGCGGCGCTGGCGCCGTCATGGCCCGTCGGGGCGCATGGCGTGGCACTGCTGGCCGCGTGGCAGCAAGCGTCCGTTCAACGCTGGCTGGCTGAATGCCTGCCGCAGCTGCGCACCTGGAAGGCACGCCAGCAGGCGCTGTGCACAACCCTGGGCTGGCAGGAGCTGCCGGGCAGCACCGCCAATTTTTTCTGTGCCAGGCCACCGCAGGCACATTTGCCGCAGCGGCTTGCGGCGCTGCGCGCGGCGGGCATCAAGCTGCGTGAGTGCAGCTCGTTTGGATTGCCCGGCGTGCTGCGCCTGGGCGTGCTGCCACCGCCCGCGCAGGATGCGCTTGCCGCAACCTGGCGGGCGGCCTGCAGCGCCCATCCCTCCATGGAAAACATGCAATGACTCTCCACACTGTCCAAGGGCGCCGCCCTGCTGTCTGCATCATGGTGCTGGGCACCACCAGCGGCGCCGGCAAAAGCTGGCTGACCACCGCGCTGTGCCGCCACTACAGCAACCTGGGCTTGAAGGTGGCGCCGTTCAAGGCGCAGAACATGAGCAACAACGCGCGTGTGGTGTCCGGCCCCGATGGCGCCTGGGGCGAGATCGGTTCCGCCCAATACTTCCAGGCCCTGGCCGCACGCGCCGAGCCTGAAGTGCGCATGAACCCGCTCTTGCTCAAGCCCGAGGCCGACACCCACAGCCAGGTGGTGCTGCTGGGGCAGGTGCACGCAGAATTCACCGCGCTGCCGTGGCGCGGCCGCAGCGAGAAGGTGTGGCCGCAGATTGCCGCCGCGCTCGATCAACTCCGCGCCGAGAACGACGTGGTGGTGATCGAAGGCGCGGGCTCGCCCGCCGAAATCAACCTGCACACCAGCGACATCGTCAACATGCGCGTGGCGCGGCACGCGGGCGCGCGTTGCCTGCTGGTGACCGACATCGACCGGGGTGGCGCCTTTGCCCACCTCTACGGCACCTGGGCGCTGCTGCCCGAGAACGAGCGCGCGCTGATCCATGGTTTTGTGCTGAACAAATTTCGTGGTGACGCCAGCCTGCTGGCGCCCGCGCCCGAGCAACTGCAGGCGCTGACCGGTGTGCCCACCGTGGCCACCATCCCCATGCAGTGGCACCACGGCCTGCCGGAAGAAGATGGCGTTTTTGACGACCGCAGCACCACCCCCGGCGCCGTGCACACCACCGTGGCCGTGGTGGCCTACCCGCGCATCAGCAACCTCGACGAATTCCAGCCGCTCAAGAATGTGCCCGGCGTGCGCCTGCAATGGGTGCGCAGCCCGGCCGATGTGGCGGGTCTGCGGCCCAGCGACTGGATCGTGCTGCCCGGGTCGAAAGCCACCGCCGCCGACCTGGCCTGGCTGCGCGCGCAGGGCATGGACCAATCCATCGCCGCGCACGCGGGGCAGGGTGGCACCGTGCTGGGCGTGTGCGGCGGCCTGCAGATGCTGGGCGAGGCGCTGATCGACCCCGAGGGCATCGACGGCAACGGCCCGGGCCTGGGCCTGCTGCCACTGGTCACCGTGTTCGAACCCGCCAAGACGGTGCGCCACACCACGGCGCGCTTTGCCGAACTGCAAGGCCCATGGGCCACGCTGTCGCAGGTGCAAGTGTCCGGCTACGAAATCCACCATGGCCAGACGGCCCAGCACCCGGCCATGGCCGCCAAGGGCGATGTGGCGCGCGCGGTTATCCCCGGCATCGCCTGGCAGAACCCGGCGGGCAATGTGCTGGGCGTGTACCTGCACGGGCTGTTCGAAGACCCTGCTGTGTTGAAAACCCTGTTTGGCGCCGATGCGCCCACGCTGGATGCCGTGTTTGACGGCCTGGCCGATGGCGTGGCCCGGCACTTCGAACCGGGTGTGCTGGACGCGCTGATCGCGTAAGTGTTGCGCAGTGTGCGGCTGCTATGATCCCGCCCCTCAGGTGCCCAATGCCCCGAGAGCGGCTCACAAAACTCTTCTGGCGTCGTTGCTGCGTCTTGCCGTACTGCTCGTACTGTCTGCGACGCAGTGCCTAGCCAGAACCGCTTCGCTGAGTTTTGTGAGCCGCTCTAAGGCAAAGGGAGAATCGGGAAGGCGGTGCAAATCCGCCGCGTGCCCAACGCTGTAAGGACGATGCCCCCCACGTGTGCCACTGGCTGCCAAGCCGGGAAGGTGTGATCGGGGCAAACGACTCCAAGCCAGAAGACCGGCCTGAATATTCAACGCGCTGCAAGGCCAGGCAGCGCGCTACCTATTCACGCACAGGGGACTGCAATGAATACCGCACCGGCGCAAGCCACGCACAGCGTTCACGCCTTCACACAAGAGGCCCGCGACGCCATTTACCACACCATTTTTTCCCGCCGCGATGTGCGCGGGCAGTTCCTGCCCACACCGGTGCCCGACGAGGTGCTCAGCCGCATCCTCACGGCGGCGCACTACGCGCCCTCGGTAGGCTTCATGCAGCCCTGGAACTTCCTCCTGGTGCGCTCGCCCGACACCAAGCGCCGGGTGCACGACGCCTTTGCCAAGGCGCATGCCGAAGCGGCCGATATGTTCGAGGACGACAGGCGCGCCACCTACCAAAAACTCAAATTGGAAGGCATCGTCGAGTCGCCCATCGGCATCTGCATCACCTGCGACCGCGAGCGCACCGGCCCGGTGGTGGTGGGGCGCACCCACATGAAAACCATGGACCTGTACAGCAGCGTCTGCGCCGTGCAAAACCTGTGGCTGGCCGCGCGCGCCGAAGGGCTGGGCGTGGGCTGGGTCAGCATCTTCCACCAGGCCGACCTGCAAGCGGCGCTGGGCATCCCCAAGGGCATCACGCCCATCGCCTACCTGTGCGTGGGCTACGTGAGCCACTTCCACGCCAAGCCCGAGCTGGAAACCGCCGGCTGGCTGCCGCGCCTGCCCATGGAAGACCTCGTGTACTTCGACCAATGGGGCCAGCGCGACGACCAGCAGCCGCTCATCGCCCACCTGCAGCGCGACCAGGCCGCCGCCCAGCGCGGCCGCGAAGCCCTCGCCTGACCCCGGCGCGCACCCCCTCCCACGCGCGGCCCCCCCTGTGTGCGGGCCGTGCCAAACCCTCGCAAAAAATTGAATACGCCATGACCGCACACCTCCCCCAGATTGCCGACATCACCAACGCACCCCTCACCCAGGCCCTGCAGCACAAGCTGGACCACAAGACCAAGCCGCTGGGCTCGCTCGGCCGCCTGGAAAGCCTGGCGCTCACGCTGGGGCAGATTCTGGGCACGCTAACCCCGGTGCTGGAGCAGCCGCAAATGGTCGTCTTCGCAGGCGACCACGGCCTGGCCGCACGCGGCGTGTCGGCCTTCCCCAGCGACGTGACCTGGCAGATGGTCGAGAACTTCCTCGCCGGAGGCGCTGCCGTGAGCGTGCTGGCGCGCCAGTACGGCCTGGCGCTCACCGTGGTGGACTGCGGCGTGGCCCGCGACATCGCCCCGCGCGAAGCCGCCCCCGGCCAGCCGCGCCTGCTGCTGCGCAAGGTGGCCCCCGGCACGCAGGACGCCAGCACCGGCCCGGCCATGAGCGCCGCGCAATGCGCCCAGGCCCTGTCCAACGGTATCGAACTGGTGCGTGAACTGCCGGGCAATGTGCTGCTGCTGGGCGAAATGGGTATCGCCAACACCTCGGTCGCCTCGCTGCTGCTGGCGCGCCTGTGCAGCCTGCCCATTGCCGAATGCACGGGCGCGGGCACCGGGCTGGACGCCGCAGGCATCGCACGCAAGCGCGCCGTGCTGCAGCAGGCGCTGGACGCCAATGCCGCCGCTACCAGTCCGATGGATGCGCTGGCCGCGCTGGGCGGCTACGAGGTCGCCACCATGGTCGGCGCCGTGCTGCAGGCCGCGCATGAGCGCCGCGTGATCGTGGTGGACGGCTTCATCACCAGCGCCGCCGTGCTCGTCGCCAGCCGCTTGCAGCTGGGTGTGCTGCAGCGCTGTGTGTTCGCCCACCGCTCGGGCGAGCGCGCGCATGGCTTGATGCTCGAACAGTTGCGAGCCGAGCCGCTGCTCGATCTGGGTCTGCGTCTGGGTGAAGGCTCCGGCGCCGCGCTGGCCTGGCCGCTGCTGCCATCGGCCTGCGCCATCCTGCGCGAGATGGCGAGTTTTGAGGCGGCGGGGGTGTCGGAGCAAACGGCGGCGTGATGGATTGCCCTGGCATTGCTGCCAGCTTGGGGCAATGGAATGCGTTAAAAGCTATTGAATCAATAGCTGTTGGCGCTTATGAAATGGACGCTGCAGGGTGATTTTGCTGTGGATCTGCGCGGTGTGGGAGAGGCAGATCTGGCGCGAAATGGCGTTGTATGTGGGGCGGCTCCCGGCCAGGAGCAGCCCTCTGGAGCAGCGGGTTATTCGGCACTTTTCAAGCGCGTCAGCTCCTCAGCTGGAAGTATCTTTGGGACTACCCGAGGCAAGCCTGACGCAGTGAACAGGGGTGACCTTCTATATCCCCCGCTGATGCGACTTGTGACAAGGATCCACATGAAGCGGGCGACAACGCCCAGAAGGCCACGCTGCTTCGGCTTCGGATTGCCTAGCGCCGTGTTCACGTTCAAAACAGCAACGCTGGTTCCGAAATGTTCATTCATCTGGGCCTGATCGAGGCAGGTGTGAATCAGGCCAATGAACGATATTTTGGGGTTGGCCATGGTGTTACCAATAGGCGTTCCGCAACATGACGCATACCAGCGGACCATGCCTTTGTCGCTAAGGCGGATTGCCGCCAGACGATCTTCACCTTGGAGGAAGCGAAGACGCGATTGCGCAACTTGGAAGATCTCGGTTCCGCCTTGCTTGTCCAGCATATCAGGAGCTTTGCCAAGAAAGCGCGCGAATGCACGGCAATCTGTGCAGTAGCAGAGGGCTCGATTGTGGGTACCTGTGCCTTCGAGTTGGCCTCGGATGGCTCCGCACTTACATTGAATTGGATGCATCGTCGCTAGTGTCCTGAGTTGGAAGTTGGTTGAAGAAAAAATGTCGAAATCGACGTCAGGCAAGGCGCAAACCGCAGCAATGGCCGTTGCTATCGCGAGGATTTGCAACACAGCATGGCGGCGATTCCCTGTGGGGCATCGCTCTACATGCGCAACTCTTGCAAAACTTCTGGGTGTGCAACGGCGACACGGAGCAGTGTTTTCGCCGCACCCGTGGGCGAGCGGCGGCCCTGTTCCCAGTCTTGCAGTGTTCTCGCCGAAACGCCCAGAAGCAGCGCAAAGGCCTGCTGGGACAACCCCTTTTTGCACGCGCTTGCGCTGCCACCGGCAGCTTGACTTGCGTGATGCGGGCGGCATCGCCACGTTTCATTTGCTGGACGGACGCCAGCAGGTTACGTTGGAATTTCTCGTTTTCAGAGGGCATCTTCGACCCCTTGCTTCAACTGCGCCAGGACGGAAGCGGGGATGGTGTACTGGCCATTTTGGCTGTTGACCTGATACCGCCGATGGGGCCGAGGCACCGTGCACCTCCTACTCCGCCAAATGGCACACCGCCTCGACGTTGTTGCCTTCCGGGTCAATGACAAAAGCACCGTAATAGTGCGCGTGGTACTCGGGGCGCAGGCCGGGGGCGCCGTTGTCCTTGCCGCCGGCAGCGATGGCGGCGGCGTAGAAGGCGTCCACCTGGGCGCGGGTCTGGGCCTTCCAGGCCAGGTGGCAGCCGGTGGTGGCTGGCGGGCCGCCGTAGGGGGAGGGGCCGTCGATGAACCACACGTCGGCCTTCTTGCCGTCGGGCTCGGCGGCGTCGGGGTAGGCGAAGCCGAGGATGTTCATGCCGTAGTGGCCCTCAAAGCAAACGCTGTAGCCCAGGGGCGCGAGGGCTGCGCTGTAGAACGCTTTGGCGCGCTGGATGTCGGTGACGCGGAAGGTCATGTGGTCAAGCATGGGCGGCTCCTGTGGGGGTGGTCGTGCGCATTGTGCATACGAAAACTGTATGTGTATACAGTTTTATTCGACCAGGGGCCCTTGCGCCTGCATGGTGGCGCAGCACTTCCTTCAGGCGATGCAGGTCTGGTTGCGTCCCTGCGCCTTGGCCTGGTACAGCGCAGCGTCGGCGCGGCCGAGCATGGCATCGAGTGTGTCTTCGGGGCCGCGCCAGTGGGTCAAGCCGATGCTGGCCTGGCAGTCCAGTGCATGCCCTGCGGACAGTGCGGCGCGAATGCGCTCGGCCACGGGCAGTGCCACATCGGCGGCGGTGTTGGGCAGCAGGATCAGAAATTCCTCGCCGCCATAGCGTCCGAAGCGGTCGGCACGGCGCAGGGCACTTCGGGTGCTGTCTGCAAAATGCACCAGCACCCGGTCGCCGTGCTGGTGGCCATGGGTGTCGTTGATGGTTTTGAAGTGGTCGAGGTCGATCATCATCAGCGCGAACGGCTGCTTGTAGCGCAGGCTGCGCTCATGCTCGTCTGCGCAGCATTCCAGGATGGCCCGCCGGTTGAGGGTGCCGGTGAGCGCATCGTGCGTGGCCATGTGTTCCAGCTCGGTGCGCACCCGGTCTGTGGCCATGAGCACGGCGCCAATGGACAGCAGCAGCACGGCCAGCACATAGGCGCCGAGATAGTAGGTCTGCACCGTGGACGCTTCCATCAGGTCGCCCACTTCGGGTACGGACAGCACCGTTTGCAGCCGCACCAACAGCACGCACAGGTGCAGCGCCAGCGTGGCCTGCACCATGCGCACAGGGAAGTTGCGGTTGCCGCTCTGCCACAGAAACACCAGTGTGCTGGTGTGCGTCACGGCGATGGCTGCAGTGACAATGGCCACGCGCATGCGGTACGACGGCTCGGGCCCGGCAAACCAGGCCAGGGACAGCATGACCAGCGCGAATGGAACCACAATTCGACGCCATTGAACGGGTCGCTCAAAGAAACGGCGGCAGCCCACATGGAACAGGATGAAGCCCAGCAAGATCAGTCCGTTGCCCAGCCAGCGCCCCATTTCTTGGAGCCATGGACCAGGGGCCGCGAAAAAAACCGTGGCAATCAGCCATGCGGCGGGCGCCAGTGCCCAATAGCCCAGCCCCAGGATGCTGGGCGGGTAGTAGCGCCGCATGAAGCCCAGCACCAGTCCCATGACCAGAGCCATGAAACCACCCATGGCAATCAGGGAGCGTGGATCAAGTGAGTTCATGGGTGCGGGCGCAAGGCGTGGTCAGTGCAATTCAGTATACCGAGAGGCGTATACAAGAGGCCCCTTGGGGAAATGGCCGCTATAGCGGCTTATGGAGGTTGTGGGGCTTATCTGGCAAGCGCAATGCGCTATTGATTGAATAGCAGTTTGGCGTCTCTCAGGGACGCTGGGTTTTGGGTACGTAGTCGCAATACTGCGCCACGGCGCATTCCCAGCAGCGCGGCTTGCGTGCCTGGCATACGTAGCGGCCCAGCAGAATCAGCCAATGGTGTGAATCCACTGCGTAGGCTGCGGGTACGCGCCTTATCAATTGTTGTTCGACCACGAGCGGGTTCTTGCCCGGCGCCAGGCCTGTGCGGTTGCTGACGCGGAAGATGTGCGTATCCACCGCCATGGTCGGCTGGCCAAAGGCCACGTTGAGCACCACATTGGCCGTCTTGCGGCCCACGCCGGGCAGGGCTTGCAGTTCTTCGCGCGTGCGGGGCACCACGCCGCCGTGGCGCTCTACCAGGATGCGGCAGGTCTGCAGCAGGTGGCGCGCCTTGCTCTTGTACAGGCCGATGGTCTTGATGTAGCCCTCCAGGCCTTCCAATCCCAGGTTCAGGATGGCCTGCGGTGTGTTTGCCACGGGAAACAGCTTGCGCGTGGCCTTGTTCACGCCCACGTCGGTGGCCTGGGCGGAGAGCAGCACGGCGGCCAGCAGTTCGAACACGGTGGTGTATTCCAGCTCGGTGTTGGGCTGGGGGTTGGCGGCTTTCAGGGTGGCGAAAAAGGGTTCGATCAGCGCGGTCTTCATGGTGTGTGGGGTGTTGGTCTTCAGCCAATGCGTTGCACGGGCATGCACAACCAGCAGGCAAAGCGGCCGGTGTCCGGGTCAACCGCAAAGTGCTCGTCGTAGAGCTCCAGTGCGGGCCGTGGCGCCGGGGCCCAGCCTGCAGGAATCTTGCCAGGGGCAAACATGTCCGCCCAGGCGCGGGCGATCTCGGGGCCTGTGCCGGAAAAGCGCATGCACGCATGCTCGCAGCCAATAAAGTCGAGCACCCGTACCTCGGCACCCGGGTGCAGATCGTGTTCGATCTGCACGCAGGCGTCGTAGCGGCACTGGTCGGGCGGCGTGCGGGCCGGGTTGTCGTGGCTGATGCCGTAGAACCTGGGGCGCGGCTCGCTCAGGCCGTTTTCCGCGCACCATTGGCCCAAGCGTTCCCAGAGCCGGGTCAGGGCGGGGTGTCCGTAAGGTTCGATGTGCCGCATAGAGGCCAGGCGCATGGAGGGAATGGTTCGGATTTCAAGGGGCATGGCGGCTCCCCGGGGTGGGGTGGTGACGTGGGGGCTGCTGTTCGCAGGGGCTGCAGCCAGTGTAAGCCGCAGGAAACCTGCTTGCCAATTGGCGACAATGTGCAGTCCATTGCCAACCACTCCTGTCCACGCCATGCAATTTGCCGACCGCCTGAACAACGTCGAAACCTCCGCCATCCGTGAGCTTTTCAAGCTGCTGGGCAAACCCGGCATCATCAGCTTTGCCGGGGGCTTTCCCGACAGCGCCCTGTTTGACGTGGAGGGCATCCGCGCTGCCAGCAATGCCGCGCTGGACCAGGAGCCCGGCGCCGCCCTGCAATACGGCGCCACCGAGGGCTACCAGCCGCTGCGCGAGCAGCTGAGCCAGTTCATGGCCAGCAAGGGCGCCCGCGATGTGGTGGCCGACAACCTCATCGTCTCCACCGGCAGCCAGCAGGCGCTCGATCTGCTGGGCAAGACGCTGATCAGCCCCGGCGACAAGGTCATCGTCGAAGGGCCGACCTTTCTGGCCACCATCCAGTGTTTTCGCCTGTATGGCGCTGAACTCATCAGCGCACCCATCGACGGCCATGGCGTCAAGACCGACGAACTCGAAAAGCTCATCGCCGAGCACAAGCCCCGGTTTGTCTACCTGATTCCCACCTTCGGCAACCCGAGCGGCGCCACGCTCAGCCTGGAGCGCCGCAAGGCGGTGCTGGAGATGGCCGTGCGGCACCAGACGCTGGTTGTCGAGGACGACCCCTACGGCGACCTGTACTTTGGCGAAGCCCCACCGCCCAGCCTGCTGGCACTCTCTGCCCAGGTGCCCGGCAGCCGCGAACTGCTGGTGCACTGCGGCAGTCTGAGCAAGGTGCTCTCGCCCGGTCTGCGCGTGGGCTGGATGATTGCCCCGCCCGAGCTGCTGGCCAAGGCCACCATGTGCAAGCAGTTCAGCGACGCGCACACCAGCACGTTTGCCCAGGCCACGGCCGCGCACTACCTGCAGGCCGGGCGTATGCCTGCCACGCTGGCCAAGGTGCGTGCGGTGTATGCCGAGCGCGCCCAGGCCATGGGCGAGGCGCTGCGCAAGGATCTGGGCGACGCCATCGCGTTCGTGCAGCCCCAGGGCGGGCTGTTCGTGTGGGCGCGCCTGACGGGCGCGGGCGGCAAGGTGCAGGACGGCAATGTGTTTGCCAAACGCGCCATCGAACAGGGGGTGGCCTTTGTGCCCGGCACGCCGTTCTACTGTGCCCAGCCTGACCACGCCACGCTGCGCCTGTCGTTTGCCACGGTCGGCGTGGACAAGATCCGCGAAGGCGTGGGGCGTCTGGCCCAGGCCCTCTGAGGCCCGTGCCCGCTGGGACCGGCAGGCGCAACGCGCGGGAGGCGCGGCAGGGGTACAGGCAAGGTTGCTATTGAAATAAGAGCTTCTATCGCTTGTATTTATTGAATTTCAATGTTTTTTGATATTGAAAGTCAATATACATAAGCGCGAGCAGCTAGATTATTGATAGCACAAGCGTTCAGCCCGCCAGCCCCAGCGCCTGGTAGACGCGTGCTGCGGCGTACGCGTCGTTGGCAGCGTAGACCAGTTGCGCCTCGCTCAGTTGCCGCTGCGCCCAGTTGGAGGTGGCGGCTTTCTTCGATTTGATGAAGCGCCGCTGGAACAACACGGCCACAGCGGTCTTGACGCCCAGGTCCTTGCGGTAGCCGCGCTGCTGCAGGGTGGTGTTGAGCTCCAGGATGTCGGCCACTTCCACGCCCAGCCGGGCCTGGATGCGCTTGCGGTCATCCCCCAGCCCGAACCCTGCCTTGGTGATGCCGCGATGCGCCAGCAGCTCGGCCACCACCGCGCTGCAGTCGGGGTCGTGCAGCTGGAATACCCAGGCCTGCTCCAGGGTGGACAACTGCACGGTGTGCGGCCCTTCGGATTCCTGGCCCTTGGCAAAGGTGGGGCGCGATTCGGTATCCAACCCCCAGAACCGGCTGGCCGCCAGCGCAGCGCGCGCACGCTCGGCCTGCGCGGCGGTGTGGACCAGGTGAATGCGGTCCAGGCCCAGGCGATCAAAAGGGTCGAGCAGGGCGATCTGCTCCTTGCCGGGAACGGGGTGGCGTGTGTGCATGGGGGCATTGTGAACCAGGCCCCCTGCAGGCCCCCGGGGCCGTGGTCAGGGCGCTGCGGCCGGAGCGGCCATGGTGCCGTCGCTGCCCGCATCAAGCACCGCAAGCTGGTTGCGGCCCCGGTGCTTGGCCAGGTACAGGGCCTGGTCCGCGCGGTCGAGCAGATCGTGCAGGCTGCGGTCCCCCGGGCTGAGTGTGCCCAGGCCCATGCTGGTGGTGATGCGGTAGGGCTGGCCGTTGCTGTCGGTCAGTTCCAGTGCGCGGATCGCCTCCAGGATGCGGGTGGCGATGTCCGCGCCTTCCGTTGGCGCAGTGCTTGGCAGCAGCAGGCCAAACTCCTCGCCGCCCAGGCGACCCACGGTATCGCTGGCGCGCAACTGGTGTCTGGTGGCCTGCGCAAACTCTGCCAGCACCCGGTCGCCCTCCAGGTGACCAAAGCGGTCGTTGATGCTTTTGAAATGGTCCAGGTCGAGCATCAGCAGGGTCAGTGGCGCATGGCTTTCCCGGGCGCGCTGGAAGGCGGCCTCGGCCACCTCCAGAAAGGAGCGCCGGTTGGCCATGCCCGTCAGCATGTCGGTGGTGGCCAGGCGCTGCAGTTCGCGCTCGAGGTTTTTGCGCTGCGTCACGTCGCGGTACAGGCCCTCGACGCCCGCAAAGTTGCCGTTGTGGTCGAACAGCGCGTGGCTGCTGATGGAGATGTCGATGACGGTACCGTCCTTGCGCACCATCTGCCCCGGAAAGTCGGACACCTCGCCGTGCGCCATGATGGCGGCCTTGAAGGCATCGCGGTCACTGCTGTGCGGGTAATACGACTCGGCGGTGTGTCCCTCGATCTCATGGGGCTCGT
This sequence comes from Giesbergeria sp., assembly GCA_026647025.1. Lineage (GTDB taxonomy): Bacteria > Pseudomonadota > Gammaproteobacteria > Burkholderiales > Burkholderiaceae_C > Simplicispira. Next base: position 65,721 of record JAPKHH010000002.1, read on the forward strand.
AGCCCAGCACGCGGCGCACGCCCGGGCCCACATGCTGCACCACGCCCTGGGCATCGGTGCGGTAGTACACATCCTGCATGCTCTCGAACAGGCGCCGGAAGTGGTGCTCGCTCTCGCGCAATTGTTCCTGGATCTCGTTCTGGTGCGTCATGTCCATGCCGCAGATCAGCAGGGCCGGGGCACCATCGAGTGTGATGCCCACGGTCGAGACCAGCACCATGCGCAGATGGCCTTTGGCGGTGCGAACACGAAACTCGGCCGGCTTGTTGGGCAGGCCGGTCTGCTCTGGCGCACTGGCCTGTTGAAGGCGGTCACTCGAACGCAGCTTGTCCAGCGTGTGCACAAAGTCGGACAGCAAGCGGCCCTGCACATCGTGGAGTGTGTCTGCTTCCAGCAAAACCAGGCAGGCCGTGTTCGCACGGCAGATCACACCGTTCTGGGTGACCAGCACAGCCACTGGCAGGGCGTGCATCAGTTCAGGGTCGCTAAGCATGGCAGCGGCATTTCTTGATTTGTAAGCCATTGTGGCACTTGGACGCTGCTGGTGGCTGACGGCGCGCTACCATTGGCCATGAAAAAAACCTTTGCCCTGCACGTCGAGGGCCTGCACCCCGACCGGCGCCTGGACGCCATCAAGCACGAAATTCGCAAATACCTGCGCCGCGAACGCGGCAAGACCTTGCCCGAAGGCGCGGATTTCTGGGATTTCGACTGTCGTTTTGCCGTACCGCCAAGCGCACCCGAACCGGCTGCATTGGCCGATATCATGGGCTTGATTGATGCCGCAGCCGCCGCGCAGGCCGGGCAGTTCTACCTGGAAATCCTGGCGCGCGCCGCCCAGCGCCCGCCACGGACCCACCCCGCCGAACCTCACTCCGAGGATTGATCGAGCGGCGGGAGCAAGCCTGCGGCCCGCAACTTGTCTTTCTTGCTGGGCCGCTTGCCCTTGACGCCGCCGGTGCCCGGCACGGCAGTTGCAGGCGCGGTTTCCGTGGGCTCGAAGCCGGGAATCTGCTCGCGGGGGATCTCCCGGCCCTGGCGCTTTTCGATCAGCTGCCAATGGGCTTGGGTGCCTGCGCTGACAAAGCTGACCGCCACGCCGCTTTCGCCTGCGCGCCCGGTGCGGCCAATGCGGTGCACATAGTCCACGGCGGAGCGCGGCAGGTCGTAGTTGACGACGGCGGGCAACTGCGCAATGTCGATGCCGCGTGCGGCCAGGTCCGTGGTGACCACCACCTGCCAGCGCTCGTCCTTGAACTCCTGCAGCACCTGCTTGCGGGCGCCCTGGCTGAGTCCGCCATGGAAGGGTGATGCAAAGATCCCGGCCTTGTAGAGTTTCTCGGCCACATGCTCGGCTGCGTACTGTGTGGCCACAAACACCAGCACACGGGACCACCCGTGCGTCTGCACCAGATGGCGCAGCAACTGGGTGCGGCGTTCAGGATCGACCTGGATGGCACGTTCCAGGATGTCGGGCGCGTGCGTGGGCGTTGCCGCAATCTCGACGCGCACGGGGTCGCGCAACAAGCGCTGCGCCAACTGCTGCACCTCGTCCGGGAAAGTGGCCGAGAACAGCAGGTTCTGGCGCTGGCGCGGCAGCAGCGCCAGTACGCGCTGCAGCTCGTCGGCAAAGCCCAGGTCGAGCAGGCGGTCGGCCTCGTCGAGCACCAGCAGGCCCGCCCCGGACAGGCGCAGCGCGTTGTGTTCCACCAGATCGAGCAGGCGGCCCGGGGTGGCCACCACCACGTCGGCGCCACCGCGCAGCGCCATCATCTGCGGGTTGATGGAGACGCCGCCAAACACCACGGCGATGCGCGGCGGCGACGACGGCAACGCCGCCGCCAGGTCGCGCAGCACGCCACCCACCTGGGCCGCCAGCTCCCGCGTGGGTACCAGCACCAGGGCCTGCACGCTCCGCTGGCCGGGCAGGCGGGCCTCCTGCACCTGTTGCAGCAGTGGCAGGGCAAAGGCAGCGGTCTTGCCCGAGCCCGTCTGCGCCTGGCCCAACAGATCGGCACCGCGCAGGATGGGGGGAATAGCCTCGGCCTGGATGGGCGTGGGGGATTGAAAACCCTGCGCTGCGGCCGCAGCAGCCAGGACAGGGGAAAGACCAAGAGAGGCAAAAGGCATGGAATGGGGCGCTGGTGCAGCGGCAGGATGGCGGGCCAGGGCGCGCACGTGGGACAAAGACAAGGATTGTGCGCCACGGCCGATAATCCACGCCTGCTTTTTACAAAGAACCAGCCCATGGCCTTTGCCCTCGATTCCAGTGCCATTACCCATGGCATCCAGCTGGCGGTTGCGCCTGTTTTCCTTCTCACGGCCGTGTCGGGCATGATCGGCGCGGTGGCCGGGCGCCTGGCCCGCATCATCGACCGGGCGCGCCTGGTCGAAGACCGGGCCCGCAGGGAGGCCGACTTCGTGGCCTCGGCCTACCGGGAGCTGGCCCAGTTGCGCACACGCGGGCGGCTGGCCAATGGCTGCATTGCGCTGCTGACGTTCTGCTCCTTCCTGATCGGGCTCACCATCATTCTGCTGTTTCTGGGGGAGACCACCAGCTTTCAGGCCAACCGCATGGCGGTGGCGGGGTTTCTGGCCGGGGTGGTGTGCTTCCTGCTGGCGCTGGTGTGTTTCTTGACGGAAACCGTGATTGCCACGCGCCTGCTCAATTTCCCGCTGTTGAATGAAGGCGCTGCCCCATGAAGTCGGCGTGCAGGACCGGGGGGCTGGTGTATTCCACCGATGCGGGCCGCATGTGCCCGGACTGCCGCCAGCCCGTGGCCGAATGCACCTGCCGCCAGGCCCGGCCGCGTCCGGCCGGTGATGGCACGGCCCGCGTCAGCCGCGAGAGCAAGGGGCGCGGGGGCAAGACCGTGACGGTGGTGCGTGGCTTGCCCCTGGATGATGCAGCCCTGGTGCCACTGGGCAAGCTGCTCAGAGCGGGCTGCGGCAGCGGCGGTACGGTGAAGGACGGCGTGATCGAGGTGCAGGGTGACCACGCCGACCAGGTGCTGGAGCTGCTGCGCAAGCAGGGCCTGGCTGCCAAACGGGCCGGGGGCTGACCGCATGGCGCCCATAGACCCCGCGCAGTTGCAAAAGCTGGTGGAGACGCGCATGCCCTTTGGCAAGTATGAAGGGCGCCTGCTGGCCGACCTGCCCGGCAACTACCTGAACTGGTTTGCGCGCGAGGGCTTTCCACGCGGCGAACTGGGCCGCTTGCTGGCCCTGATGCACGAGATCGACCACAACGGCCTGTCGGCCTTGCTCGATCCCCTGCGCCCGCGCGGGGTTGCCGGTTGAGACCGGATTTTCAGGTTCAGCCGCACTGGCAGCCGCCGCCGCTGCCTCCGCATCCGCCGCCGCCCATGGCTTTCTGGGCCTGGGCCTCGAAGGCGGGGAACAGCACGTTGTTTTCCAGGTGGATGTGGTTGATCAGGTCGTCATTGAGCTGCGCAATGCCGCTGTAGAGCGCGCGCCAGGTGTTGCAGGCGCCGGCCGGCGGCGTGGCGTCGTTGGTCAGGGCGTTGAGCTTGTCCAGGGCAGCGCCGTGGTCCACATGCTCCGAGCGCATCACGCTGATGGGGTGCTGAACGAAAGGGTTGCCACCCGACTTGAGCATGGGGAACAGAATGTTCTCTTCCTTCTGCATGTGGCTCAGCAGTTCAGCCTGGATTTCTTCCAGCAGGTCGCCCAGGCCTGCGGGAACATGGGGGTTGGCCCGGTGCACGCTTTCCACACGGTGGGCCATGCGGATGAGTTCGGGCAACTGGGCGCGATGCACCTCGTGGTAGCGCACCAGGATGTGGTCGATCAGCGCGCCGGGCTCGGTCACCTCGGGCAGGCTGGCGGGGCGCTGCAGCTGCGCCAGTTCACCCAGGACGGCCTGCAGGTCCAGTCCCTTTTCCGCCACGGCCTGGGCCAGGCTCAGGTGGCCACCACAGCAAAAGTCCAGCTTCAGGCGGCGGAACACGGCGGTGGAACCGGGCAACTCAACGGCAAGCTGGCCAATGGACTGGCCTGCATCCAGAGCAGATGCCGAGGCCTCAGCAGGCGACATGGGGGCGTTCATGGGGTATGTCCTTATAAAGATGCACTGTGATTGCATATTTTATAGAATAAAATTCAAAACATATGCGTATTTTTCTTGACTTGCGGCAAGTTCCATGAGACTCACCCAGTGGACGGATTTCACCTTGCGGGTGCTGATGTACTGCGCCGCCTGCGAGGGGCGTGCGCAGCCGGTCACCATCAGCGAGGTGGCCGAGAGCTACGGCATCTCCCGCAGCCATCTCACCAAAATCGTGCAGGAGCTATCGGCCATCGGTCTGCTGGAAACCACGCGCGGCCGTGGCGGTGGCATGCGCCTGATGAAGCCCGCCCGCGAGATCAATATTGGCGCGGTGGTTCGCGCGACCGAGACGGATTTCACGGTCGTCGAGTGCTTCGACCCGGAGAACAACCAGTGCCGCCTCAGCAGCCACTGCCGTTTGCAGGGCGTGCTGGGCAAGGCCGTGCAGAGCTTTTTTGGGGTGCTTGATGCGCTCACTCTTGAAGATCTGATGGAGCCAACGGCCGAGCCGCGCCCGGGCACGATCCGGCTGGTGCCGGGCCTGCCGACCCTGCCTCACTGAACCAGGCGCACCCAGAGCATGCGCAGCCGCATGCCGATTTCGCTGGTATAGCCCACCGACGCGGCGCGGATGTGGCCGTTCGCATCCAGTACCAGCAGGGCGGGCACCGACTGCACACCCAGACTGCGGGCCAGGGAGCCCTGGCTGTCAATGGCGGTGTTCCAGGGTAGCTGTCGTCTTTCCAGAACCTTTTGTACCGGCTGCAGCCCGCCAGACTGCATGGCCAGCGTGAGCACGGGCCAGTCCTGGTGCAGCCGCGTGATGCTGTGTTCTTCCGTGCGGCAGATGGGACACCATTCGGCCCAGACATGCAGGGCCACGGGCTGGCCGGGGTGCTGCGCCCGCCACGCATGCAAGGTGGTGGTCTCGCCCGTGGTCAGCACCAGCGGCAGGTCGGGCACGGGCCCGGGCGGCACATGGCGTGTCTGCCAGAGGTGTGCTCCCACCAGCACGGCCAGCACCGTCAACAGGGTGCCCAGGTGCGTGCGCCAGCGCTGGCGTCGCAGCACCGTGGCAAGGCGCTGCCACAACGATACCGTCAAGGTTGAACCACTTCGAGCAGGCGGTCGAGGCCGCCGCTGTTGATGGCGATGCGGGCCTGCGCGCGCACCGAGGGTTTGGCCCGGAAAGCCACGGAGAGGCCTGCGACCCCCATCATGGGAAGGTCGTTGGCACCATCGCCCACGGCGATGATCTGTGCCCGGCTGATGCCCAGGAGTGCAGCCAGTTCCAGCACGGTGCGCCGCTTTTCCTGGCCGTCGCAAATATCGCCCCAGTCCTGGTCCACCAGGCACCCCGTCAGGTGGCCATCGTGCACCTCCAGCACATTGGAGCGCGCGTACTGGATACCCAGCCCGGCCCGTACATGGTCGGCGAAAAAGGTGAACCCGCCCGATACCAGCAAGGTGGCAAGCCCCGCGCTGCGGCAGGCGGCAACCAGCGCCTGCGCGCCGGGGTTGTACTGCATGCGTTCGCGCAGCACCTGTTCCATATGGGCCACGGGTACGCCGCGCAGCAGGGCGACGCGCTGGCGCAGGCTTTCCTTGTAGTCGGTGATCACGCCCTGCATGGCGGCTTCGGTGATCGCGGCCACCTCGGCCTTGCGGCCGGCGGCGTCGGCAATTTCGTCCACGCACTCGATGTTGATGAGCGTGGAGTCCATGTCAAAGGCGATGAGCTTGAAGTCGGACAGGCGCAGGGGGGGAGCAATGTCCTGGACGATGATGCCGGGTGCAAATTCGGTAGCGTGGGTCATGGGCGTGGCGGGCGGTGAGGAAGGGAGATGTTAACTTTTGCGGTGCAGGTACAGACGGTCTGACCAGGTCGCAAGCCAGTCGGGCTTGAAGGCAACGAAGACGGCGCAGACCATGCCGGTGACGACGGCATCGCCCCAGGCCATGAGCCAGTGGGCCACCAGCGAGAGCTGGTCACCCACGCCGGGGAGCGGACTGCCCGCCCATTGGGCGAGCACCGAGGCGATGAAGATGCAAAGGGCCGTGCCCAGAAAGCCCCGCCCGAGGATATAGACGAACATGTTTTCGCCCGTCAGGCGCCGTAGCACGGCGCCCAGCAGCAGAGCCAGTGTGGCGGGAACCAGGCCCTGCCACACGGTGGCCACCAGGCATTGCGACCCGTCCATGGGTGATACCAGGCCAGTGGCCGCGCCCACGGCGAGCAGCACCAGGACGGCCAGCGGCCAGCCCAGCATGAGCACCACCAGGCAGGCCCCCGACCACTGCAATTGCAGTGGCATGGCGTGCAAGGCCGGCAGCGCCCACAGCCAGGGCAGCAGCACCATCGTGGCCAGCAAGGGGGTGAGCAGGGGGCTGGCGGTGGCTGCAGCGGCAGCTGTTGCAGGCTTGCTGGCAAGCAGCCGCCAGGGCCGGGTGGCCAGGGCGGCTGCCAGTGCCAGGCCGACGATGAGCCATTCGAGCAACATGCTGTTCACACCAATTTGCTCAGGCCACTGTGGGCTGTCCCAGGCTGCGCAGAATGTCGCGCACCATTTGTGCCCGTGCCTTGGGGTCGGGCAGTTCGCGTTCGATGCGCAGTTTTTCGTTGCCTGCCAGCTTGATGTGCCGGTTCTTCTGGATGAGTTCGATGATGCGCATCGGCTCCACCGGCGGCTGGGGACGGAAGGTGATGTGCGTGATGCCGGGCGCTGCATCCACCTTGATGACGCCGTAGGGCTGGCTCAGTACACGCAGCCGGTGCACGTCGATCAGTGTCTGCGCCTGCGGGGGGAGTTTGCCGAAACGGTCCACAATTTCTTCGAGCAAGGCATCGATCTGGTCGCTGGTCTTTGCGGTGGCCAGCTTTTTGTAGAACGACAGGCGCAGGTGCACGTCGCCGCAGTAGTCGTCGGGCAGCAGGGCGGGGGCGTGCAGGTTGATGTCGGTGGTGACGGACAGAGGCGCCAGCAGGTCGGGCTCCTTGCCCGCCTTGAGGCAGCGCACCGCTTCGGCCAGCATCTCGTTGTAGAGCTGGAAGCCCACCTCCAGCATGTTGCCGCTCTGGTTCTCGCCCAGCACCTCGCCTGCGCCGCGGATTTCCAGGTCGTGCATGGCCAGGTAGAAGCCGCTGCCCAGCTCTTCCATCTGCTGGATGGCTTCGAGCCGCTGCTGTGCCTGCTTGGTCAGGCCTTCGGTGTCGGGCACCATGAGATAGGCGTAGGCCTGGTGGTGGCTGCGGCCCACGCGCCCGCGCAGCTGGTGCAGTTGCGCCAGGCCGAACTTGTCGGCGCGGCTCATGAGGATGGTGTTGGCCGTGGGCACGTCGATGCCGGTCTCGATGATGGTCGAGCACAGCAGGATGTTGTAGCGCTGCGCCACGAAGTCGCGCATCACGCGTTCCAGATCGCGCTCGGGCATCTGGCCGTGGGCTACGGCGATGCGCGCCTCGGGCAGGATTTCTTCGAGCTTCTGGCGGCGGTTCTCGATGGTCTCCACCTCGTTGTGCAGAAAGTAGCACTGTCCGCCGCGCTTCAATTCGCGCAGCACCGCCTCGCGGATCACGCCCGTGCCCTCGTTGCGCACAAAGGTCTTGATCGCCAGGCGCCGCTGCGGCGCGGTGGCGATGACCGAGAGGTCGCGCAGCCCTTCGAGCGCCATGCCGAGCGTGCGCGGGATGGGCGTGGCCGTGAGGGTGAGTACGTCCACCTCGGCGCGCAGTTGCTTCATCTGCTCCTTGTGGCGCACGCCGAAGCGGTGCTCTTCGTCGATGATGAGCAGGCCCAGGTTGTGGAACTTGGTGGATTCGCTCAATAGTTTGTGCGTGCCCACGACGATATCCACGGTGCCGTCGCCGATGCCCTTGATGGCGGCGGTGATCTCCTTGCCCGAGCGAAAGCGCGAGACCTCGGCCACCTTGACGGGCCATTTGCTGAAGCGGTCGACCAGCGTCTGGTAGTGCTGCTCGGCCAGCAGCGTGGTGGGCGCAAGAAACGCCACCTGCTTGCCGCCGGTGACGGCCACGAAGGCCGCGCGCAGGGCCACCTCGGTCTTGCCGAAGCCCACGTCGCCGCAGACCAGCCGGTCCATGGGGCGGGGCGAGATCATGTCCTGGATGACGGCGTGGATGGCGGCATTCTGGTCGGCGGTTTCCTCGAAGCCGAAATCGTTGGCAAAGGTTTCGTAGTCCTGCGCGCTGTAGCGGAAAGCATGGCCTTCGCGCGCGGCGCGGCGGGCGTAGATGTTGAGCAGCTCGGCCGCGCTGTCGCGTACCTGTTCGGCGGCCTTGCGCTTGGCCTTTTCCCACTGGCCGCTGCCCAGCTTGTGCAGCGGGGCTTCGTCGGCGGAAACGCCCGTGTAGCGGCTGATGAGCTGCAACTGGCTCACGGGCACATACAGCACCGCTTCACCCGCGTACTCCAGGTGCAAAAACTCCTGCAGGGCAGGGGTTCCGTCTGGGTTTTTGTTGCCTACGTCCATGTTGACGAGGCCCCGGTAGCGGCCGATGCCGTGCGCGCTGTGCACGACGGGGTCGCCCACGTTGAGCTCGGCCAGGTCCTTGATCAGCGCCTCAACGTCGCTCACCTGCTCCTGCTTCTTGCGGCGGCGCGTGGTCGGGCCGGCGGCAAACAGCTCGGTTTCGGTGACGAAATCGATGCCTTGCTCCATCCACCGAAAACCCGTGGTGAGCGCTGCCGTGGCAATGCCGACCTTCTCTTCGTGGCTCGACTGGAATTCCGTCAGCGTATCGAAGGCGGGAGGGTTGAGCTGCGATGCGCGCAGGAAGTCGAGCAGGCTTTCCCGTCGTCCGGCGCTCTCTGCCAGCAGCAGCACGCGGTGGGGCGTGTTGCGGATGTGGGCCTGCAGCCGGGACAGCGGGTCTTCGGCGCCGCGCACCACGGACAGGTCGGTGTGGGGTTGGAAGTGCGCGTTGTCGACGACATCGTCCACCCCCGGGCGGATCGCCAGTTGGGGGTGCGCCTTGCACTGGGTGTAGAACTGGTCGGCGCTCAGAAACAGCGCCTCGGGCGGCAGCACGGGACGCTCCGGATCGCCTTGCAGCAGGCGGTAACGGTCGCGCGTGTCCTGCCAGAAGTGCTGGAAGGCGGGTTCCAGATCGCCATGCAGCACCACGGTGGCTGCATCGCCCAGGTAGTCAAACACCGTGGCGGTTTCGTCAAAGAACAGCGGCAGGTAGTACTCGATGCCGGCGGTGGCCACGCCTGCGCCCATGTCCTTGTAGATGCGGCTCTTGGTGGGGTCGCCCTCCAGCAACTCGCGCCAGCGGGCCCGAAAGCGCGCCCGGGCCGGTTCATCCATGGGGAATTCGCGCCCGGGCAGCAGGCGCACCTCGGGCACGGGATACAGGCTGCGCTGGCTGTCGGGGTCGAAGGTGCGGATGCTGTCGATCTCGTCGTCGAACAGATCCACACGGTAGGGCTGCAGCGCGCCCATGGGGAACAGATCGATCAGGCTGCCGCGCACCGCGTATTCGCCAGGGCTCACGACCTGGGACACATGGCTGTACCCGGCCAGCGTGAGCTGTGCCTTGAACTTGGCTTCGTCCAGCTTTTGCCTGACCTTGAACTGGAAGGTGTAGCCGGCCAGAAACGAGGGGGGTGCGAGCCGGTAGAGTGCCGTGGTGGCAGGCACGACGACCACGTCGGCGCCGGTGTCTCGGTCTTTCTGGCTGATGCGCCAGAGTGCAGCCAGGCGTTCGCTGATGAGGTCCTGGTGCGGGGAGAACTGGTCGTAGGGCAGGGTTTCCCAATCGGGAAACAGGGCGCAGCGCAGTTCTGGCGCGAAAAACGCCATTTCGTCGATCAGGCGCTGCGCATCGGTTGCATCGGCGGTGATGATGGCCGTGGTGCGGTGTGCGGCTTTCTCGCGTTCGCCCAGGCGCGCCAGCAACAGTGCATCGGCGCTGCCAGCGGGGCGTGGCAGGGTGAAACGTTTGCCGGGGGAGAGTTTTGGAAGGTCCATGCGCAGGAAGAAGGGGCCGCGCCGCTCTTGCGGCCAAGCGAAAAATGCGCCAGCCGGACGCAGCGGAGAGGGGCGATTTTAGAATGCTCCCATGACCGAACCACCGATCCCCCCCTTGGGCGCATCCGCCAGCGTGTCTCCCTCGGTGCCTGGAGACCTCTGGGCCTTGCTGCCCTGCGCGGGCATGGGCGTACGCGCGGTGTCGGCCCAGGCGCAGGCCACCCATCCCGGCCTGCCCAAACAATACCAGCCGGTGGCAGGCCAGCCGATGGTGTTGCACACGCTGGCCGCCTTTGCCGGTGTGGCGCGCCTGCGTGGCACGCTGGTGGCCGTGGCACCGGGGGACCATTTTTTGCAGGGGTATGCCAACCCCTCGTTTTTCAGCGTGGAATGCGGCGGCCCGACGCGCGCCGATACGGTGCTGGGCGGGTTGCGGGCACTGTTGGCACGCGGTGCCCAGGCGCACGACTGGGTGCTGGTGCACGATGCGGCGCGTTGCCTGGTGACTTCTGCGCAGATTGACGCGCTGATTGATGCGTGCGCACTCGATGGTGTGGGCGGGCTGCTGGCACACAAACTGGCCGACACGCTCAAGACGGCGATCTCGGGGCCGGGGGGCACCCGCGTGGCATCCACCGTAGACCGAACCGACAAGTGGCTGGCGCAGACGCCGCAGATGTTTCGCATCGGGCCGTTGCGCGCCGCGCTGGAGCATGTGGGTTCGTCGGCCACGGACGAAGCCAGCGCGATGGAAGCGATGGGGCTGCACCCGCGCCTGGTACCGGGCAGCGCCCTGAATTTCAAGGTGACCTATCCGGAAGACTTTTTGCTGGCCCAGGCCGTGCTGGCCCAGCGCATGCATGGTGCGACACTCGAGCGTTTCGGCGGTACCCGGGGCCGGGTGAGCGACATGCCGGGGAAAACCATTTTTTGACATTGCCAGGGCGCAGACATGCATTTCAGAATCGGAGAAGGCTGGGACATCCACGCATTGGTGCCGGGCCGCCGCCTGGTGATTGGCGGCGTGGATATTGCGCACAGTGTCGGCTTGCTGGGACATTCCGATGCCGATGTGTTGCTGCATGCCGTCACCGATGCCTTGCTGGGCGCAGCAGCGCTGGGCGACATTGGCACGCATTTTCCTGACACGGACCCCGCTTTTCGGGGCTCGGACTCGGTGGTCCTGCTGCAGGAAGCCACCCGCCGTGTGCGTGCCCTTGGCTACGAAATCGGCAACATCGACAGCACCGTGGTAGCGCAGGCGCCGCGCCTGGCGGCGCATATTCCGGCCATGCGTGCGCGCATGGCCGGGGCCCTGGGCCTGGCGCCGGATCAGGTGAACGTCAAGGCCAAGACGGCCGAACGCATGGGGCCGGTGGGGCAGTGCCTGGCCATCGAGGCGCGGGCTGTTGTGCTGTTGATCAAGTCTTCAGCGGGCGGCGTGGCAGGTTGCGCTTGACCTGGGGGCGTTGCAGGCGCTGGTGCGGGTCGGTGCCCGCAGGCTGGTCGCCTGCACGTTGCAGCTGGACATGCGCGACCAGCCCCCCTGAGGTGGAATTGGCCAGCGCAAAGATGCCGCCCATGCGTTGCACGGTCTTGTCCACGATGGACAGCCCCAGGCCTGCACCGGCTGCGGCCGTTCGGGCCGCATCGCCGCGGAAAAAGGGCTTGGTCAGGCTGGCCAGCTGCTCGGGGGGCACGCCGGCGCCGTGGTCGCGCAGTTTGAGCAGCACCCAGTCCTCGCGCCCTTTGGCGGCAATGTCTACCTGCGTGATCCCGGTATCGGTCGATTTGCCGTAGCGGCGGGCGTTTTCCAGCAGGTTGGAGATGATGCGGGCGAGTTCCACCTCGTCGGCCAGCACGTTCAGGTCTTCGGGGATGGCGGTGTGGATCTGCAGCTCGCGGTGGTCCTGCACGGCATACACGCACGAGGATACGACGGCATGCAGATTGACCGGGGTGAGTGTCACATGGTCGGGCCGCGCGTAATCCAGAAACTTGTCGATGGTGGCATCGAGCTGCACGATGTCGGCCACCATGTGTTCGCGGGCGACTTCGTCGTCCACACTCATTTCGGTTTCAAGCCGCAGGCGCGCCAGGGGGGTGCGCAGATCGTGTGAAATGCCGGCCAGCATGACGGCGCGGTCCTGTTCCAGCTTGGCGAGCTTTTGCGCCATGCGGTTGAAGCCGATGTTGACTTCGCGAATCTCGCTGGTCACCGCCTCCTCGTCGAGGTGGCTGGCGGCAAAATCGCCGTCGCGCACGCGGTTGGCGGCATAGGACAGTTGTTTGAGCGGCTGGTTGATGAGCCGTGCGATGGCGGCTGCGCCGGCCAGCGACAGTGCAGCAGCGGTGACCAGCCAGATCATCCAGGTGCGTCCGCCGGCAGGGCTGAAGCGCGAACGGTCCATCAGCAGCCAGTTCGGATCACCGTTGATGGTGAAGCCCACCCACAGGCCCGCTTCGTTGTTCACGCTCTGGGCCACGATGGTGTCCGGGCCCAGGCGGTGGGTGAGTTGCTCGGTCAGGCGCTGGCCCAGGGCCGAGTCGTCCAGGGCTTCGAAGCGGTCACCGGGTTCGCGCGGAAGAATGCGCACGCTTTCCTGGTCGGCCATGGTCTTGATGAGCGAGACGCGCGCAATGGCGTCGGCGTGCACCAGCGCAGCGCGGCTCAGGTTGACGAGCGAGGCGATCTGCTGGGCCGTTTGCAATGCGCGCGGCTCGAACTCCAGCGCACGCAGCGTCTGCAGCCAGGCCAGGATGCTGCCCACCAGCAGCACGCTGAGCAGGAAGAAGGTACGCCAGAACAGGTTCAGGCCGACCCGTGCGCGCACCTCCTTGCGCCGCTCGGTGTACTCCAGGGGCGCGGGGCTGGTGGCTTCGCTGTCGATCGGGCGGGGTCGTTTCATAGGGGCGGGCAGGGGGTCAGCTGGTGCCGTCCGGAACAAAGACATAGCCTACGCCCCACACCGTCTGGATGTAGCGCGGTGCGGCGGCGTCGTCTTCGATGAGCTTGCGCAGGCGGGAGATCTGTACGTCCAGGCTGCGGTCGAAGGGCTCGAACTCGCGGCCGCGCGCCAGCAGGGCCAGCTTCTCGCGCGAGAGCGGTTGGCGCGGGTGGCGCACCAGGGCCTTGAGCATGGCGAACTCGCCCGTGGTCAGCGGCAGTTCCTCGCCGTTCTTTTGCAGGGCGCGGGTGCCCATGTCAAAGCTGAACGGACCGAAGGTGACGACTTCGTTGTCGCCCGACGGGGCGCCCGGGGCCTCCTGGGGCGGACGGCGGCGCAGCACGGCGTGGATGCGGGCGAGCAGCTCACGTGGGTTGAAGGGCTTGCCCAGGTAGTCGTCGGCACCCACCTCCAGGCCCACGATGCGGTCCACGTCTTCTCCTTTGGCGGTGAGCATGACGATGGGCGTGCGGTCGTTGGCGGCGCGCAGGCGGCGGCAGATCGACAGGCCGTCTTCCCCCGGCATCATCAGGTCGAGCACGATCAGATCCACCGTGTCGCGCAGCAAAATGCGGTTCAGTGCCTTGCCATCCTCGGCCAGGATCACTTCCAGCCCTTCCTGGGTCAGGTAGCGCCGCAGCAGGTCGCGGATGCGGGCATCGTCGTCCACCACCAGGATTTTGTCGGGGCGGGTTGTTGTTGTGGCCATGGTGTACCTCGGTCCAATTTGTAACAGCGGCCATTGTTACCAGTTTGTGGGCGAAAAACCGGGGGGACAGCATGGGCCTGACCAACGGTTACAAGTTTTGCCGGGCGCGCACAGAGTTTTTCGAGAATGCGGCATCGGCTGACATCGGGGGCCATCCATCTCCGGTATGTTGCGGTGCAGCCCTTTTTTTGTCTGGACCCAAAAACATGAACATTGCTATTAGAACAATAGCTGCTTGCGCTTTGATTGCAAGCGCTGGAGCGGTTTTTTCTCATGAATCGAACATGCCGCCGCAGAATGTGCTGCAGCTGTCGGCCTCGGGTTCGGTGGAGGTGCAGCAGGATCTGCTGGTGCTCACGCTCGGCACTTCGCGCGATGGCAAGGAGGCCGGGGCCGTGCAGTCCCAACTGCGCCAGGCGCTGGAGACGGCCCTGCAGGAGGCGCGCCGCAGCGCCGAACCCGGCAAGATGGACGTGCGCACCGGCCAATTCAGCCTGTACCCGCGCCACGGAAAGAACGGCGAGATCGTCGGCTGGCAGGGCCGTGCCGAGGTGGTGCTCGAAGGACTGGACTTTGCACGCATCACGGCGACCGCGGCGCGCATGTCGACCATGGCCATCGCCCAGACTGGCTTTGGATTGAGCAAAGCCGAGCGCTCCCGCGTCGAGCGCCAGGCCCAGTCCCAGGCGATCGAGAATTTCAAGGGACAGGCCAGCGCCCTGGCGCAGGCTTTCGGCTTTGCCGGCTACAGCCTGCGCGAGGTGGTGGTGAACAGCAGCGACAGCGCTCCCGGCCCCCGCCCCCGCATGATGGCCATGGAGGCCAAGTTTGGCGGCGCCGACGCGCCCGTGCCGGTGGAGGCGGGCAAGAGCACGGTGGAAGTCACCGTGTCCGGGTCGGTGCAGATGCGCTGAATTTATTGGTCAAATTCGCTTCTAGCGCTTACTGGGTAAGCGCAACCAGCTATCAATAGAGAAGCATTATTGGGCTGTCCAACCGCCATCCATGTTCCAGGCCACGCCGCGCACGTTGTTGGCGGCGCCGGAGCAGAAGAACACGGCCAGTTCCGCCAACTCTTCGGGGGTGGTGAACTGCATCGAGGGCTCTTTTTCGCCCAGCAGCAGCTTTTTGGCCTCTTCGTTCGACACGCCCAGGGCGGCGGCCTTGGCGTCCACCTGTTTTTGCACCAGGGGTGTCAGCACCCAGCCAGGGCAGATGGCGTTGCAGGTGACGCCCGTGGTGGCGTTCTCCAGCGCCGTCACCTTGGTCAGGCCCACGATGCCGTGCTTGGCCGCCACATAGGCCGACTTTTGTGCCGAACCGACCAGGCCGTGCACCGAAGCCACGTTGATGATGCGGCCCCAGTTGGCCGCCTTCATGGCGGGCAGGGCCAGGCGGGTGGTGTGGAAGGCGCTGGTCAGGTTGATGGCGATGACGGAGTCCCAGCGCTCGACCGGGAAATCCTCGACGTTGGCCACATGCTGGATGCCGGCATTGTTGACCAGGATATCCACCTGGCCGAACTCGCGGGCCCCAAAAGCCATCATGTCTTCGATATCGGCCACGCGGCTCATGTCCGCGCCGTGGTAGGCCACGCGCACGCCGGCGTGCTGGCCCGCCGCCTGCACCTGGGCACGGGGACCTTCCGCATCGCCGAAACCGTTGAGCACGATGTTGGCGCCCTGGCGCGCCAGGCCGATGGCGATACCCAGGCCAATGCCGCTGGTGGAGCCGGTGACGAGGGCAGTCTTGCCTTTGAGCATGAATTTTTCTCCGAAACAAATCAATTACGATGCAATGAAAGAATTATCGAACAGTGCTTTTGGAATCCGCATCCATGATTGAACCTAGGCTGAACTACGTATCCTGCCCCGGCCCTGCCGCCCACCCGCAGGAAGGCGCTGCCGCGCAGCAGCATCGCATGGCCTGGTGGGAGTGGAATGCCACCGGCAACCCCCATCACCCGCATGTGGTGGTGTGCGTGCACGGCCTCTCGCGCCAGGGGCGCGATTTCGATACCCTGGCGCGGGCGCTGTGCCACAGGGTGCGCGTGGTGTGCCCCGATGTGGTGGGCCGGGGGCAAAGCGACTGGCTGGCCGACCCCATGGCCTACCAGTTGGGCCAGTACGCGGGCGACATGCTGGCGCTGCTGGGTCACCTGCACCAGCAATCGCCCTTGCAGACGCTGGACTGGGTGGGCACCAGCATGGGGGGATTGATCGGCATGGCCGTGTGCGGCCAGCCCGGGCTGCCGCTGCCTGTGCCGGTGCGCCGCCTGGTGCTCAATGACGTGGGGCCGGTGATCGAGTGGCAGGCCCTGCAGCGCATCGGCCAATACCTGGGCCAGCCGGTGCGTTTTGAGTCGGTGCAGCAGGCGGCCGACATGCTCTGGAGCCTGTCCACAACGTTCGGGCCGCACACGCCAGAGCAGTGGCTGGAACTGTCCCGCGCCATGGTGCGCCCGCTGCCCGAGGGCGGTCTGGGCCTGCACTACGACCCGGCCATTGCCGTGCCTTTCCGCGCCATTGATGCGCAGGCTGCGGCAGCAGGCGAAGCCGCCCTGTGGCAGCTGTACGACCACATCGACGCGCGAACCCTTCTGCTGCGCGGTGCGCAGTCTGACCTGCTGTCGCCCGCGACGGCGCAGGCCATGCGCCAGCGTGGGCCCCAGGCTCGGCTGGTGGAGTTTGCGGGGGTGGGCCATGCCCCTACGCTGGTTGCGCCAGACCAGGTCGATGCCGTGGTGTCGTTTCTTCTGGACCCGTACGACAAGAGCGCTGCATGAAAAACCATTCTGCGCGACCGGTGGCAGAAAGCCCCGTAGCGCACGGCACCGCAGCGGTGCCTGAACTGATCGCAGCCACGGCCCAGACCTTGCCTGAGCAGGTGGACGCGCTGGCGCGCGCACGCAACTTTGCAGAACCCCTGATTGCCGGGGAACACCTGGATACTGGCGAGAACGCGCTGGACCATGCCGATGCGGTGGCTGCGATTCTCAAGACCATTGGCGGGTCGGAGGCCATGCAGGCGGCCAGCTACCTGGTGCACGCCTGCATCCATCTGAGCAAACCCCAGGAGGTGATTGCCAAGGCGTTTGGCGACAACTTTGCCACCCTGGCCGTGGAGACGACCCAGCTGATGCGCGTGCAGCAGCAGGCCCGCGCGGCGCAGACCTCGGGGCAAATGGTGGACGACCCGGTGGTTCAGACGGAAAACGTGCGCAAGATGCTGCTGGCTTTCTCGCGGGACCTGCGCGTGGTCATGCTGCGCCTGGCGTCGCGTTTGCAGACATTGCGCTACTACGCGGCGAGCAAGCAGCCGGTATCGCCCGGCATTGCCCGCGAGGCCTTGCACGTATTCGCTCCGCTGGCCAACCGCCTGGGTATCTGGCAGATCAAGTGGGAAATGGAGGACCTGGCCTTTCGCTTCCTGGAGCCCGAGACCTATCGTGAGATCGCCGGGCTGCTCGATGAAAAGCGCGGTGAGCGCGAAGTGAACATGGCGCAACTGCGCGAACGCGTGGAGTCGCAGCTGCGTGCCCAGAGCATCAGCGCCACGGTGACCGGGCGGCCCAAGCACATCTACAGCATCGTCAAGAAGATGCGCGGCAAGTCGCTCAATTTCGACCAGGTGCTGGACATCCGTGCGCTGCGCGTCATCGTTCCCAGCGTCAAGGACTGCTATGCCGCACTGAGCTGGGTGCACTCCGAGTTCACGCCCGTGGTGGAAGAGTTTGATGACTACATCGCCAAGCCCAAGCCCAATGGCTACCAATCGCTGCACACCATCGTGCGCGACGACAGCGGCAAGGCTACCGAGATCCAGATCCGTACCCAGGCCATGCACGACCATGCCGAGCATGGCGTGGCCGCGCACTGGGCCTACAAGGAGGCGGGCAGCAAGGGCTACGCCGGGGTGTCTGCCAGTGGCGACTATGACGCCAAGATAGCGGTGCTGCGCCAGTTGCTGGCCTGGGAGCGCGATCTGGCCGGGGCCCCGCAGCACGCCAGCCTGTTTGACGACCGCATCTACGTTTTGACACCCCATGCCGCCATCGTGGAGCTGCCCCAGGGCGCCACGCCCGTGGACTTTGCCTATACCGTGCACACCAACGTAGGCCACCGCTGCCGGGGTGCGCGGGTCGATGGCGTGATGGTGCCGCTCAACACGCCTTTGCAGAATGGCCAGACCGTGGAGGTCACGACGGTCAAGGAAGGAGGCCCCTCGCGCGACTGGCTCAACGCCGAACTGGGGTATCTGACCAGCCACCGGGCGCGGGCCAAGGTGCGGGCCTGGTTCAATGCGCTGGCACAGCATGAAACGGTGGCGCGTGGGCGCGAAGCCGTTGAAAAGCTGCTGCAGCGCGAAGGCAAGACGGCCATGCGGCTGGAAGATCTGGCCAGTCAGCTGGGCTTCAAGTCGGCCGATGCCCTGTTCGAGGTGGTGGGCAAGGACGAGTTTTCGCTGCGCAATATCGAAACCGTGCTGCGGCCGCCCGAGCCCGTTCTGCAGCCCGACGACTACCTGCTGCTGAAGAAGCCGCGCAACAACGACAAGTCCCCCAAGGGAGGCGTGCTGGTGGTGGGTGTGGAATCGCTGCTGACGCAACTGGCCAAGTGCTGCAAGCCGGCGCCGCCCGATCGCATTGGCGGCTTTGTGACGCGCGGCAAGGGTGTCAGCATCCACCGCGCCGATTGCAGCAACTTCCGGGAAATGGCAGTGCGCAATGCCGAGCGCGTGATCGAGGTGGAATGGGGCGCACCCAAGGCGGCGGCCACGGCATCGGTGTACCCGGTGGACGTGGCCATCGAGGCCGCCGACCGCCAAGGCCTGTTGCGTGACATTTCGGAAGTCTTCGCCAAGGAGAAGATGAATGTGATCGGTGTGCAGACGCAGTCGGTCAAGGGGACGGCGTGGATGACCTTCACCGTCGAAGTCGCCGACTCGGGGCGCCTGAACAAGGTGCTGGGCGTCGTGGCGACGGTTCTGGGCGTGCGCTCCGCGCGCAGGCGCTGAGCCGGGCCTTGGCGTTTTTTCAGCGTTCGAGCCGAGAAGGCCAAATTTTTACTGCTACAATCGCTTTCTCGAATACACAGGCGCGTAGCTCAGCTGGTTAGAGCACCACCTTGACATGGTGGGGGTCGTTGGTTCGAGTCCAATCGCGCCTACCAATTTTCTGTTGACCAGACAGATTGCACAAAAGCCCTGCATCCCACGATGCAGGGCTTTTGTGCTTTTGCGTCGGCCTCGATCCTTCGCACGCCTTTGCAGAAGGCGTGCGAAGGGTCAGTCCGGCAGGGTCAGCGCCGCCGCCTCCGACGCGGCCACATGGCCTTCGTCCGTGGGGACTACCCATACTTCCACTGCGCTGTCGGCTGCATGGATGGGGCGGGCGCCCTGGTGATCCGAGGACTGGTTGCGAACTTCGTCCACGCGCACCCCCAGATAGGCCAGCTTCTGGCAGACCTGCGCGCGCAGCAGCGCGTCGTTTTCGCCGATGCCACCACTGAAGGCCAGCACATCCAGGCCGGACATGCTGGCGGTGAGTTCGCCGGTGCTGCGCACGATGCGGTGGGTGAACAGGTCAATGGCGAACCGGGCCGCAGGGCTGGGGTCGGCGCGCAGCGTGCGCATGTCGGCAGCGATGCCGGAGACGCCCAGCAAGCCGCTTTGCTTGTAGAGCAGGCTCTGGATACGCTCGTGGCTCCAGCCCTGTTCCAGGAGGTACAGCAGCACGCCCGGGTCGATGGAGCCGCAGCGTGTGCCCATCATCAAGCCATCGAGCGCAGAAAAACCCATGGTGGTGGCCACACTGCGCCCTTGGACTGCGGCGCACAGGCTGGCGCCGTTGCCCAGGTGGGCCATCAGTGTGCGTCCGTGGGCGCGTGGGCTGCGCTGTTGCAACGTTCCCATGATGGATTGGTAGGACAGGCCATGGAAGCCGTACCGCCGCACGCCTTGTGCGCTCAGGGCCTGCGGCAATGCGAAACAGTATTCCAGCTCGGGCAAGGTGGCGTGGTAGGCGGTATCGAAGCAGGCCACCTGCGGCAGGTGGGCAAACGTCTGGCTGAAGGAGCGAATGCCCGCCAGATTGTGCGGCTGGTGCAGCGGCGCCAGGGAGTTCAGGCCTTCCAGCACGGCCAGGACGGCGGGCGTGACGACGGTGCTGGAGCGGAAATGCTGGCCGCCATGCACCACCCGGTGCGCCACGGCCTGGAGCACCGGCAAAGGCAATTCGCGCGTGAGCAGTTCGCGCAGCGCGACCAGGGCCTGCCCGAAAGGGTTGTCCTGGGAGGAGGGCAGCGTACGGTGTGCGCGCTGGCCGTCCAGCGTCCAGCCCATTTCGGGGCTACCGCCGGGCTCCAGCCCCTGGATGTTGCCGGTCAGGATGGGGGCTTGCACCTGCCTGCCCTGCAGGGGGTGGATGGAAAACTTGAGCGTGGACGAACCCGCATTGACAGCAAGAATAGCCATGGTGGATCGCCTCGTCAGGCGGAAGTGCCAAGGCCGGCCTGCGCTGCAGCGGCGGCCGCGCGGCCATGGTGCGCGATGAGCTTGGCCAGCAGGGCCGAGGACACGCGTGCCAGCGGGCCGTCGGCCCGGCTGGTCAGTGCGATGGGCACGCGCGCGCCCAGTACCACGCCCGAGCCGGTGGCTCCCGCCAGGTATTCCAGCTGTTTGGCCAGCATGTTGCCGCTTTCCAGGTCGGGTACGGCCAGGATGTCGGCCTGGCCTGCCACCGGAGAGGCAATCTGCTTGATCAATGCGGCCTGGGCCGAGATGGCGTTGTCGAAGGCCAGCGGTCCGTCCAGCAGGCCACCCGTGATCTGGCGGCGGTCTGCCATCTTGCACAGCGCTGCGGCATCGAGCGTGGAGGGGATGTTGGGGCTGACCGTTTCCACCGCAGAGAGGATGGCCACCTTGGGCTGCTCGACCCCCAGAATGCGCGCAAAGTCGACGGCGTTCTGGATGATGTCCGCCTTTTCGGCCAGGGTGGGACGAATGTTCAGGGCGGCATCGGTGATGAGCAGCGGCTTGGGATACAGAGGGATGTCGAACCGGAACACATGGGACATGCGCCGCCCCGTGCGCAGGGCGGGGCTGGAGAGCACGGCATGCATCAGTTCGTCGGTGTGCAGGCTGCCCTTCATCAGCATGCCCACATCGCCCAGCGCGGCCAACTCCACGGCCTTCCGGGCTGCGGCGTGGCTGTGTTCGACGGGGAGGAGTTCGATGCCGTTCAGGTCGATGCCCGCAGCTTCTGCCACGCTGCGCAGGCGTGCCTCGGGGCCGATGAGCACGGGGATGATCAGGCCGTGCAGGGCTGCATCCATGGCGCCGCGCAGCGAATCGGTGTCGCAGGGGTGCACCACCGCGCAGCGCTCGGCCGGCATGCCCTGGCCCAGGGCCAGCAGTTCCCGAAAGCGGGCTTGGGGGTCAAACAGCTGGATCTGGGGGGCGTGGGGCTTGGGCAGGCGTACCTTTTGCGTGGGCGCAACCACCTGGGCCACACCATGCAGCACGCTTTCGCCCTTCTGGTTGATCGCCTGGCAGGCCAGTTCGACGCGCTTGCGGCTGTCGTCCTTGCTGACCACGGTGGCGGTCACCGTCAGGGTGTCGCCGATGCGCACGGGCCGGGTGAAGTGCAGGTCCTGCGAGACATAAATCGTGCCGGGACCGGGAAAGCTGGTGCCCAGCAGGGCCGAGATCAGGGCCCCGCCCCACATGCCGTGGGCAATCACACCGTGGAACAGGGTGTCGTTGGCGTAGTCCGAGTTCAGGTGGGTCGGGTTGGTGTCGCCCGAGACGGCGGCAAAGGCCTGGATGTCGGCGGTGCTCAGGGTGCGCAGCAGGCGGGCGCTTTGGCCGACGACCATTTCATCGTAAGTGACGTTTTCCAGCCATTCGCTGGGGGGGATCTGGTTCATTGCTATGCGGGGCGGATCAGTAAAGGATGTACCACGGTATCACGAGACGGCCTGCGGGTCGGCAGGGTCGGGTAGTGCGCACCCCCTAACTGCAGGGCGCTTCATCGCCGGATGCCGTCAGGGTATTCCTGCCCAAGTGCCCTAGAGGGGTACGCCTAAAATCTGTTGCACTGCAATACATGGGCGCGATGGCCCGAGGAGACTTCACAGTGCAAGAACAGAATGCCGCGCCCGCCGCCAAGCAGGCCCAGCGGATCATCAAGAAATATCCCAACCGGCGCCTCTACGACACCAACACGTCCTCGTACATCACCCTGGCGGAAGTCAAGCAACTGGTGATGGCCAGCGAGCCCCTGGTGGTGCGCGATGCCAAGACGGGCGAGGACATCACGCGCAGCATCCTGCTGCAGATCATTCTGGAAGAGGAAGCCGGCGGCGCGCCCATGTTCACCGAGGCGGTGCTGTCGAACATCATCCGTTTCTACGGCCATGCCATGCAGGGGTTCATGGGCAGCTACCTGGAAAAGAACGTGCAGATGTTCACCGACATGCAGACCCGCCTGTCCGAGCAGTCGCAGGGCATCACGCCCGAAATGTGGTCCCAGTTCATGGGCACGCAGTCGCCCATGGTGCAGGGGCTGATGGGCAACTATGCCGAGCAGTCACGCACCATGTTCACGCAGATGCAGGAGCAGATGCAGAAGCAGACCGAGCAGATGATGGGCGTGCTGGGACTCAAGCGCTGATCGCCGATTGCGCAATACTGGGACAATACGGGGATGACCGAAGTCTCCTCCCCCCCGAAAATTCCCAAGATCGGTTTCGTCAGCCTGGGCTGCCCGAAAAACCTGACCGACTCCGAACTCATCCTCACGCAGCTCAGCGCCGAGGGCTACCAGACCGCCAAGACCTTTGAGGGCGCGGATCTGGTCATCGTCAACACCTGCGGTTTCATTGACGATGCCGTCAAGGAAAGCCTGGACACGATTGGCGAGGCCCTGGCCGAGAACGGCAAGGTCATCGTCACCGGCTGCCTGGGTGCGCGCACAGGCGAGGGCGGCGGCAACATGGTGCAGCAGATGCACCCGAGCGTGCTCGCCGTGACCGGGCCGCAGGCCACGCAGGAGGTGATGGATGCCGTGCACCAGAACCTGCCCAAGCCGCACGACCCGTTTATCGATCTGGTGCCGGGAGCCATGGGTGTGGCGGGCATCAAGCTCACGCCGCGCCACTATGCCTATCTCAAGATCAGCGAAGGCTGCAACCACCGCTGCACCTTCTGCATCATTCCCTCGATGCGTGGCGACCTGGTTTCGCGCCCCATTGGGGACGTGCTGAAGGAAGCCAAGGCCTTGTTCGAGGGCGGTGTGAAGGAGCTGCTGGTCATCAGCCAGGACACCTCGGCCTATGGCGTGGATGTGAAATACCGTACCGGTTTCTGGGACGGCAAACCCGTCAAGACGCGCCTGCTGGAACTCGTGCAGTCCCTGGGCGAAATGGCCCAGCCGTATGGCGCCTGGGTGCGCCTGCACTATGTCTACCCCTATCCCAGCGTGGACGACATCATCCCGCTCATGGCCCAGGGCCTGGTGCTGCCGTATCTGGACGTGCCGTTCCAGCACAGCCACCCTGATGTGCTGCGCCGCATGAAGCGTCCGGCCAGCGGCGAGAGGAACCTGGAGCGCATCCAGCGCTGGCGCGAAGCCTGCCCTGATATCGTGATCCGCAGCACCTTCATCGCCGGCTTTCCCGGCGAAACCGAAGAAGAGTTCGAGCACCTGCTCGACTTTCTGCGCGAAGCGCAGATCGACCGCGCGGGCTGCTTTGCCTACAGCGATGTGAACGGCGCCGCGGCGAACGAATTGCCCGGCATGCTGCCTTTGGCGCAGCGCGAGGCGCGTCGCGCGCGTTTCATGGCCGTGGCCGAGGAGGTGTCGGTCGCCAAGCTGCAGCGCCGCGTGGGCGCAACCATGCAGGTGCTGGTGGACCATGCCCCCGCCCTGGGACGCAAGGGCGGCGTGGGCCGCAGCTACGCCGATGCGCCGGAGATCGACGGCACGGTGCGTCTGCTGCCGCCCGAGAAGATCAGCAAGACGATGAAGGTGGGCGAGTTCACCAAGGCCCGTATCGTGGGCGTGCAGGGCCACGACCTGGTGGCGCAACCCATGTGATGCTTCAAAAAAGCGAGCATGTAGCGCTTGTCCTGTCTTGTTTTCAATGTTTAAAGTTCTTGAAAATGAATGGGCACAAGCGCTATAAGCTATGTTTTAAGTAGCACTCCGTTGACGGAATGCATCAAAAAAGGCTTCCCGAGGGAAGCCTTTTTTGTTCCGGCAGAAGCGGTCACACGCGCTTGCGGTATTCGCCGGTGCGGGTGTCGATTTCGATCTTGTCGCCTTGCGAGACGAACAGAGGCACGGGCACTTCAAAGCCGGTGGCAATCTTGGCGGGCTTGAGCACCTTGCCGGACGTATCGCCCTTGACGGCGGGTTCGGTCCAGGTGATTTCGCGCTCCACGCTGGTGGGCAGTTCGACCGAGATGGCCTTGCCGTCGTAGAACACCACTTCGACGGTCATGCCGTCTTCCAGGTAGTTCAGCGCGTCGCCCATGTTCTCGGCTTCGACTTCGTACTGGTTGAACTCGGAGTCCATGCAGATGTACATCGGGTCGGCAAAGTAGGAGTAGGTGCACTCCTTCTTGTCGAGGATCACGTTGTCGATTTTGTCGTCGGCCTTGAACACGTTTTCGGTACCGAAGTTGCCGATCAGGCTCTTGAGCTTCATGCGCACGGTGGCGGCGCCGCGGCCGCCGCGGGCGTATTCGGTCTTGAGTACGACCATGGGGTCCTTGCCGTGCATGATGACGTTGCCGGCGCGGATTTCTTGAGCGATTTTCATTGCATATTGCCTGGGTTGGGGCCGCTCAATGCGCAGGCCCGCAGCCCGAGGGACTGCCGTGCCGACGCATGTTCCGCGGCGGGAATGCGCGGTGGTCGCTGTGCCAGTGGATCACAGCAGTTTGCGCAAAGCCTTGGATTTTACCGTTTTTCGCGAATGAACCCCAGGATTTGCGTCACCAGGTCGTCTTGCGCCAGCAAGCGCGCGCGTGCGGACTGCACGCACAAAGCCCACTCCTGCAGCATGGATTCCGCAGGAAGCACCAGCGGTGCATCGTCGAGCGCATTCCAGGTGGCGTGAAACTGCCGCAACGACGGCGGCGCCTGCAGCCAGTCCAGAAAGGCGTGCAGCTTGCCGTGGTGCGCGTTGTCGTGCTGGGGGTAGATTTGCCAGACCAGCGGGCGTCCTGCCCACAAAGCCCGCACCAACGAGTCCTCGCCGCGCACGAGGTTGAGGTCGCAGGCCCAGAGCATGTCGTCAAAGGCGGCTTGCGTGCAGTACGGCAAGTATGAAATTGATAGCTGCTCGCGCTTGTGGGTTAAGCGCTGGAGGCTGATTTCATCCAAATTATCCAACCAAGCCGATCGCGTGGCCGCCGCAGCGCGGCCGGGGGTGACGAGCAGCTGCGTGGGTTGCTGGGCGCACTGTGCCAGCAGTGCGGGCAGGGCGGCAGGCTCGTAGCAGAACAATGAAATCCAGCGTTCGTTGGGGGCGCCTGCGTGCTGGCTGCGCCATGCCGCCACGTCAAAGCGGGACAGGCGTTCGAGCAGACCGGGTTCGCGCAGCAGTCCCCCGGTATCCGGGGTAAAACCAGGATAGAAAAACCACTTGGTCCAGCCCGCCGCCGGGCCCTGCAGGACCGGGCTGGGCAGGGTGTGGTGGCGTGGCACCCAGTTTTCGGCGGACAGATATTCCAGGTTGATCCACACGGGCCTGCGATCGCCTCTGCGGACCTGTTCGGCACAGGCTGCGATGAAATCCGTCCGGATGTCGCAGCCAAAGGCCTCCACCAGCACGTCGGGGGGGGCATCGTGGGGCTGGAGCCCGTCCATCCAGGCGCGCACCTCTACGCCCGGCACGCCGGTGGGTGCCATCCACTCCAAGGCAGATGCATCGTCCACCCACAGGCGCACGGCGTGGCCGCGATGGGCCAGCTGGCTGGCCAGCCGCCAGCACACGCCGATATCGCCGTGGTTGTCGATGACCCGGCAGAAAATGTCCCAGTACAAAGATGGCATAGGGGTTGCATTGTCAGGGCATTCCGGCACTGCAGGCGCGGTGCAAAGGGGGGTGAAGTACCCTCGGGGCCAGGGTGGCGCCACAATAGGCGCGATGTCCGATCTGCATTCCGACGAACTGCTGGCCCAGGTGGCCGCGCTGCCCCCGCTGCCCGGTGTCTACCGCTATTTCGACGCCGAGAACGCCCTGCTGTATGTGGGCAAGGCGCGCAACCTGAAGAAGCGGGTGTCCAGCTATTTTCAGAAAACCCATGGCGGCACCCGCATCGGCCACATGGTGGGCAAGATAGCGCGCATGGAGACCACCGTGGTGCGCTCCGAGGCCGAGGCGCTGCTGCTGGAGAACAACCTCATCAAGTCGCTCAACCCTCGGTACAACATCCTGTTCCGCGACGACAAGAGCTATCCCTACCTGAAGATCACGGGCGTGGCCGCCCGCGATGGCACAGGCGACGTGCCGGGCCAGCAGTTTCCGCGCATGGCCTATTACCGGGGCGCCATCGACCGGCGCCACCGCTATTTCGGGCCCTATCCCAGTGCCTGGGCCGTCAAGGAGACCATTCAGCTGCTGCAAAAGGTGTTTCGTCTGCGCACCTGCGAAGACACCGTTTTTGCCAACCGCACCCGGCCTTGCCTGCTCTACCAGATCAAGCGCTGCACCGCGCCCTGCGTGGGCCTGGTGTCGCCCGAGGCCTATGCGCAGGATGTGGCGCACGCCGAAGCGCTGTTGCGCGGCGAAACACAGACGCTGCTGCAGACGCTGGAAGAACGCATGATGGCGCACGCGGAGCGCCTTGAATTCGAGCAGGCGGCTGAACTGCGCAACCAGATCACGGCGCTGGCGCGCGTGCTGCACCAGCAGTCCATTGAAACCGCTTCCGACAAGGACGTGGACATCCTGGCCGTCAAGGTGCAGGGGGGGCGCGCCTGCGTGAACCTGGCCATGGTGCGTGGCGGGCGGCACCTGGGCGACCGGGCTTACTTTCCCGTCCACGTCGAGGATGCCGCCGCCGTATTCGAGGCAGAGGACGCGGCCGCACCCGTCCGCCCTGTCGAAGCGCTGGTGCTGCAGGCCTTCATTGCGCAGCACTACCTTGGCGTGCCGGTGCCGCCGGTGCTGGTGACGAGCGAGCCGGTGGACAAGCGATTGCTGCAGGCCCTGTCGGAGCAATGCGGCGTGCAGGTGGGCGCAGTGCACCAGCCCAGGGCGCAGCGCCGTGCCTGGCTGGACATGGCGCAAAAGAATGCCGAGCTGCAACTGGCCCGACTGCTGGCGGAGGAGGGTTCGCAGCAGGCGCGCACGCGGGCCTTGGCCGAGGCACTGGACCTGCCGGGTGAAGACCTGGACCAGCTCACGATCGAGTGTTTTGACATTTCGCACACGGCGGGCGAGTCGACACAGGCCTCGTGTGTCGTGTTCCACCACCACAAGATGCAGGGCAGCGAATACCGTCGGTACAAGATCGAAGGCATTACCGGCGGCGACGACTATGCCGCCATGCGCCAGGTGCTCGAGCGCCGCTACAGCAAGGTGGCCCAGGCGCAGCGGGAAGCCGGCGGCGCCGAGCCCACGGGTGGGCAGGCACGCCTGCCCGACCTGGTGCTGGTCGATGGCGGCAAGGGCCAGGTGTCCATGGCGCGCGAGGTGTTCACGGCCCTGGGGCTGGATGTGGCGCGCATCGTGGGCGTGGAAAAAGGCGAAGGCCGCAAGGTCGGGCTGGAGGAACTGGTGTTTGCCGATGGACGTGAGAAAGTCTATCTGGGCAAGGATTCGGCTGCGCTGATGCTGGTGGCGCAGATTCGCGACGAGGCGCACCGTTTTGCCATCACCGGCATGCGCGCGGCGCGGGCCAAGGTGCGTGTGGGCGGCAGTCGGCTGGAAGACATTCCCGGTATCGGCCCGAAAAAACGTGCCCGCCTGCTGCAGCGTTTCGGGGGCGTGCGCGGTGTGGCCGAGGCCAGCGCGGCCGACCTGGCCACGGTGGAGGGAATCTCGCACGAGCTGGCCGAGGAAATTTACCGTGCCTTGCGGTGACAGGACCGCAATGCACGGCACCAGTCGGGCCCGGGCGTGACACAATCGCAGCCATGTTCTGGACCATCCCCACCATCATGACCTGGACGCGCATCGTCGCGATACCTTTGATCGTGGGGGTGTTCTACCTGCCGCTGGACCCGGCCATGCGCAACCTCATCGCCACGGTGATGTTCGTGGTCTTTGCTGCCACCGACTGGCTGGATGGTTACCTGGCGCGCAAGCTCAACCAGACCTCGTCCTTCGGCGCCTTTCTCGACCCCGTGGCAGACAAGTTTCTCGTCTGTGCGTCACTGCTGGTGCTGGTGCATCTGCAGCGGGCCGACGTGTTTGTGGCGCTCATCATCATCGGGCGTGAGATTGCCATTTCGGCCCTGCGCGAATGGATGGCGCAGATCGGTGCCAGCAAGAGTGTGGCGGTGCACATGCTGGGCAAGCTCAAGACCATGGTGCAGATGGTGGCCATCCCTTTCCTGCTCTATGACGGGCGGGTGTTCGAGACCATCGACACCGGCGTATGGGGCACCTGGCTGATCTGGATTGCAGCCGTGCTCACGGTGTGGTCCATGGTGTACTACCTGCAGAAGGCGCTGCCGGAAATCCGTGCACGCGTAAAAAAATAGGGAGCATGTCCAGAGCACCAAGGATCAGCGCTGTCAATCCGGAAAGATGCCAAGCGCACCCATGGTGCCAAAAAACCCACGCCAGGCCGATCAGTGACACAAATGCGTCTAGAATTGCGCGCATCGCCGTTGCAATCCGGCCCCTTGTATTGACACCCGGAGAGTCGATGGCTTTAATCTGACACGGCAGCGCCTGCTGTGCATTCCAGTCAAATATCCGCCACTGAAAATGCCGCTCACGAGCCCATTGGCGTATGGTGACCAGACTATCCAGAGACAATCCACCCATTTTTCCCGAGAGGCTTCTTGTGAACAAAACCGAACTGATTGAGCATATTGCGAACAATGCCGATATCTCCAAGGCTGCGGCTGCGCGGGCGCTGGAGTCCACGATCGAAGCCGTCAAGAAGACGCTGAAAAAGGGCGGCACGGTCTCGCTCGTCGGTTTTGGAACGTTTGCCGTGGGCAAGCGTGCAGCGCGCACCGGCCGCAATCCCCGTACGGGCGCTGCGATTAAAATCAAGGCTGCTAAAGTTCCAAAGTTCCGTCCAGGCAAGGCATTGAAGGATGCCCTGAACTGATGGCAAGTTAACGGTGGGGTGCTTAGCTCAGTTGGTAGAGCGGCGCCCTTACAAGGCGTAGGTCGGCGGTTCGAACCCGTCAGCACCCACCACCGATGCAAAGGCGAACGAAAGTTCGCCTTTTGTTTTATGTCACAGAAAGATTGACCATGTTTGAATCCATCCGCAAGCACACCAAGATCGCGATGTTCTTGCTGTTCTTGCTGATCATTCCCTCGTTCGTGCTTGTCGGTATCGACAGGAGCTACTTCTCCGGCAGCAGTCCGGTGGTTGCCCGTGTTGATGGCCATGACATCACGCAAGCGGAATGGGATTCCGCCCACAAGATGGAATCGGATCGCATGCGGTCGCAGCAGCCCACCATGGATGCCAAGCTGCTTGATTCGCCCGAGGCGCGCTATGCGACGCTGGAGCGCATGGTGCGGGACCGTGTCCTGCAAATCGCCGCCCAGAAAATGCACCTGACGACCAGTGACGCCCGTCTGGCCCGCAGCCTGCAGGAAATTCCACAAATCGCAGCACTGCGCAGACCCGATGGTTCGCTCGACAGCGAGGGCTATCGAGCCCTTGTGGCCACCCAGGGCATGACGCCCGAAGGGTTCGAGGCCACCATGCGTCGTGACCTGGCCGTCAGCCAGGTGCTGGGCGGGGTGATTGGCACCAGTTTCGCAACCGATGCACAGGCCAATGCAGCGCTGGACCCCTTGTTCCAGCGCCGCGAGATCCAGGTGGCATGGTTCAAGCCCGCCGATTTCGCCAGCAAGGTGCAGCCTTCCGACGAGCAGCTTCAGGCCTACTACAAGGCGCATCCCGACCAATTTCTGCAGGCAGAGCAAGCCGCAGTGGAATACGTCGTACTGGACATCGATAGCCTGCTGGCCGGTATGGTGCTCAACGAGGACGACCTGCGCACCTACTACAAGGAAAACGCCGCCCGCATGGCTGGCAAGGAAGAGCGCCGTGCCAGCCACATCCTGATCACTGCGGCCAAAGATGCCCCGGCGGCAGAGCGCGAAAAGGCGCGCGCGCGCGCCACGCAATTGCTGGAGCAGGCGCGCCAAGCCCCTGGGACCTTTGCCGAACTGGCCAGGAAGAATTCCCAGGACCCGGGTTCGGCCACGCAAGGGGGAGACCTGGGTTTCTTTGCCCGGGGTGCCATGGTCAAGCCCTTCGAGGATGCTGCATACGCCTTGAAGAAGGGTGATATCAGCGACGTGGTGGAAAGTGATTTTGGCTACCACATCATTCAACTGACGGACATCAAGGCGCCACGCACCCCCAGCTTCGAAGAATTGCGCCCTGCCATGGAAGCCGAGCTCAAGCAGCAGCAGGCGCGGCGCAAGTTTGCTGAAGTGGCGGAATCGTTTTCCAATACGGTCTATGAACAGTCCGACAGCCTGCAGCCCGTGGCGGACAAGTTGAAACTGAAGATACAGACTGCCAAGGGCGTGGTGCGCACGCCTGCGCCGGGGACGGTGGGGCCCCTGGCCAACCCGAAATTCCTGGAAGCCCTGTTCTCCTCGGATTCGCTGGAAAACAAGCGCAATACCGAGGCGGTGGAATTCGGTCCCAGCCAGATGGTGGCAGGCCGTGTGACGCAGTACACCCCTGCACGCACCTTGGCGTTCGACGAAGTTCAGGCGCAGGTGCGTCAGCGCTACGTGGCTGAACAGTCCGCAGAGCTTGCGCGCAAGGAAGGCGAAGCCAAGCGCACCGCCTGGGCAGACAAGGCGTCGGGCGCGACGGGCCTGTCTGCTCCTCTGGTCGTGGCGCGCGACCAGCCCCAGAACCAGCCCCGTCCCGTGGTGGACGCCGTCCTGAGTGTCCGTGCCGACGAACTCCCTGCATGGACGGGTGTGGACATGGGTGACCTGGGCTATGTGGTTGCCAAGGTCAACCGCGTTCTACCCCAGGCAACGCCCGAGCCGCAAATCAGTGCCCAGCGGCACCAGCAATATGTGCAATGGTGGTCCGAAGCGGAAGGCCTGGCCTACTACGAGACGCTCAAGCAACGCTACAAGGCGGAGATCAAGGTACCTCGACCATTGCCTGCAACCACCGAAAAATGACGAGGCGGCGCTGAATGCGCTTTTTTCCAGGTTATAATCTAAAGCTACGGTGGCTGTAGCTCAGTTGGTAGAGTCCAGGATTGTGATTCCTGTTGTCGTGGGTTCGAGCCCCATCAGCCACCCCAAGTACAGTAAAGAAACCCTGCTATTCAAAAGATAGCGGGGTTTTTTGTTTTCCGTCGCTTGTAGGCAATTTGTAGGCAAGTTGCCCGAATGCAGCACGCAGCGGCACCAACAAAAAAGCCCCACGGCGGGGGCTTCGGTTGGGGCTTGGTCTCTTAGCCCTTGCGGGTGTGAAAGTAGGGCAGCAGCCCTACGGCGCAGGCCATGCGCACGCGCAGCGGTGCCCCTGGGTGATTCATCAGCGCCAGCAGCCATTCCTGCGGGTCGTTTGTCTCAGGCAGGCCATGTATCAGGCGGGGTCGGTTGCGGCTGCCTAGCGGCCTTCCAGCGCCAGCACGGCGGCCTCCTGCGTTCTTTCGTGCGCCTCCACTGCGTCCGGGTTTGCCTGCCATTTGCTGATTACTTTCAATGGGGGGTTATTTTCTGCGCATGGGAAGCAATGGGGTGTCTGACCTGGGCAAGCTCTAGACTTTGAACGCCCCCACCCCCGCAACTTTTTTTCTGTACGTTTAGCGTCGTGCGGCTGTACTGTCGGTTTACATGCGGCAGGGCTCAGACTTTGAACCGGCCCCACCCCTCGCGCGCGCGCACGACACGGCAAGTTGTGCGTT
>JAPKHH010000020.1:0-37787 GCA_026647025.1 Giesbergeria sp.
ATGGGGAAAGGGTTAGGGTACATTGACGTTCATTTGATTGCCTCGGCTATATTAGCGGAGATCCCGCTGTGGACATTCGACAAGAAACTCAATGAGATTTCTTCAGAACTGGGGGTACGTGCTGCACGACCTGGGCGCCATCAGCATGATGAGCAGCGACAGCCAGGCCATGGGCCGCGTGGGCGAGGTCATCGTGCGCACCTGGCAGACGGCGCACAAGATGAAGGCGCAGCGCGGCGCGCTGCCGGGCGACAGCGCTCGGCACGACAACGCGCGCATCAAACGTTATCTGGCCAAGTACACCATCAACCCGGCCATCGCCCACGGCATCAGCCACGAGGTGGGTTCGCTGGAAGTGGGCAAGTGGGCCGACATCGTGGTTTGGAAACCTGCCTTCTTTGGCGCCAAGCCTTCGCTCATCCTCAAGGGCGGCAGCATTGCGCTGGCCGCCATGGGCGACCCGAACGCCTCCATCCCCACACCCCAGCCGGTGCACTACCGACCGATGTTCGGCGCCTTCGGTGGCGCGCTGGCGCGCGGCTCGCTCACCTTTGTTTCGCAAGCGGGCTTGAAAGCGGACATTGGCACGCGCTTTGGCCTGCAAAAGACGCTGAGCGCGGTGCACAACATCCGTGCCATTACCAAACGCGACATGGTGCACAACCACCTGACGCCGCGCATGGAAGTGGACGCGCAAACCTACGC
Organism: Giesbergeria sp.; assembly: GCA_026647025.1. Lineage (GTDB taxonomy): Bacteria > Pseudomonadota > Gammaproteobacteria > Burkholderiales > Burkholderiaceae_C > Simplicispira. Next base: position 706 of record JAPKHH010000020.1, read on the forward strand.
CGTGCGCGCCGACGGCGAACTGCTGACCTGCGAGGCGGCCACCGTGCTGCCGCTGGCGCAGCGCTACTTTCTGTTCTGAAAGCACAAGGCCTGATGCTGCAGATTGCCAAACTCATTGCGCAAGGCCACGGCCTCGCTCCCGTATTGATCAAGCGTGCAGCCACCGTGGAGCTGGACTGGGACCTGCGCCAGAAAAGCCGGTTTGCCGCCACTGATTCGTCGGGCCGTGCCCTGGGCGTGTTCCTGCCGCGCGGCACGCTGGTGCGTGGCGGTGACGTGCTGGTGGCCGAAGACGGATCGCTGGTGCGCGTGCTGGCCGCACCCCAGCCGGTGCTGGTGGTGCGGCCCTGCGTCCAGCACGGCTCGCCCTTCGACCTGACCCGCGCCGCCTACCACCTGGGCAACCGCCATGTGGCCATCGAGCTGCAGCGCGATCATTTGAAAATCGAACCCGACCACGTGCTGGCCGATATGCTGCGCGCCATGCACCTGGTGGTCGAGAGCGCCGAGCTGCCCTTCGAGCCCGAGGGCGGTGCCTATGCCGCAGGACACCGCCACACGCATGCCGATGGCACGGCACACGCGCACTAAGGCTGCTCCAGACGCCCATGCACGCCGACCTGCCTCCTGCCAGCCTGCTGCAGCTCATGTGGCTGGCCTCCCCAGCTTTGCCCGTCGGCGGCTTTTCCTACTCCGAAGGGCTTGAGGCGGCCATTGAGACGGCTGGCATCGCAACCGAACCCGCGCTTGCGCAGTGGCTGCTCGACCAACTGCACCTCGCACAGTCGCGCAGCGATTTGCCCTTGTTGGCCCAGGCACTGGTCGCCTGGCGCAGCGGCGACCTGGCAGAGGTGCAGCGATTGAACGATTGGGTACTGCAAACCCGCGAATCGGCCGAACTGCAATTGCAGACGGGCCAGATGGGCCGATCGCTGGCCGAATGGCTGCGCAACCAGCATGCGGACGACGAAACGACGCTGGTCCGTGTGCGCTACCTCAGCGGGCTGCCGCCCACCTACCCCGTGGCCTTTGCACTCGCAGCGGCGCACTGCGGTGCCAGCACGCAGCAGGTGTTGCTGGCCTTTGGTTTCGGCTGGGCAGAAAACATGGTGCAGGCGGCGCTCAAATCCATGCCACTCGGCCAGAGCGCAGGCCAGCGCGTGCTGGCCCGGCTCGCCCAGGCCCTGCCCGCCGCCGTTGAATACGCCCTGGACCTGGCCGAAGGCGAACGCCAGGCCTTCACCCCCATGCTCGCCATTCTTTCGGCGCAGCATGAAACCCAATACTCCCGACTGTTCCGATCATGAGCACACTGCACCACATCCCCGGCCGCACCAAAACCCTGCCCCCGCTGCGCGTGGGCATCGGCGGGCCGGTGGGGTCAGGCAAGACAACCTTGCTGGAAATGCTCTGCAAGGCCATGCGCGATCGCTACGACCTGATCGCGATCACCAACGACATCTACACCAAGGAAGACCAGCGCCTGCTGACCGTGAGCGGCGCCCTGCCGGCCGAGCGCATCCTGGGGGTGGAAACCGGCGGCTGCCCGCACACCGCGATCCGCGAGGACGCCTCCATCAACCTGGAAGCCATCGACCGCATGCTCGAGCAGTTTCCCGACGCCGACGTCGTGTTCATCGAGAGCGGTGGCGACAACCTGGCCGCCACGTTCAGCCCGGAACTCTCTGACCTGACGATCTACGTCATCGACGTGGCCGCGGGCGAGAAGATTCCGCGCAAGGGCGGCCCCGGCATCACCAAGAGCAACCTGTTCGTCATCAACAAGACCGACCTCGCTCCGCATGTAGGCGCCAACCTGGCGGTGATGCGTGCCGACACCGAGCGCATGCGCAACACCCCCCAGGGCCTGCGGCCCTTCGTGATGACCAACCTCAAGACGCTGGACGGCCTGCAGCAGGTGGTGGATTTCATTGTGACGCACGGCATGCTGGACGATGCGCAGCGGCCCCTCGGCGGCCTCCTCACCGGGGCCGAGCCAGGCGCCGATGGCCCAACAAAAAACCCGCCTTCCCAGGTCAATGGGAATGCGGGTTCTTGAGCCTGCCTTGAAATTTTGGTGCCGATTGTCGGGATTGAACTGACGACCTACCGCTTACAAGGCGGTTGCTCTACCACTGAGCTAAATCGGCGAAGCGGGTATTCTAATATCGAAGCAGGCCTGCGGCACTGCCTCCGCTCGTATTACTTGACCCGTTTGAGGGCCGGGCGCGTTGCGCCCGGGGTTGTCGGCGGCCGAGGCGGATCGCCATCATCCTGCCCCGGTTCGGTGGACACCAACTGAACCACCCGTGCGGCATCTGGCGCCACGGGCTCCGGCGCAGCAACGGAAACACCTTCGGGCAGCAAATCCACAGGCGGCGGAAATGCCATGCCCTGCCCGTTTTCACGCGCATAGATAGCGACCACCCGCCCCACAGGGACAAGGATATCGCGAGGCTTCCCCCCGAAGCGGGCCTTGAACTCGATGTAATCGTTGCCCAGCTGCAGGCCACTGGTGGCGTCAAAGCCGACGTTCAGGACGATCTCACCGTCGTTCACATACTCCCGTGGAACCTGCACGGAATCGTCCACCCGCACCGCCACGTGGGGCGTAAACCCATTGTCAGTGCACCATTCGTGCAATGCCCGAATGAGGTAGGGACGTGTGGTGGTGGGTTCCGGTGCGTTCATGGGTGCGTGGGATTCAGGGTGGCGCGTTTGCTGCGCTTACTTGCGCATGACCTTTTCCGAGGGCGTGAGCGCCTCGATATAGGCAGGGCGCGAGAAGATGCGTTCGGCGTACTTGAGCAACGGTGCAGCGTTCTTGCTGAGGTCGATGCCGTAATAGTCCAGGCGCCAGAGCAGGGGCGCAATGGCGACGTCGAGCATGGAGAAGTTGTCACCCAGCATGAACTTGTTCTTGAGAAATACCGGGGCCAGCTGGGTCAGACGGTCGCGGATGTGGGCGCGTGCCTTTTCCAGCGCCTTCTCGTTGCCTTTGCTGGCGCGCGATTCGAGCGTGTTCACATGCACGAACAGTTCTTTTTCGAAGTTGAGCAGGAACAGGCGGACTCGGGCACGGTCGACCGGGTCACCGGGCATCAGCTGCGGGTGGGGAAAACGCTCGTCAATGTACTCGTTGATGATGTTCGACTCGTACAGGATCAGGTCGCGTTCGACCAGAATCGGAACCTGGCCATACGGATTCATCACATTGATGTCTTCGGGCTTGTTGTAGAGATCGACGTCGCGGATTTCGAAGTCCATGCCTTTCTCAAACAAAACGAACCGGCAGCGGTGGGAGAAGGGGCAGGTCGTACCCGAATAAAGCACCATCATGGCAAGAGACTCCTAAAAACCAAAAGAGTGGAACGCACGAAGCGTCCACTCTAGAAAAACAGGGCCGCGCCCGAAGGCGCGGCAGGAAAGGGCGAACCTTACTTGACGTCTTTCCAGAAAGCCGCGTTGAGCTTCCAGGCAAAAACGGTGGTCACAGCCAGGAAGATCAGCACCCATACGCCAATGCGCACGCGGGTGTTCTGGGCAGGTTCTCCCATCCACTGCAGGTAACCCACCAGGTCACCGATGGCCTGGTCGTATTCCTGCACGCTCATCTGGCCCGGGGCAACCTGCTCCCAGCTCTTGAACACGTGGGTGGTCTGACCGTGGCTCTGCACTTCCTCGAACACGGGACGGCGATCGCCCTGCAACTGCCACAGCGCATGGGGCATGCCCACGTTGGGGAACAACAGGTTGTTCCAGCCGGTGGCCTTGGTGTCGTCACGGTAGAACGTGCGCAGGAAGGTGTAGAGGTAGTCGGCACCCGAGCCGCCGGCGCCCGCACGCGAGCGTGCAATCACGGTCAGGTCGGGCGGGTTGGCGCCAAACCAGGCCTTGGCCTGCTTGGGATCGATATTGGCCTTCATGGTTTCACCGATCTTGTCGGTGGTGAACAGCAGGTTGTCCTTGATCTGCTGCTCGGTCAGGCCGATGTCCTTGAGGCGGTTGTAACGCATGAAGGCCGCCGAATGGCACCCCACGCAGTAGTTGACGAACAGCTTGGCACCGTTTTGCAATGCGGCCAGATCGTTGCTCTTGTTGGGGGCCTTGTCCAAGGCCATGCCACCGCCAGAGGCGTGCGCGGCGCCGGCCACCAGGCCCAGTGCTGCGATGAACGAAAGAAGAATTTTTTTCATGGTGTTCGGCTCCGACTCAATGCGCTGCAAACGTGACGCGGTCAGGCACAGGCTTGGGCTCACCCAGGCTGCTCCACCAGGGCATCAGCAGGAAGAAACCAAAATAGAACAGGGTACCGACCTGGGATACACGCTCTCCAATAGGCGACGGCGCCTGCACACCCAGGTAGGCCAGGATGATGAAGTTGACGACGAACACGGCATACACATATTTGTGCCAGCTCGGACGGTAACGGATCGACTTGACCGGGCTGCAATCGAGCCATGGGAGGAAGAACAGGATGATGACGGCGCCGCCCATGACCACCACGCCCCAGAACTTGGCATCGATCGACAGCATCAGTGCGACCACGACCGCAGCAGCCACCATGATGGCTCCCTTGAAAATGGCAGGCATGCGGCCCTTGACGACACCCACAAGGGCACCAAGCACCACACAGGCGATCAGGGCATACACCATTTCGGTGGTGATGGCTCGCAGCATCGAGTAGAACGGCGTGAAGTACCAGACCGGGGCGATGTGCGCCGGTGTCACCAGCGGGTCGGCCGGGATGAAGTTGTTGTACTCCAGGAAATAACCGCCAGCCTCCGGCGCAAAGAAGATCACAGCGGTGAAGGCCATCAGGAACAGGCAGACGCCCAGGATGTCGTGCACCGTGTAGTAGGGATGGAACGGAATGCCGTCCAGCGGATGGCCCTTGGCATCCTTGGGCGCCTTGGGGCCCTTGATCTCGATACCGTCAGGGTTGTTGGAGCCCACATCGTGCAGCGCCAGCAGGTGGGCGACCACCAGGCCCAGCAGCACCAGCGGTACAGCAATGACGTGGAAGCTGAAGAAGCGGTTGAGCGTGGCATCACCCACCACAAAGTCGCCACGGATCAGCAGCGCCAGGTCAGGACCCACAAACGGGATGGCCGAGAACAGGTTCACGATGACCTGGGCACCCCAGTACGACATCTGGCCCCAGGGCAGCAGGTAGCCCATGAAGGCTTCGGCCATGAGCGCCAGGAAGATGGCGCAGCCGAAGATCCAGACCAGTTCGCGGGGTTTGCGGTAGCTGCCGTAGAGCAGGCCGCGGAACATGTGCAGGTACACGACGATGAAGAACGCCGACGCACCCGTGGAGTGCATGTAGCGGATCAGCCATCCCCAGGGCACGTCGCGCATGATGTATTCGACCGAACCAAACGCCAGTGCGGCGTCGGGCTTGTAGTGCATCACCAGGAAGATACCGGTGACGATCTGGATCACCAGCACCAGCAGGGCCAGCGAACCGAAGATGTACCAGAAGTTGAAGTTCTTGGGTGCGTAGTACTCCGACATGTGGACGCGGTAGGCGTCGAACATGGTCGGGAAACGGTTTTCGAACCAGTTGGTGAGCTTGGCACCCGCTGACGCGTTGGGAGAGATTTCCTTGAATTCAGCCATGGTGTCTTTCCTCAGGCTTTCTTGTCGTCGCCGATGAGCAGGCGCGTGTCGGACAGGTACATGTGCGGCGGCACTTCAAGGTTGTCGGGCGACGGCTTGTTCTTGTAGACGCGGCCAGCCATATCGAAGGTGGAGCCATGGCAGGGGCACAGAAAGCCGCCCTTCCAGTCGTCGGGCAGCGAGGGCTGCGCGCCCATGACGAATTTCTCGGTCGGCGAGCAGCCCAGGTGCGGGCAAATGCCCACAGCCACGAGAATTTCGGGCTTGATGGAGCGGTGGACATTGCGTGCGTACGCTGGCGTGAACTCGTCGGGCTTGCGCTTGGAGTCAGGGTCGGCCAACTGAGGATCGAGTTTGGGCAGCTCGGCCAGTTGCTCGGGGGTGCGCTTGATGATCCAGACGGGCTTGCCGCGCCACTCGACGGTGACACGTTCACCGGGCTTGAGCTCGGAAATATCCACCTCGACTGCAGCGCCGGCGGCCTTGGCCTTTTCCGACGGCTGGAAAGTACTCACGAAAGGCACGGCGGTTGCCACGCCGCCCACAGCGCCCGCGCAGCCGGTCGCGATCAGCCACGTCCGTTTGCTGGAGTCGATTGGAGTGTCACTCATGGGGGTCCTCGATTTACATCGCTAGATTTGGGAAGTCAGCCTCAAATTGTAGCGGAGTGAAAAGTTCGTCTTTTGACTTTTGGGGGGTAGAAGTGCATTTGGCGGCCTCAGGGCCATGCAAAGCCCATTCCCCACGCACCGCGCCAGATTGACAGATACTGTGCGCCTTGTTCGATCTTCTGGAGATTTTCATGGGCATGGCGCAGGAATTCCGCGAGTTTGCGGTCAAGGGCAATGTCATTGACCTTGCGGTCGGTGTCATCATTGGCGGCGCTTTTGGCAAGATTGTGGATTCGGTGGTCTCGGATCTCATCATGCCGGTCGTCGGGCTGGTGTTTGGCAAGCTCGATTTCTCGAACATGTTCATCGCGCTGGGCAAGGTGCCCGAAGGCACGGCGATGACGCTGGAGGCTGTGAAGAAGGCCGGGGTGCCTGTCTTTGCCTACGGCAACTTCATCACCGTGGCCGTCAATTTCTTCATCCTGGCGTTCATCATTTTCATGATGATCAAGCAGATCAACCGCCTCAAGCGCGAGGCCCCGGCGGAACCGGCTGCGCCGTCGGCCCCCGTGGCCCCGCCCGAGGACATCGTGCTGCTGCGCGAAATCCGCGACAGCCTCAAGCGCTGATTCAGGCTACGCCTGCGGGCCCAGGCTGCGCGCCATGCGCACAGCCTCGATCAGACTGGAGGCATCTGCCACGCCCTGCCCGGCAATGTCGAAGGCCGTGCCATGGTCGGGGCTGGTGCGCACCAGCGGCAGGCCGAGGGTGACATTCACGCCCTTGTCCACCCCCAGGTACTTCACCGGGATCAGGCCCTGGTCGTGGTACATGGCCAGCACCACATCAAACTCACCGGGCCGCGCCTGCGTATGGCGTGCGCGCATGAACACGGTGTCCGGTGCCAGTGGCCCCGTCACATCCAGCCCGCGGGCGCGGGCCGCTTCGATGGCTGGGGTGATGACTTCGATTTCTTCGCGCCCGAACAGGCCGCCCTCTCCCGCATGCGGGTTCAGCCCTGCCACCGCGATGCGCGGTGGACGGCGCAGGCTGCGCGAGAGGGCTTCGTGGGTGATGTGCAATGTTTGCAGAATGTTCTCGAAAGTGACCGCATCCAGTGCCGCACGCATGGACATGTGGATGCTGACAAGCACAGTGCGCAATTCGTCACTGGCCAGCATCATGCGCACAGGCATATCGGCCAGTGCAACCCCCCGATGGGCGGCCGCCTCTGCCTGCAGCAGTTCAGTGTGGCCCGGATACGGCACACCCGCCGCATGGAGTGACTCCTTGTGCAGCGGCGCTGTGACCAAGCCAGCCACCTCACCCCGCAACGCAGCACGCGCAGCCCACTCCACGCATTGCGCTGCGGCACGGCCGGCGTCAGCCGAAATGGCACCAAAAACCGCAGGTTCCGGCAAACCGGGCAATACCAACACCGGAATGCAGCGTGGCGGCGCTTGCAGCGCCTCGGCCGGGTGGGCCACCGACGCCACGGGCAGGCTGGGCTGCCCCGGCCCGGCAATGCACTGCGCGGCACGACGCATGGTGGCAAGATCGCCCACCGCAAAACATCCCTGCAGATGCTGCGGCGCATCGCGGAAAGCCCTGGCAATGATCTCCGGCCCGATACCGGCAGAATCTCCCTGGGTAATGGCAAGTGCTTGCATGGTGAAATTCAGATAAAAACGGGCTCTAACGCTTTAAGGGAAAGCGCAAGTAGCTATATTTAATATAGCAAATAAGTGCAACTGACGCTGACAAGCGGTTGCGTCACGCCGGGTTGTCGATATCAATGAAGACATGCTCCAACCCCCATTGCGCCGCCATGCGGGCCGCCACGGCCGGTGCGCCGTAGCGTTCGGTGGCATGGTGCCCGGCGGCAATGTAGGCCACCCCCATCTCGCGCGCCAGGTGGGCCTGCGGTTCCGAAATTTCCCCCGTCACAAAGGCATCAGCCCCGGCAGCAATGGCCGCTTCGAAATAGCTTTGCGCACCGCCGGAACACCAGGCCACGCGCGCCACCGGGCGATCATGGGTGGGCACCACCAGGGTCGGCACGCGCCCCAGTACCTGGCCCACATGCTGTGCCAGCGCCTGTGCGCTGTCATAGCCCACCGGGGCCATGCACCCCAGGTCCTGCTCGCCAAACCGCGCCTCGCTCACCCAGCCCAGTGCCTGCCCCAGTTGTGCGTTGTTGCCCAGTTCGGCGTGCGCGTCGAGTGGCAGGTGGTAGGCAAACAGGTTGATGTCGTGTGCCAGCAGCCGCTGCAGCCGCTGCTTCATCCAACCGGTGACCCGCCCGTCCTGTCCACGCCAGAACAGACCATGGTGCACAAAAATCGCATCGGCCCGCTCGGCAATCGCTGCATCGATCAGGGCACGGCTGGCGGTCACGCCGCTGACGATGCGTGTGATTTCACCCTTGCCTTCCACCTGCAGGCCGTTGGGGCCGTAGTCCTTGAAACGCTCGGGTTGCAGCAAGGCATCAAACGCCTGCCGCAGGGTATCTCTGGAAATGCTCATGTGCCTATTGTCCTGCGGGACGGGCGCAGGCGCTTGCGCGACAATAGCGCAACCACTTTCCAATGATTTCCATGAAACGCATCTGGCTGCTGTTTTCGCAAACCGTGACGGTGCTGGTCGCCGCCTATTTTGTTGTGGCCACGCTCCAGCCCGACTGGATTCGCCGGGGCGCCACCCGCTCGGGCGCGGGCATTTCCCTGATCGAGGCCCCGCCCGGCAACCCCGACATTCCCGCCCCCGGCAGCCTGAGCGTCGCAGCACGCAAGGCCTCACCGGCGGTGGTTAGCATCAACACCAGCAAGGCGGCCGTGCGCGACCCACGCAGCAACGACCCCTGGTTCCAGTTCTTCTTTGGCGACCAGGGCAGCCAGGCCCAAGCGGGGCTGGGCAGCGGCGTCATCATCAGCCAGGACGGTTACATCCTGACCAACAACCACGTGGTCGAGGGCGCCGACGAGATCGACGTCACCCTCTCGGATAGCCGCCGCGCACGCGCCCGCACCATCGGCACCGACCCCGAGACCGACCTGGCCATCCTCAAGATCGAGATGGACAAGTTGCCTGTGATCGTGCTGGGCAACTCGGACGAGCTTGCCGTGGGTGACCAGGTGCTGGCCATCGGCAACCCATTTGGCGTAGGGCAGACGGTGACCAGCGGCATTGTCAGCGCGCTGGGCCGCAGCCAGTTGGGCATCAATACCTTCGAGAATTTCATTCAGACCGATGCCGCCATCAACCCCGGCAACTCGGGCGGTGCGCTGGTGGATGTGCACGGCAACCTGCTGGGCATCAACACCGCCATCTACTCGCGCTCGGGCGGCAGCCTGGGGATCGGGTTCGCCATTCCGGTGTCCACTGCCAAAATGGTGCTGGACGGAATCGTGCGCGACGGCCAGGTCACACGCGGATGGATCGGCGTGGAGCCGAGCGAGCTATCCCCTGAACTGGCCGAAACCTTTGGCATCAAGGCGACCGAAGGGGTCATCATCACCGGCGTGCTGCAGGATGGTCCGGCCGGCATGGGCGGCATACGTCCCGGCGACGTGATCGCACAGGTGGCGGGCAAGCCCATTGGCAGCGTGCCCAGCCTGCTGTCTGCGGTGGCAGCCCTGCGGCCTGGAGAAAAAGCGACCTTCCAGGTACAGCGTGGCGACAAGATGCTGGAGCTGGAACTGACCCCCGGCGTGCGGCCGCGCCAGCAGCGCACGCAGCAGCGCTGAAGCGCAAGAACTCAGGAAGAGGCTTTTTCCTCGGTCTCTTCGGGTGCCTGGGTGTGGCGGATGAACAGTTGTGCTGCCCAGATGCCCATCTCATAGAGCAGCACCATGGGAATGGCCAGCGCCAGTTGCGACACCACATCGGGCGGCGTCACAACAGCCGCGATGATGAAGGCCAACACGATGAAATAGCCGCGAAAGGCCTTGAGCTTGTCCAGACTCACCAAGCCCAGGCGGGCAAGAACGACCACCACGATGGGCACCTCGAACGCCAGGCCAAACGAGATGAACATGGTCATCACGAAGCTCAGGTAGGCCTCGATATCTGGCGCAGCCGTGATGCTCTTGGGAGCAAAGCTCTGGATGAAGCTGAAGACCTGCCCGAAAACGAAGAAATAGCAGAACGCCACGCCAACAAAGAACAGCACCGTGCTGGACATGACCAGCGGCAGCACCAGGCGCTTTTCATGCGTATACAAACCCGGGGCGACGAATCCCCAGACCTGCCAGAGCACGACCGGCAGTGCCAGCAGAAAAGCCGACATCAGCAAGATCTTGAGCGGCACCATGAATGGCGAGATCACCGAGGTGGCGATCAGCGTGGCCCCTTTGGGCAGGTGCGCCACCAGGGGGGCGGCCAGCAGGTCATAGAGGGCGCCGGGACCGGGAAAGAAAAACAGCACGGCGGCGACAACGCCCACAGCCACCATGGCTTTGACCAGGCGGTCGCGCAACTCCATGAGGTGCTGCACGAACGGCTGCTCGGTACCGGCCAGCTCGTCTTCTTGGGAGGGTTTTTCGGACATGTCGGAAGAATGGTGCGGACTTCACGTCCGGCCTTGCAGCGCCCGGTGGCGCGGCGTCAATGGAATTTCTGTGGCCGGTAGCGCGCCACGCGCGCCGCGCCCGACAGGGCCTTGGTGCGGACACCGTTGCGTGATTTGTACCACTGCGGCACAGCGCCGCGCTTGAGGCGCCAGTTCTTGCCTGGATGGTGGTAGGCGGGCACGACAGTGGCGCTACCCTCCAGCGCCGCGCTGGCCTCGCCTGTCGCCTCGGCCCAGTCTTTCTCGAAATCGCTGGCGGCCGTGTGAACCGATTGCTCCACGTCGCGGGCGGCATTCTCTACCGTTTCCTTCATTTTCTTGAGCTCATCGAGCTCCATGGAACGGTTGACCTCGGACTTGACGTCGGCCACGTAACGCTGCGCCTTGCCCAGCAAGGTGCCCACGGTGCGGGCCACGCGTGGCAATTTCTCCGGCCCGATGACGACGAGCGCCACCACGCCGATCAGCGCCATTTTGGAAAGGCCGATGTCAATCATGGATGCAGCAGCGCCCGCTCTCAGCTTTTCTGCTTGGCTTCGACGTCAATGGTCGTCTTGTCTGCACTGGCCTGATTGGCCACCTGCCCGGCCGCAGGCGCAGGCGCTGCTTCATCGGACGTGGAACCGTCCTTCATGCCGTCCTTGAAGCCCTTGACAGCGCCTCCGAGGTCGGAGCCGATGTTCTTGAGTTTCTTGGTGCCAAACACCATGACGACGATCAGCAGCACGATCAGCCAGTGCCATATGGAAAAAGTGCCCATGGAATATCTCCTAACGAATGCGGTTCATTTTAGACGGGACCCGTGACAACACGGTTCCCATTACCCTTGCAATCACCTGTCTAACCCTTGAGCCAGGGGCGCGGGCCACCCAGCACATGCATGTGCAGGTGGTGCACTTCCTGCCCTCCCTCTGCCCCGGTATTGATCACCGTGCGAAACCCGCCGTCCGGATACGGCCTGCAGCCCTGCTCCAGCGCCAGGCGGGGCGCCAGCGCCATCATGCGGCCCAGCACGCCTGCATGCTCGGGTTGCACCTGGGCCATGGAGGGGATGTGCAGCCGGGGCACCATCAGGAAATGCACGGGCGCCCAGGGATGGATATCGTGAAAAGCAAAGATTTCCTCGTCCTCATACACCTTGCGGGACGGAATCTGGCCCGCGATGATTTTGCAGAAGAGGCAGTTCGGATCGTGCATGGTCAATGGAGAAGCAGACGGTTCAACAAGTCATGCATTGTGCGCGAGGTTGAGACTTGCGCGCACTCCCAGGTCTTGCCGGTGCGCGGCCAGCCACTGCTGGCCCGCCGTGCGGCCCAGTTCGAACAACTGGCGCAGGAAGCCCAAATCCGCGCGCGCCTTGCTGGCGGACCCCATGCGAGCCAGCACAGCACCGCCATCAATGCGGTGCATGCGCACATCCTTGTAGCGCCGGGGGTCGAGTTTGCCCTGCGCGAGCAGACGGCGCACGAATTCGATGGCCCGCAGTTCCGCCAGCAGGCTGGCGTTGAAGGTCACCTCGTTCATGCGGTCCATGATTTCGGGCACCGTGTCGGGCACGCCCAGATGTTCGATGGGATTGATCTGTACCAACAGGATGTCGCTGCACTCGGCCTGGTAGATCAGGGGATGCAGCGCCGGGTTGCCCGAATACCCACCGTCCCAATACAGTTCACCGTCGATTTCAACCGCCTTGAACAGCATGGGCAGGCAGGCCGAAGCCATGACCGCATCGGCGGACAGGCGCGCACCGGAAAAAATCTCGCCACGCCCGGTGCGCACATTGGTCGCGCAGACAAACACCTGCAGCCCCTGCCTGCGGGCCACGGAAAGCGCATCGAAATCGATTTCGCGCTCCAGCAGGCGGCGCAAGGGATTGAAGTCAAAAGGATTGGCCTGCGCCGGGGCAAGCCAGGGGGTCATCAGGGACAAGGCGGGCAAGGCCTGCGCCTGGGGTACGCCCCACACCAGGCTGCCCATGGCACCAACGCCCTCCCACAGCCGCGTCAGGGTGGCACGGGCCAGCGCAGCACCGGCCTGGCGCGCTTCCAGCGGGTCGGCGAACTCCGCCGCGGCACGGGCAAACCCATGTGCCAGCGCCACGGCATTCATGGCCCCGGCACTGGTGCCGCTGATACCTTCAAAATCCAGCCCGCCATCTTCCAGCAAGGCATCGAGCACGCCCCAGGTCAGGGCGCCGTGCGAACCTCCACCCTGCAGGGCGAGGTTCAACCGCTGCGGTGGCAGGTGCGGTTCAGGCATCAATGGCCTGACTCTGGTTCATGGAAACCATGCCGCGCACGATGCGATACAGGAACCAGATCGAGATCAGGCACCAGGCGATCCAGCCTGGCAGAAAAAACAGCAGCCACAGCGGCGCCGTCAGCACATAGAGCACGCCCGCCCACAGCACGGTGCGGATGCGCCACGAAAAATGGCTGGACTGCCAGGTGCCCTCGGCATCGCCTTTTTTCACCAGGTCGATGACCAGGGCAACGACAAGCAATGCGGCCCCCGGCTGTGCGCCCGGAATGACCGCACCCACCGCCACGATCAGGTGCAAGACATAGCTGACCCAGCCCCAGGCCTTGAGGCCTTCGGCACGTTCATCGCTGGTCTGCATGTCGATGATGTCGCTCATGGGGCCGCCTCCTGCGCTGCGCGCGCAACAGCCTTGCGCAAGGCCTTTTCCTCGATGCCGCTGGTGCCCTCGCGGCGTTCCAGTTCGGCAACCACATCGGCGGGGGACAGGCCATAGTGTGCCAGCGCGATCATGGTGTGAAACCACAGGTCGGCCACTTCGTAGACCAGCTTGGCCGGGTCTGCGCCATGGTCCACGTCCTTGGCGGCCATGACCACTTCGGTGGCTTCCTCGCCGATTTTTTTCAGGAAAGCGTCCGGCCCCTTGTGCAGCAGGCGGGACACATAGCTCTTTTCGGGATCGCCCCCCTGGGCGGGCTTGCGGCTCTCGATGACGCTGGCCAGGCGGGCGAGCGCATCTGCGGACAGGGCTGTCGGGGTATCGGAAGAAGACATGGTGCCTACTTGTAGATGGTTTCCGGGTCTTTCAAGACCGGATCGACGCTTTTCCAGGCGCCGTCCTCCAAAACACGGAAAAAACAGCTGTGGCGCCCGGTATGGCAGGCAATGCCCGGCTCGTGGCCTTGCTGCGTCACCTGCAGCAGCACCACATCCTGGTCGCAGTCGACGCGGATTTCGTGCACCGTCTGCACGTGGCCCGATTCCTCGCCCTTGAACCACAATTTGCCGCGCGAGCGGCTGAAGTACACGGCGCGGCCCAGCTCGGCGGTTTTCTGCAGTGCCTCGCGGTTCATCCATGCAAACATGAGCACGTCGCCCGTACCCTTTTCCTGCGCAATCACGGGCACCAGTCCCTGCGCGTCCCATTTCACTTCATTGAGCCAGTTCATGGCTGCATTGTCGGTGATTTAGGGGCGCCCCTCAGCGCAGCTGCGGCACGAACGAACGGGCCGCCTGCACGGCTCCGGCACCCATGGCCGCGCCAAAGCGCTTGGCCAGGCGCTCGGCCACGTTTTCGTGGCGGGTGTAGTCGATGATGTCCTCGGCCTTGACCACCTCGCGCGCCACATAGTCCAGATTGCCCAGCTGGTCTGCCAGGCCCAGCTCGATGGCTTGCTGCCCCGTCCAGAACAAGCCGCTGAAGGTGTCCGGCGTGCTCTTGAGCCGGTCGCCCCGGCCCGCCTTGACCACCGCGATGAATTGCTGGTGGATCTGGTCCAGCATGGTTTGCGCATAGGCACGCTGCTTTTCTGTCTGGGGACTGAATGGGTCCAGAAAGCCCTTGTTTTCGCCCGCCGTGAGCAAACGGCGCTCCACGCCGAGTTTCTCCATGGTGCCGGTGAATCCGAAACCGTCCATGAGCACGCCGATGCTGCCGACGATGCTGGCCTTGTCCACAAAGATATCGTCCGCCGCAGCAGCGATGTAATAGGCCGCCGAAGCGCAGGTTTCCTCGACGACCGCGTACACAGGCTTGCCATGCTTGGCCTTGAGCCGCACGATTTCATCGTTGATCATGCCGGCCTGCACCGGGCTCCCGCCGGGCGAGTTGATGAGCAGCACCACCGCCTTGGAGCCCTCATCCTCGAAGGCGCTGCGCAGGGCCGCCACCACGTATTCGGCGCTGGCATCGGCTCCCGAAGCAATTTCACCCTTGACATCGACCACCGCCGTATGCGGCGTGCTCTTGCTCGACGATGCCGTGAGTTCGCGTGACATCAGCGTCCAGGCCAGGATGCCAAAAAATGCCAGCCAGCACAGCCGCGTAAAAATGCGCCAGCGCCGCGCCGCACGCTGCTCGTTCAGGGCCGCAAAGGCCAGCTTCTCCAGCACGGAACGCTCCCAGCCCGGCGCCTGGGCATCCGTCTTTTTTGCTCCTGTATCAGTAGCTGCTTGCGCCCACAGGTCGGGCGCTGGAGCGTGTTTTTGCTCAGATCCACTCGGGGGAAACTGGTTGGGCTCGGTCATATCAAAACTCAATGGGCTGGATGTGGTTCGCAGTATGCCAGTGCACCATGCCATCGCTCTCGGTGAGGGCGATTTTCACCAAGCCGCCCCGGCAGGGGCCGGCCACGCAGGTGCCGGTGTCGGGCGTATAGGTAGCGCCGTGCGTGGCACAGAGCAGCCAGCGCCCGCTGTCGTCAAAGAAACGGTTTTCCTGGTAATCCATCTCCATGGGCACATGGGCGCAGCGGTTCAGGTAGGCATGCACGCCCCCATGGAACCGGATGGCGAAGGCGCGGCACGTCTGGCCGGCATAAACCACATCGAAGGGCACCGCCAGCCCCCCCTCCTGCAGATCGCCGCTGGGGCACAGGGGAATGGCCTGGGAAAGATCAGTCGTCATTTCTATCATCCAATGCGCTCTGCGAGTTCCACGGCGCACAACACCGGCACGCCGCAACCGCGCTGGTGATGCCCTCTGCGCGCCTCGCGCACCGCGCCACAGGGAGATACCTCATGCTTCATGCACCAGCCAATCGTGCAGGTCGGCCACCGAAGGTGCCACATGCAGGGGGCCCAGGGCATCAAAAGCATCGGGAGCATGGGCGCCATAGCTCACGCCCAGGCTGGCACAGCCGGCGTTGCGTGCCATCTGCAGGTCATGCGTGGTGTCACCGATCATCAGAACGCGCCCGGGTGGCACGTCAAATTCGCTCATCAGTTCGTGCAGCATCAGCGGATGGGGCTTGCCCGCCGTTTCGTCGGCCGTGCGCGAGCCATCGAACACCCCGCGCAGTTGCACGCTGTGCAGAGCCTCGTCCAGACCACGGCGGCTCTTGCCCGTGGCCACGGCCAGCAGGTGCCCCCGCTCGCGCAGCGCGCCCAGCAGCGGCAGTACGCCGTCGAACAGACTCAGATCGTCCTGGTGGCGGGCGTAGTGGTAGCGGTAACGCACATTGAGATCAGGATATTTTTCAGGCGGCACATCCGGTGCGGCATGGGCCAGCGCCTGGTTCAGCGCCATGCCGATCACGTAGGCGGCGTCGCTATCGCTGGGCACCGTCCCCCCCACATCGCGCACGGCCTCCTGAATGCCGCGCACGATAATGGCGGTGGAGTCGAACAAGGTGCCATCCCAGTCGAAGGCAATCAGGTCGAAGCGGCGAGGACGGATAAGGGAACTCATGGGGCAGAGGGGATAAAACAGGCCAGGTCGGGCGGCAGGGGTGCCAACAGTTCGGTGCGCGCGCCGCTGGCAGGGTGGTTGAACTGCAGCCTCCAGGCATGCAGGAACATGCGTTTGAGGCCGTGACGGTGCAGGCGGCGGTTGAGGTCGAAGTCACCGTACTTTTCGTCCCCCGCAATCGCCTGGCCCTGGCTGGCCAGATGCACGCGAATCTGGTGGGTGCGCCCGGTCTTGATCGTGACTTCCAGCAGCGAGAACGCGGGCAACCCTTCGCCGGGCCGTTCGGGCAGGCGGGTACGCACCTTCACCAGCGTGATGGAGCGCATGCCGTCGGGGTCGTCCGCCGTGGTGGTGCGCACGCGGCGCTCACCATCCGGCTGCAGGTACTTGTGCAGCGGCGTGTCAATCACCTTCTTGTTCGCGGGCCAGGCGCCGATCACCAGCGCCAGGTAGGTCTTGCCCGTCTCGCGTTCGCGGAACTGGTCCTGCAGGTGCGTGAGCGCACTGCGCTTCTTGGCCACCAGCAGGATGCCCGAGGTTTCGCGGTCCAGCCGGTGCACCAGTTCCAGAAACTTCGCCTGGGGCCGCGCCTGGCGCAACTGCTCGATCACGCCAAAACTCACGCCACTGCCGCCATGCACCGCCGTACCCGCAGGTTTGTCGATGGCGATCAGGTGCTCGTCCTCCAGCAGCAGTGGAAATTCCCGTGCCGGTGCGGGGCGCTCGGCCTTCTCGGCCACCTTGTCGGACACGCGCACGGGCGGCAGGCGCACCTGGTCGCCCTCCTGTACGCGCGCATCAGCAGCGGCGCGCCCTTTGTTGATACGCACCTCGCCGCTGCGGATGATGCGGTACACATGCGTCTTGGGCACGCCCTTGAGGTGGCGCATCAAAAAATTGTCCAGCCGCTGGCCCGCAGCGTCGGCATCCACGTCCAGCATGCGGACCGCGGGAGCCGCGCGCGTGGGCAGGGGCTCTGGCGTCCCGGATCGGTGCGAGGCCGGTTTGGCCCCTATAATGTGTTTCACCTGCGCAGTGTTTTGTAAGTGGTTGATTCGTCTGGAGTTTAGTCCACACGGCCATTTCCCCCGCGCAGGCAGGTCGATGCCGGCGGGCGTTGCACATGCAGATGACAGGCCAGTTGCCTGACATGGCCGGTGCAGCGCACGGGAGGCTGACACATTGGAACACTGATACGGAATCCCCCATCTGGCAGGCTGCCCCACTCGGGCCCAGGCTGCCAGAGGATCGAAGCGAACATGTTGGCACTGGTCTTGATAATTCAGTCCCTCTGGCGGTGGCGTCTGCCACTGCCATGGGCAAAGAATTACACTCCAGCGCCCACCCCGCCTGCGCAATTAGCTATTCAATTGATAGCTAACCTGCACCACCTCAGGCTCGCCCCCATCCACGCGCCCTTGCCGCCCCCGCAGAGCTAGAAGCTGTGCGGGGCGTTGCAGCATTCCCGGCAATTCCCTTCGTTCCAAAGCGTCAGTCCAGGCATTGTTGGCCCCTTGAGGGCCTGTTGTCAGTATGGAATCACGCGCGCCGCCAGCCCGCGCAGCATGTTTGCTGCCAGACGGTCGGCGCCCGGCACACGAAAAAGGAAACGCATCATGAAGCGGATGCTGATCAACGCCACGCAGCCTGAAGAACGGCGCCTGGCCATCGTCGATGGACAAAAACTCCTCGACTACGAAATCGAGATCGAGGGGCGCGAACAGCGCAAGGGCAACATCTACAAGGCCGTCGTCACGCGCGTCGAGCCTTCGCTGGAAGCCTGCTTTGTCGACTACGGCGAAGACCGCCACGGTTTCCTGCCCTTCAAGGAAATCGCCCGCCAGTATTTCGCCCCCGGGGTCTCGCCCAGCCAGGCGCGCATCAACGAAGTCATCAAGGAAGGCCAGGAACTGCTGGTCCAGGTCGAAAAAGAGGAACGCGGCAACAAGGGCGCGGCCCTGACCACCTTCATCAGCCTGGCTGGCCGCTATGTGGTGCTGATGCCCAACAACCCCCGTGGCGGTGGCGTTTCGCGCCGCATCGAGGGCGAAGACCGCGCCGAACTCAAGGAAGCGATGGACCAGCTGGAATACCCGAACGGCATGTCCATCATCGCGCGCACCGCAGGCATTGGCCGCAGCGCACCCGAACTGCAATGGGACCTGAACTACCTGCTGAAATTGTGGAACGCCATCGACGGCGCCACCAAGGGCGGCAAGGGCGCCTTCCTGATTTACCAGGAATCGAGCCTGGTGATCCGCGCCATCCGCGACTACTTCAACAACGACATCGGTGACATCCTCATCGACACGGACGACATCTACGAACAGGCCCAGCAGTTCATGGCGCACGTCATGCCCGAGCATGCCGCCCGCGTGAAGCGCTACCGCGACGACGCTGCCCTGTTCAGCCGCTTCCAGATCGAGCACCAGATCGAGTCGGCCTACGCGCGCACCGTGCAACTGCCCTCGGGCGGCGCCATCGTGATCGACCACACCGAAGCGCTGGTATCGGTGGACGTGAACTCGGCCCGCGCCATCAAGGGCGGCGACATCGAGGAAACCGCCACGCGCACCAACCTCGAAGCCGCCGACGAAGTGGCGCGCCAGATGCGCCTGCGCGACCTGGGGGGCCTGATCGTCATCGACTTCATCGACATGGAGGAGAGCAAGAACCGCCGCGAAGTGGAAAACCGCCTGCGCGATGCACTGCGCCAGGACCGTGCCCGCGTGCAGTTCGGCACCATCAGCAAGTTCGGCCTGATGGAAATGAGCCGCCAACGCCTCAAGCCAGCATTGAGCGAAGGCTCGTCCATCCCCTGCCCCCGTTGCGGCGGCTCGGGCCACATCCGCGACACCGAATCGTCAGCGCTGCAGATCCTGCGGATCATTCAAGAAGAATCGATGAAGGACAACACGGCTGCCGTGCACTGCCAGGTGCCGGTGGAAGTGGCCTCGTTCCTGCTGAACGAAAAGCGCACCGAGATCGCCAAAATCGAACTCAAGCAGCGCGTGGCCGTGCTGATGGTGCCCAACAAGACGCTGGAAACCCCCAACTACCGCCTAGAACGCCTCAAGCACGACGATCCGCGACTGGACCACATCGAAGCCAGTTACAAGCTCGCTGAAGAGGTGGAAGACCCCACCGCTGTGACGCGACGTTCTCAAGAGCCGACCAACAAGCAGACGCCGGTGATCAAGGGTGTGCTGCCCGACGCGCCGGCGCCGCAGGCCGCACCCCGCACCGAACCACAGGCCGAGGCCCGTGCCGCACGTGCGCCCCAGCGTCCCGCCGCCGCGCCCCAGCAGCCTGCAGCGCGCCCCCCGGCGGCCCCCCAGGAGCAGGGTTTCTTCAGCTGGCTCAAGAGCCTGTTCGGCATGGGCGATACCCCAGCCCCCGTGCCCGCCCCGGCCCCGGCGCCCGCCGCCGCCGAAGCACCGGCCCGCGAACCCCGCCGGGACGGGCGAGGTGGTGAAGGCCGAGGACGCCGCGGCGAACGCAGCGGCAACCGCGACAGCAACCGTGACGCCAACGGCCGGGACGGCGCCGCCGAAGGGCGTGGCCGCCGCGGTGAACGCAGCGAACGCCCATCGGACGCACGCCCCACCGAAGGCGGCGCACGTCCGCCCCGGGAAGGCCGCGAAGGCCGTGACGGCGGTCGGGGCCGCCAGGGCGGCGCAGAGGCACGCCCCGCATCCGAAGCACAGGCACAGCCCGCAGCCGCACAAGGCCTGGAGGCCGCAGACGGCGACAACCGCAACGAGGCACGCAGCGAACGCGCACCGCGCAATGGCAACGGCCGCCGTGAGCGCCAGCCCCGTGGCGAAGGCCGCGAGCGCCAGCCCCGCAACCAGGACAACCCGGTCAGCAATGCACCGGCAGACTTTGCCGACACGGCCCCTCTGGCATCGCTCCCCGACCTGGACCTGTCCGGCAACGACATGCCTGCAGCCCCTGCACAAGGCGAGGCCGGCGAAACGCGGACCCGCCGCTCACGCGACCGCTATGGCCGTGACCGCCAGCGCGGTGAACGCGGGGAACGCACCGAGCAGCGCCGTGACGCACAGGACGCACCGGCGACAGAAGGCACGATGATGGACTTCGAGTTGCCCGGCCAGCCCGCACCTGCAGAAGCCGTGGCACCGGACAGCAACCGCCGCAGCTACTTTGCACCCGCTGCAGCCGCAGCGCCGGCAGCCCCGGTTGCTGAACCAGCACCGGAGGCACCAGCACCCGTACCGGCTGCCGCAGCACCTGTTGCAGCACCTGCGCCAGCCATGGCTGCGCCTGTGGCGGCAACCCCTGCACCCGTGGTCCCTGCGGCGCCGGTCGCAGCACCTGCAGCCGCCAGCAACGGCGCCCTGCCGGCCGTAGCAGCCTTCGTACTGCCGGTCGATGAAATGCAGCAAGTGGCCCAGAGTTCGGGCCTGCAGTGGGTGCAGTCGGACGCCGACAAGGTGGCCGCCATCCAGGCCGCCATCGCCGCCGAGCCGCGCCCCGTCCACACGCCCCGCATGCGCCCACCGGCCGTGGTACTGGACGACGGCCCGCTGGTGCTGGTGGAAACCCGCCGCGACCTGCGCGACATGCAGCTGCCCTTCGACCAGCCGCCGACCGCCTGAGGACCCGCACGAGCGCCCCACCCGCGCCCGTGCCGATGGACTGACCGCTGGCCCCGCTTGGGGCCAGTGGTTTTTTGGAGACCCGTCACACCATGCTGATTCTGCTGTCCCCCGCCAAATCGCTCGACTACGACACCCCCATCCCCGCCGATCTGCCGCACACGCTGCCGCCGTTCATTCCACAGTCCAGGCAGCTCATCGAGATCCTGCGCCAGAAGTCGCCGCAGGAGATCGCTTCGCTGATGAAGATCAGCGACCCCCTGGCTGCACTGAACGTGGCGCGCTACCAGGCCTGGTCAAGCCGGTTCAGCGCACGCAACGCGCGCCAGGCGCTGCTGGCCTTCAATGGCGATGTGTACGAAGGGCTGGACGCACGCACGCTGGGCGCTGACGACCTGGCCTGGGCGCAGCAGCACCTGGCCATTCTCAGCGGCCTGTACGGCGTGCTGCGCCCGCTCGACTGGATGCAGCCCTACCGGCTGGAAATGGGCACGCGCCTGGCCACCCCCGTGGGCCAGACGCTCTACCAGTTCTGGGGCGCACGCATTGCGCAGCACCTCAACACCTGCCAGCAGGACGAGGACGCACCCATCGTGCTCAACCTGGCCTCGCAGGAATATTTCAAGTCCGTCGACCGCAAGCAGCTGCGCGCCCGGGTGGTCGAATGCGTGTTCGAGGACTGGAAGAACGGTGCCTGGAAGATCATCAGTTTCCACGCCAAGCGTGCGCGCGGCCTGATGGCGCGCCACGCCATTGCCCAGCGCGCCCGCACACCCCGCCAGCTCGAAAATTTTGGTGCCGAGGGCTATGCCTACGATGCCGGTGCATCCAGCCCTGACAGGCTGGTGTTTCGCAGGCGGGTTTGAGTTGGGTTACAAAGCGCCATGGTCACCACTGCAATTTCTGCTGCACCGCCCTTTCCCGACACCCTGCCCCTGCCAGGCCAGAGCCTGCACAGCGGCCCGCACTGCATTGATCTGGACGGGCACCGGGTGCAGCGCCTGCTCACGATCAATGACCCCCCACTGGTTCTGCTGGGCAACCTGCTCCGTGCCGACGAATGTGCAGCGCTGATCGACGCAGCCCGGCCCCGCATGGCGCGGTCGCAGACCGTGCAACAGCACACCGGGGGCGAGGAGCTCAACGCCCACCGCACCAGCGACGGCATGTTCTTCCGGCGGGGCGAAACGCCGCTGATCCAGCGCATCGAGGAACGGCTCGCCCACCTGCTGGGCTGGCCCCTCGAGAACTGCGAAGGCCTGCAGGTCCTGCGCTACGGCCCCGGGGCCGAGTACCGGCCGCACTACGACTATTTCGATCCGGCCGAACCGGGCACCCCCACCTTGCTCGAGCGCGGCGGCCAGCGCGTGGCCACCCTGCTGATCTACCTCAGCACGCCTGACGAGGGCGGCGCCACGATGTTTCCCGACCTGCGCCTGGAAGTGGCACCGCAGCAGGGCCATGCCGTGTTCTTCCGCTACGACCAACCCCACCCCGCAAGCCGCACCCTGCACGGCGGCGCACCCGTGGTGACCGGTGAAAAATGGGTGGCCACGCAATGGTTGCGCGAGCGAAAATTTGAATAAAAACAGGCTCCATCGCTTATCCATAAAGCGCTTGCAGCTCTACTTTTGATAGTACACATGCCTTCACCAGACCAATCTCCCCTGGGCAAGTCGTCCGCCTATGCGGACCAGTACGACGCTTCGCTGTTGTTTCCCATCCCGCGCGCGGGCAAGCGGGCCGAGATCGGCATCACCGGGAGCCCTCCCTTCATGGGCGCCGACCTCTGGACCGCGTTCGAGCTGTCATGGCTCAACGAGCGCGGCAAGCCCCAGGTGGCGCTGGCGCACTTCACGGTGCCGTGCGAGACCCCCAACATCGTCGAGAGCAAATCGTTCAAGCTCTATCTGAACAGTTTCAACAACACCCGTTTCCCCAGCGCGCAGGCCGTGCAGGCACGTCTGCGCACCGACATCAGCGAGGCAGTGTGGCGCGGCGCCGCGCACCCGGCCACCGTGGGGGTGCGTCTGCTGCTGCCCGAAATGTTTGACCGCGAGCCGGTGCATGAACTCGATGGCCTGAACCTCGATCGCCTGGACCTGGAATGCACGCACTACCAGCCCGCACCACAGCTGCTGCGCGCCGCGTTCGACGAGGCCCCTGTCAGCGAAGTGCTGGTCAGCCACCTGCTGAAAAGCAACTGCCTGGTCACCGGCCAGCCCGACTGGGGCAGTGTGCGCATTGCCTACAGCGGCCCGCAAATCGACCAGGAAGGGCTGCTGCAATACATCGTGAGTTTTCGCAACCACAACGAATTCCACGAGCAATGCGTGGAGCGCATCTTCATGGACCTGTGGACGCGCTGCAAACCCCTCAAGCTGGAGGTGTATGCACGCTACACGCGCCGGGGCGGGCTGGACATCAACCCTTGGCGTACCAGCCACCCGATGGCAGCGCCGCCCAACGTGCGCACGGCGCGGCAGTAGACACTGCCGCCAGGCACCTCATTCCAGCCGGAAAACTTCCAGCGTGCGCCCCAGCACGGCGGCGCTGCTGCTCATGGCGCTGGCCGAGGCGGCCGACTGCTCGGCCAGGGCGGCGTTTTGCTGGGTATCGCGGTCCAGATGGTTGACAGCCTCGTTGACCTGGGCGATGCCCTCCGACTGTTCACGCGCCGCCACGCCCATTTGCCCCATGAGCGCATTCACATGCGCCACCGACTCCACCACCTGTCCGATGGTCTGGCTGGCCGACTGCATCAGGCGTGCGCCGCGCTCGATATTGGTGGACGATTCTCCAATGAGCGACTGGATCTCCTTGGCAGCCTCGGACGAGCGCTGTGCCAGGCTGCGCACCTCGCTGGCCACCACCGCAAAGCCGCGCCCTTGCTCACCGGCACGCGCGGCCTCGACGGCTGCATTGAGTGCCAGGATGTTCGTCTGGAACGCAATCCCCTCGATGGTCGAGATGATCTGCCCCATCTTGCGCGAGGACTGCTCGATGGACTGCACCACCTGGCCGACATCCGTCACCGCCTCACCGCCCTGGCGCGCCAAATCGGCACTGTTCTGGCTTTCACGCAGCACTTTTTGCGCCGCTTCGTTGGAGTTTTCCACCGTGCTGGCCATTTGCTCCATGGCGGCCGCGGATTCTTCCAGGCTGCTGGCCTGGGATTCGGCACGCTCGGACAGATTCTGTGCGCTCTGGGCAATCTCATGGGAAATCGAGCTGAACCGCTCCATTTCCTCCATGGCGTCGCCCACCACGGCACGGATATTGAGCTGCAGGCGCTGCACCCGCGCCATGACCTTGCCCAGCACATGGGTCATGGGCAGGGGAGGTTCGCGGTGCGTCAGGTCGCCGCTGGACATGCTGTTGAGCAGTCGGCGCAGGCTGCGGATCGGCAGGGTCATGCCCACGTGGTAGCGCGCCAGCACCAACCCGGCGGTCACCAGCCAGGCCAGGGTTTGCAGGGCCAGGGCCGTGGTGTCGTTCCAGCCCATCCAGCCGGGCAGCAAGGACACCAGCATGAGCGGCAGCAGCATGGCTGTCAGGCGCAGCGTGGGGCCTGAACGGTAGCGCTTGCGCAAGTGGTCCCATGCACCGGTACTGCGCACACCACCGGCATGGATCACGATGGTCTGCCGCCCGGACTCCCGCTCGTGCTTGATGCGCGCGTACAAGGCCTCGGCCGCCTGGATCTGCTCGCGCGTGGGTTTCGTGCGCACCGACAGATAGCCCTGCGGCTTGCCCTGGCGCATGATGGGCGTGACATGGGCCTGCACCCAGTAGAAGTCGCCGTTCTTGCGCCGGTTCTTGACGAAGCCCGTCCAGCTGCGCCCGCGCCCGATGGAGGCCCACATGTCCTTGTAGGCCTCGGGCGGCATGTCCGGATGGCGGATCAGGTTGTGCGGCTGGCCCATGAGCTCTTCCATCGAAAAGCCGCTGACCCGGGCAAAAGGCGCGTTGCAGTGCGTCAACAATCCCTTGGTGTCCGTGGTGGACATGAGCAGCTCATCGGCCGGGAAATCGTATTCGTTGTTGGTGACGGGAAGGTTGACTCGCATGAATTCCGACTCCAGGAAAGTCTTTTATTGATAAAAATCATATTTATGATAATTTTATACGAAAACTGTGAAATGCGCGGGGCATGGAGTCTTCGGAGCCTCTCTGGACCGATACACCGGGAAAGAACCACGGCACCCGGTTGCGCTGGCGCAACAACACGGAAGGGGACGTTTCTGCGCAGGGTGCGACGTGCACACGGTCTGGCCAACGCGCACGCAGGCTTTACAACTTGAAGACGTCGAGCGTGCGGCCCAGCACGCCCGCGTTGTCGCTCATGGCACGGGCCGAGGCGGCAGATTCTTCCACCAGCGCGGCATTCTGCTGCGTGACGCGGTCCAGGTCGGTCACGGCCTCGTTCACCTGCGCAATGCCCTGGGCCTGCTCGCGCGTGGCAATGCTGATCTGGCCCATCAGGGTATTGACGTGGGCCACCGACTGGACCACCTCGGCAATGGTCTTGCCGGCCGACTGCATCTGCCCCGCGCCCCGCTCGATGTGCGCGGTCGATTCGCCAATCAGCCCCCGAATCTCCCCGGCTGCGGTGGCGCTGCGCTGCGCCAGCGCCCGCACTTCACTGGCCACCACGGCAAAACCCCGGCCCTGCTCGCCGGCGCGTGCAGCCTCGACGGCGGCATTGAGCGCGAGGATGTTGGTCTGGAAGGCAATGCCCTCGATGGTGGAAATGATCTGGCCCATCTTGCCCGAGGACTGCGCAATGGCCTGCACCACCGTACCCACCTGGGCCACGGCTTCGCCGCCGCTGCGGGCCAGCTCGGCGCTGTGCTCGCTTTCCTTTTGCACCTGCTGCGTGGTGTCCGACGACTGGCGCACCGTGCTGGACAGCTCCTCCATGGAAGCCGCCGTCTCCTCCAGGCTGCTGGCCTGCGATTCGGTGCGCTCCGACAGGTCCTGCGCGCCCTGCGCGATTTCGGATGAAATGGAACCAAACGCCCGGATCTCCTGGCGTGCATCACCCACCACGGCGCGCAGGTTGAGGTGGATGCGCTGCATGCGCTCGAGCAGCCGCTCGACCGGGCCATTGCCTTCGGGGGGGTGCTGGGGCCGGGCCAGATCGCAGCCCGCAATCTCCGCCATCAAACGCTCGGAGTCCACCAGCGGCCGGGCAACAACGCTCTGAAAGCGCCACAGCAGGAAAGCCGACAGCGCCAGCAGCACCACGGCCTGGGCGGCCAGCGCCTCGGGTCCGGCCCAGCCCATCAGGCCAGGCGCCAGCGCGGCCACCAGAATCGGCACCATCAGCGCCACCAGGCGCTGCATCAGGCTGAAACGCTGCAGCTTGCCCAACTGGTTGCGCAAGCCGGGGCGGCGCACACGTCCGGCATGCAGCCAGAAGCTGCTGACCCCGCGCTCGCGCTCCTCGCGAATCTGGGCATACAGGGCCTCGGCAGCGCGCACCTCGTCGCGTGTGGGCTTGACGCGCACCGACATGTAGCTGCGTGGCTTGCCGTCCACCATCATCGGAGTGACATTGGCGCGCACCCAGTAGAAGTCGCCATTTTTTCGCCGATTCTTCACGATGCCGGTCCAGTTGCGGCCCCGACCGATGGTGGCCCACAGGTCCTTGTAGGCCTCGGGCGGCATGTCGGGATGGCGGATCAGGTTGTGTGGCTGGCCCATGAGTTCATCCATGGAGTAGCCGCTGACACGTGCAAACGCTGCGTTGCAATGGGTCATGACGCCCTTGGCGTCGGTCGTCGACATCAGGAGTTCTTCGCCCGGATAGTCATATTCGTTGTTCGAGACGGGCAGATTGACGCGCATGGATCAGGACTCGTGGGGAGATATCAAACAAACGGCACCAGCCCGGTATCCCTCGGGGGAAACACCCCCAATGCACTAGAACTGTGCGCACATGCTCTTTTTATCTGCAAGCAGAAGAAACGCATAGTCACATATTCCGCAGGGTGTTGCTTTGCCGGTACAGGCTGACAGGCGCGGTGCAACGGTTTTCTTGATCTAGAACAATTGTGCCGTTTGGGGCCCGGACGGCGCAGCAGTCTCGGCGCCACCTTGCTCGCCCGGCCGCACCAGCCCCCCCACGCGCACGCCCAGCAGCCGCAGGCGCCGCTCCAGCGGCACGCGCTTGAGGCACAGCCCCGCCACACGGCGGATGGTGGCGGCATCCTGCGTGGGCTCGGCGATGGTGTGGTCGCGCGTGACGCTGCGAAAGTCGTCGTAGCGCAGCTTGATGCCGATGGTGCGCCCCGCGTAGCCCTTGCGCTGCAGATCGGCCGCCACGCGCTGGCACAGGTCGGTGAAGATGCGGCCCAGCTCGGCGCGGTCGCGCACGGCGTGCAGGTCGCGCTCGAAGGTGGTTTCGCGGCTCATGCTCACGGGCTCGCTCTCGGTCACCACGGGGCTGTCGTCCTGGCCCCAGGCCGCGCGGTGCAGCCACGCACCGGTGGATTTGCCAAACTGCGCCACCAGCCACTGCGGGTCCTGCGCGGCCAGCTCGCCAATGGTGTGCACGCCCAGCGCCGCCAGCTTTGCACCCGCCTT
The DNA here is from genome assembly GCA_026647025.1 of Giesbergeria sp. Taxonomy (GTDB): domain Bacteria; phylum Pseudomonadota; class Gammaproteobacteria; order Burkholderiales; family Burkholderiaceae_C; genus Simplicispira. The sequence continues at coordinate 28,393 of JAPKHH010000020.1, forward strand.
GGGGCCAATGCCGTTGATCTTGCGCACGTTCAGCGGCCAGATCAGCGTCTGCAGGTCGGCCTCGTCAACGATGGAAATGCCGTTGGGCTTGTGGAACTCGCTGGCCATCTTGGCCAGCAGCCGGTTGGGCGCCACGCCAATGGAGCAGGTCAGCCCGGTGCGTTCAAAAATGCTCTTCTGGATGAGGCGGGCCAGCACGCGCCCGCCTTCGCGCTGGCCGCCGGGCACATCGGTAAAGTCGATGTACACCTCATCCACCCCCCGGTCCTGCATGACGGGCGCAATCTCGGTGATGGTGCTCTTGAACAGCCGCGAATATTTGCGCACCTCGTCAAAATCCACCGGCAGCACGATGGCCTGGGGGCACAGCCGGGCGGCTTTCATCATGCCCATGGCCGAACCCACGCCAAACTGGCGCGCCGCATAGGTGGCCGTGGTGATGACGCCCCGGCCCACATAATCCTTGAGCCGGGGAAAGTCAGCCACCGGGATGAAATGATGCTCCCGCTGACCGGCGCCATCCGGGCTTTGCAGCAGCAGTTCATCGACCGCGCGCCGCCCGCCGCCAATCACCACCGGCAGGTCCTTGAGCTGCGGGTAGCGCAGCAACTCGACGGACGCAAAAAATGCATCCATGTCGAGATGGGCGATGCGGCGCAGAGGCTGCCCGGGGTTTTCAGAAGAGGGCGATGCAGCGGGAAGGGGCACCCTGCCATTGTCGCCAATGTGCGTGGTGCTTGCCCCGCACGGTCAGGACCGGCGCCGCCGGGGCACCACGCTCAGCGGCACGCTTTCCAGCACCGGTGCGGCGCCGATCTGCAGCGCACGGCGCGGCAAGTCCACCAGTTGCTCAGGGTGCCAGACGCGCAGTTGCGCAGCTCCTTCGGGGATCTGGTCGAAACGGGCAATCCCGTCGGCATCGGTCTTGAGGGTATGGGCCGAATCGGTGACGAACAAATGGCCGCGCATCGAACCATGCAAATGGCAGCCCAGCAGCACGGCGCCCGGCGCTTGTACGACCACATCGGCCTCGCCACCCGTGGCGTCGGCTGTGGCACCGGCCAGGCGCATCTCGAAGTTGGCCCCTGAAGGCGCGCCCGGCACACTGTTCACCGCCGCCGTTCCCCGGACATGGTGGTCCCAGCGATCGAGGTTGGTGAAACGTACCCGGCTCCCAGGGGCCACCACGGTGACCAGGGGCACGAAACGCATGCGCTGCTGCCCGATGGTGACATTGCTGGCCACCGGTGCTGCCGGGGCACTGGGATAGACCACCACCACGGCATCGGGCACCGGGCGGCCTTCTTTGTCCAGCACCTGGACTTGCACATTTCCGGCGGTAACGCTTGCTGCCATTGCGCAAGCAGCTATCAAAAACAGAGTTTTCTTGACCATGTCAGTGCACCGTGATGATGTCGCGGTGCATGGGCGCCAGCAGCGCCAGCAGGCGATTCTGCTGGGCAAAGGCAATGCCCTGGGCGTCCATGGCGGCCTGCAGTACCTCGACCAGGGCGTTGAAATCGCCCTTGTTGATGTCCATGTCGGCATGCAGTTCGCCCATCTCGGGGCCGTCGTACACGCAGGGCCCGCCACTGAGTTGGCAGAACTGGTTCACCAGGCTTTCCTTGAGCGCGGCGGGCTTGGTGTCTTTGAACTGGCTGCCAATGCGTGGGTGGCGCACCAGTCGTTCGACAAAATCATCGACCAGGCGCACGATGCCGACCTTCTCGCCCAGCGCGGCATACAGACCGGCTGGGGCCAGGGGAGCGGCGGCAATCGACGGGGGCGCCGCAGCAGGGGTTTGGGCGTGCACGCCCGTCAGGCTGGCACTTGCCAGCAGCAGTGCGCAATACAGGGCAGTGTGTTTTTTCATGGGGGTTTCCTGCGCGTTGTTCAGAAAGCGACCTGGGCCGAAAAATACGCGCCCGACTGGCGACGCCCGTTGGTGATGCCCGGCACCACCCGGCCGAGATCGGCCCAGGCCAGGGTGAACGAGAGGTTCTTGCTGGGCGCCCAGGCGATGAAGATGTCTTTCCAGGCGTCTTCGCGCAGCGCAGCGCCCAGGCCGGCCGCCTCACCTGTGGCCTGCAGGTTGTTGGGCTTGAAGCGCAGCTCGGCACCAATGGCCAAGTCACGCCGCAGCAACCAGGCCACCGAAAACTCGGGGTGCAGGCTGCGGCTGTTGCGCCCCGGCGCCGCCGCGCCAAAACCCAGCAGGCCGTTCTGGTTGGCGCGCGTGGAGCGCAGGGTGGCGCTCAGCAACAGGCCCTTGTCCAGCACCAGCTTGGTGGCGCTGACGTAAAAATCCGTAGATTGCGTGTCGGCCCCCACAAAGTCCAACACCGACTGCAGCGAGCCCGGCCGCACACGTTTGTGTTCCAGGCCCACGGCGATTTGCGGCATCCAGGTGTCGGCGTCGAGCACGGCATCACCCGCCACGCGCAGCTTGAGGCCCAGCACGTCCATGCGAATGTGCTGGCCGGGCAGCACGCCAAACGGCGCAATGCCGTTGAGGGCCACGGCCGCCCCCGCATCAAAGTCCTGCCGCGCCACCGACAGCTCGACGCGCTCGTTCCAGGCCAGTGCCGCGCCGTAGCTGGTCAGCGCATAGTCCTGCGTGACGGCACGGGTGGTGAAGGCCGTGGCGCCCCACTCGCCCTCGGTGGCGTTGCTGCCGATCACGGCCCAGGGCGTGATGCCGCCCCCGGCCGAGCCGGTGATGCTGCTGACGCCACCCGTGAGCAGCAGTTTGCCGGTATCGGCCTGCGCCAGCGGGCTGGCCAGGGCCAGGGTTGCCAGCAGAAAAAAGGGTGTGCGGTTCATCGGGGGCTTCCTTGTTATGTGCGGCACGCATGCATTGGAGGGATGCCCTGCGCAGGCGAACCTGCCCGCGCAGGGCCGAACGCTCCCTGCATTGTGTCGAAGGAATGCCAAGGCTGCTGATGAAGGGCAATGCAGCCCCTGGCGCACCCCGCCGGGTGCAGAGGGGCCCGATGGCAGGCCAGGCCGGGGCTACCGCGGGTAGGTGCCCGGCAGCAGGATGCTTTCGTCCACGGTGTTGATGTCGGTGCGGCCGCAAAACGCCATGGTCAGATCCAGCTCCTTGCGAATGATCTCCAGCGCGCGCGTCACGCCCAGCTCGCCATAAGCCCCCAGGCCGTAGAGGAAGGCGCGGCCGATCAGGGTGCCCTGCGCACCCAGGGCGCGGGCCTTGAGCACGTCCTGGCCGCTGCGGATGCCGCCATCCATCCACACCTCGATGTCCTTGCCCACGGCCTGCACGATGCCGGGCAGCGCGGCAATCGACGAAGGGGCGCCGTCGAGCTGGCGGCCGCCGTGGTTGCTGACGATGAGGGCATCGGCGCCGCTGTTTGCCGCGAGACGGGCGTCTTCGGCATCCATGATGCCCTTGATGATCAGCTTGCCGCCCCAGCGCTTCTTGATCCACTCCACATCGCCCCAGTTGAGTTCGGGGTCAAACTGCTCCACCGTCCACGAGGCCAGTGACGACATGTCGCCCACGCCCTTGGCATGGCCGACGATGTTGCCGAAGCTGCGGCGTTTGGTGCCCAGCATGCCCAGGCACCAGCGCGGCTTGGTGGCCAGGTTGATGAGGTTGGACAGCGTGGGCTTGGGGGGCGACGACAGGCCGTTCTTGATGTCCTTGTGCCGCTGGCCGAGGATCTGCAGATCGAGCGTGAGCTGCAGCGCCGTGCAGCCTGCGGCCTTGGCGCGGTCGATCAGGCGCTCGATGTAGTCGCGGTCGCGCATCACATACAGCTGGAACCAGAAGCCCGGCCCGGCGTGCTGGGCCACGTCTTCGATGGAGCAGATGCTCATGGTCGAGAGCGTGAACGGCACGCCAAAGTCCCGCGCCGCACGCGCGGCCAGAATCTCGCCGTCGGCATGCTGCATGCCGGTCAGGCCCGTGGGGGCCAGCGCCACGGGCATGGCCACATCCTGGCCCACCATGGTGGTGCGCGTGGTGCGGCCCGTCATGTTCACGGCCACGCGCTGGCGCAGCTTGATTTTCTGGAAGTCGTCTTCGTTGGCGCGGTAGGTGCTTTCGGTCCACGAGCCCGAGTCGCAGTAGTCGTAGAACATGCGGGGCACACGGCGCCGATAGACGCGGTGCAAATCTTCGATGCAGGTGATGGTGGACAGGTCGGACACGCGGCGCTCCTCGGAGGTTTTCAGGGGAAAGTGTGCCGGGATGTTAGCCACAGCGCCCGACTGCGGCCATCAAAATAATTTGCGCGACCGTGCAACAAATTCAAAGCCCACCCGGCCCGGCCCCCCTGGGATAGACCAAAAAATGTGATGAAAATGGCCTCTAGCGCTTATCCATCAAGCACTAAAAGCTACATTTTCAATAGCAATCAAAGGTCCGATGGCGCGCTGTCCGGGTCTACCCGCGCAGGCTCGGCATCTGGCCCCGCATAGCAGCACACCTGCATACGCCCGGCGCGTTTGGCGGCGTACATGGCGGTGTCGGCATGGCGCGCCAGCGCATCGTAGCTGTCGCCATGCTGGGGGAACAGGGCCAGGCCGCCGCTCAGGCCGATGTGCAGTTCCTGTCCCTGCAGCACAAAGGGCTGCTGCACCACCGCCAGCACCTTGCGCACCACCGTGCGGATCTGCGCAGGGGTTGCCAGACCAGGCAGCAGCAGCACAAATTCATCCCCTCCCTGGCGGCACACGGTGTCGGACTGGCGCATGGCGGCCGCCAGGCGGCGGGCAAACTGCACCAGCAACTGGTCGCCAGCATCGTGGCCCAGGGTGTCGTTGACCTGCTTGAAGCCGTCCAGGTCCAGGTACATCACCGCCAGGCCCTTGCCGTCGCGGCGGGCCAGGGCCAGGGCGTGCTGGGCGCGGTCCTGCAACAGCACACGGTTGGGCAGATCGGTCAGGGGGTCGTACTGCGCCAGACGTGCCATGCGCTCGGCCATGGCCATGGTTTCGGTCACGTCGTGCAGCACCATGACGGCGCCCGTCAACTGGCGCTGGCGGTCGATGATGGGACTGGCCGACTCTTCCACCTCGAAGCGCTGGCCGTCCTTGCGGCGCAGCACCACGCCACGCGTAGGGCCACAAGCCACCTGCGTCGCCAGCGCCTGGCGCAAGGGGCTGGGCTGGGTCTGCTGGCCATTGGCCAGGTACAGCGGCGCGACCTCGTCCACGTCGTGCCCGGCGGCGTCGAACGCCTGCCAACCCGTCATGCGCTGTGCCATGGGGTTGAGGTAGGTGACGAGGCCCTGGGCATCGGTGCAGACCACGGCATCGCCAATGGACTGCAGTGTCAGGCGCATCAGTTCCTTTTCCTGGAACAACTCGTCTTCCATGCGTTTGCGCTCGGTGATGTCCGTCATCTGCACAAAAATGCCGCGTACCGGGCCGTCTTCGGTCTCCCGGTCCGGCGTATAGGAAATATGGGTATGCCGCACCTGCCCTTCGGCATCGGTCAGGGTCCGCTCAAACAGCTGTGGATGGCCCTGCAAGCCCTGCTCCACATAGGGCTGGACAATGGCATAGTCTTTCTCGCCCAGAACTTCCCGGGCCGTGAGTCCGCGCAGCGCCTCGGGCGGACGCCCAAACAAGGCATTGCTGGTTTTGTTGATAAAGCGGTTGCGCTGGTCGCTGTCCCAGTAGCTGACCATGGAAGGCAGGTTGTCCAGAATGGTGCGCAGATAGTGCTCGGCCTGCTGCAAATCGCCTGCCACCTGCTGGCGCTGTTTCAGTTCACGCACAGACAACGCGGCCAGCCCCAGGCAGGCCAGCATCAACAGCAGTGCAAAGCTCCCCACCAGCGCAGCATGGCGGCGCCAGCCGGCCAGAATTTCGTCTGTGGACTGCCCCACGCTGGCCACCAGCGGAAAGTCGCCCACCTGCTGGAAGGTATATAGACGCTCCACCCCATCAATCACGGCGCGGCTGGTGAACGTGCCACGGGGGCTGGAGGTGATGCGCGCCAAGTTGCTGGAGCCCGCGATATTGCGACCCGCATCATCATCGCGCTGCGGCAGGCGCGCCACCAGGGCTCCGGTGGTGTGGTAGAGGTTCAAACTGCTTTTCGGCCCCAGTTCGACAGCGGCAAAGAGCGCATGGAAATAGTCCAGCCGGACGGCGCCAACCACTACCCCACCGAAGCTGCCGTCCTTTCTGAACCAGGCGCGGCTGACCGGCAGGCAATCCCGGCCCGTCACTCGGGTTTGGAGAGGTGTGCCAATGAACAGGCCCTGGCGTCCCCCGGACTGAAAGGCACGAAAATAGTCGCGGTCGGAAAAATCCACCTCATCCGGCGGCAGTCCCGCAGAGTCGAACAACCGCTGGCCCTGCGCATCCAGCACCAGCACCGCCGAAAGCTCCTTGGCGTGCAGCGAATAATCAAACAGCAGGCGGTTGCGCAAATCGGGGGCCAGAGCCATGACCTGCGGATTCTCCAGGTCCTGTACCAGACCCTGGAGAGACGTATCAAGGTTTCTGAGCAGTGTGCCGATCGTCTGCTGCAAGGCGTAGGCCAGATTGGCGCCGGTGCTCTCCGCATGGCGCAAGGCATGGGACCGCATCGCCCAGATCGCTTGCCCAAACAAGGCACCAATACCCAAGGCCAGCACAACGGCCAGCAGGATCAGTCTTCGGGAAACAGCGTGGCGCACAAAAGAGGTCTGGATATGGATATGACGAATTGTAATATTCAACGTCTTTTTCCCGCCGTCGCCTAAGGCGCACGCACCCCCGCGCCGCGCACCTCGATACGCACCTCGTCCAGCACCCTGCCGCGCACATCCGTCAGTTGCACCACATGGCGGCCCGGCCAGGGCAGCCAGGCCCAGCGCGCGCCCCGGCCGACGGGCTGGCCATCCATGCGCCAGCGCAGTGGCATGCCCGGCGCATGGCCACCCGCCGCGAACTGCAGGCGCTGGCGCAGCGGGGGAATATCGGGGTCCAGCGCAATGATGGTGCCCGACACCGGTGTGGCAATGTGCACTGCGGAAAGGGCCGCAGCCTTGCCTCCAGCCGCTGCTGCGGCGGTAGCTTCATTTTGAATGTGTTTTTGGCCTCTAGCGCCCATTTCATAAGCGCCATCAGCTACTGTATCAATAGCAAACAGGGTTTGCTGCGTACCGGGCACAAACCATTCGCTGCGCGCTGCCTCCAGCGGCAGGGGGCTGCCGGGGGCCGGTCCAAAGCGCACAGCGGTGCGCACCAGCGCGCGCGGCGGTGCGGGGGCACGGCTGGGCGTGTGCGCGTGCAGGTAAGCCATCACGGCCGCCCAGACCGGTGCCGCGCCGCTGCTGCCGCTCACGTCGTGCATGGCTGCGCCGCTGGCGTTGCCCACCCACACGCCCACGGTGTAGCGCGCAGACCAGCCCACGGCCCAGTTGTCGCGCATGTCCTTGCTGGTGCCGGTTTTGACGGCACTCCAGAAGCGCGTGGCCAGCACGCTGTCGGTGCCGAAGGTGCGCGCCCGAGCGTTGCCGTCGGACAGGATGTCGCCCACGATGAACGCCGCCTGGGCGCCCAGCACCGGCTGCAGGGCAGGCACCACCTTGCGCACAGGCAGCACGGGCGGGGCCACCGGGCTGTAGCGCCCCCCATTGGCCAGAGCGCGGTAGGCGTTGGCCAGGTGCAGCAGGGGCACCTCGCTGCTGCCCAGGGCCAGGCTGTAGCCAAAGTAGCCCCCGCTCTCGCGCAGCGGCAGGCCCAGCGCCACCAGTTGCCGAAAGAACGCATCGGGCGAGACCATGACCAGGGTGCGCACCGCCGGCACATTGAGCGAGGACGCCAGCGCCGTGCGCACCGACACCCAGCCCTTGAACTGGCGGTCGTAGTTTTGCGGAATGTAGAGCCCCCCCGCTGTGGCGATATGGGCGGGCGAGTCCTCGACCAGTGAGGCGGCGGTCAGCCGCCGCTCGGCTATTGCCTGTGCGTACAAGAAGGGCTTGAGCGTGGAGCCCGGCTGGCGCAGCGCCAGCACCCCATCGACCTCGGCCGCCTGGCTGAGCAGGCCTGACGAACCCACCCAGGCCAGCACTTCGCCCGTGGCATTGTCGAGTACCACAATGGCGCCGTCTTCCACCTGGCGGCCCTGCAACTCGCGCAGGTGCTGTTCCAGCGTTTGCACGGCAAAGCGCTGCAAGGGGGCGCGCAGCGTGGTGGTGATGCGCGCTGGCGGCGCCACCCCGCCCTCTGCCTGCGCCAGCGCCCGCCGCGCAAAATGCGGCGCCACGCCTTCGCTGGCGGCCCAGCCGCGCCGCTGCAGGGCAGCGCTGACAAACAGGTCAAGCGCATCGCAATCGACCCGCGGCCCTGGCGCCTTGCCCTGCATGTCGCGCAGCACGCCGCAGGCGCGCTGGGTGACGACGGCTGGAGCGGCATTGGGGCCGCGCACCAGGGCGGCGGCCACGGCGGCCTCGCGGTCGTCCAGCCCGTGCGCGGCTTTGCCGAACAGCGTGCGGCTGAGGGCATCGATGCCCACCAGCTCGCCCCGAAACGGCACCAGGTTGAGGTAGGCCTCCAGAATCTGGTCCTTGCGCCAGCGCCGGTCCAGCACCTGCGCGGCCACCGTTTGTCCAAGCTTTTGCGCCACGCTGCGCCCACCGGGCCGCTGGCGCAGGTCGGCCATGTCGGGGCTGTCGAGCAGGCCCGCCAGTTGCATGGTGAGGGTGCTGGCGCCGCGCGTGCGCTGGTTCCACAGGTTGCCCCAGGCGGCGGCCGTGACAGCGCGCCAGTCCACCCCGCTGTGCTCGTAAAAGCGCTTGTCTTCCGACAGCACCATGGCCGTGCGCAGTGCGGGCGACACATCGGCCAGCGCCACCCACGCCCCGCGCCGCACCTGCGCGTCGGTGCGCACACGCTGCAGCACCTCGCCCTCACGCGAGAGCAGCACGGTTTCAGACGACTGGAAGCCCCGGCGTACTTCGTCAAACGTGGGCAGGGCCCAGGCCAGGCTGGGACCCAGCGCCAGGCTTGCCAACCCCGCCCAACGCCAAGCCCGCCCCCACCGGGAACGGTGTGCCGTCGATCGGTCAGAACAAGTCTGTTGCAGCAGGCGGTGGAACATGGCGCCGCAGCATAGCAGCGGGGGCTGGGGCGATGGCCCTGTGTGCAGATACAAAACCACACCATTTGCTTGCACCTCGCATCCCAAAGCCCAGCAAAAATGCCATTTCTTATGAACATTCCGCATTTCTATTTGCCTGAACACACGCGCTTTTTTGATCGCACCCTTTTGGGTCTTGTGCTGTTCTGGGTTTTCTCGCTGTCGGCCCTGGCCCAAGGCAGCACATTGCCGTCACCCCAAAGCGAGGTCGTCCAATCCGAAAGCCTCTGGCGTTTCTTCGAAAACGCAACGCTGCAGCATGAAACTCGCGCACAGCGCCGAGCACTGACGG
>JAPKHH010000200.1:0-3043 GCA_026647025.1 Giesbergeria sp.
CTGTTCGAGATGACGGCCAAGTACGGCCTGCCGTACTTCCAGAACTTTGTGAACTCCGAGCTGGAGCCGAACATGGTGCGCTCCATGTGCTGCCGCCTGCAGCTCGACCTGCGCGAGCTGCTCAAGCGCGGCAACGGCCTGTTCGGCAGCGCCGAGCAAACGGGCAGCGTGGGCGTGGTCACCATCAACTGCGCGCGCCTGGGCTACCAGTACGCGGGCGACGAGGCCGGCATGTACGCCGCGCTGGACCGCCTGCTGGAGCTGGGCAAGCAAAGCCTGGAGGTCAAGCGCAAGCTCATCCAGCGGCTCATGGACCAGGGCCTGTTCCCCTACACCAAGCGCTACCTGGGCACGCTGCGCAACCACTTCAGCACGCTGGGCGTCAACGGCATCAACGAAATGGTGCGCAACTTTACGGGCGACGCGCACGACATCACCAGCCCCCAGGGCCACCAGTTTGCCGTGCGCCTGCTCGACCATGTGCGCGCGCGCATCGTGCAGATCCAGGAAGAAACCGGCCACCTCTACAACCTGGAGGCCACCCCCGCCGAAGGCACCACCTACCGCTTTGCCAAAGAAGACAAAAAGCGCTGGCCCGCCATCGCCCAGGCAGGCACCGCCAGCCAGCCGTACTACACCAACTCCTCGCAACTGCCCGTGGGCTGGACGGACGACCCCTTCGAAGCCCTGGCGCGCCAGGAAGAACTGCAAACCAAATACACCGGCGGCACCGTGCTGCACCTGTACATGGGCGAGCGCGTCTCCAGCGGCGCCGCCTGCCGCGAGCTGGTGCGCCGCGCACTCACGCGCTTTCGCCTGCCCTACATCACCATCACGCCCACCTTCTCCATCTGCCCCACGCACGGCTACCTGGAGGGCGAACACCCGTTCTGCCCGAAATGCGACGAAGAGCGCCTGCAGGCCAAGCGCGAGCGCCTGGCTGCATGAGGGCAGATGGACAACCCACCTCGGACAGGGCATCCGCCCATGCACCCGCAGCGGAGCCCGGTACTTGCTCCCTCTCCCCCTGCGGGAGAGGGCGGGGGAGAGGGGGCGGCGTGCGCAGCGCCTGTGCATCCCCCTCTCACCAACCCCTCTCCCACCAGGGGAGAGGGGCCTGCAAGGCGCCGCGAGGCATTCTGAAAAATCAAAGTCAAATCAGCCTATGGCGCTTTGTGGATAAGCGCTGCCAGCTATCAATTCAATAGCATTTTCAACCACCCCCAAGGAGATCTGCATGCACCACACCACCCCCGAACACGCCGCCCTGTCCGCCGCCGACGTGCAACTCACCGACGCCGAGCGCCAGCCCTGCGAAGTCTGGACCCGCGTGATGGGCTACCACCGCCCCGTGGCCAGCTTCAACATCGGCAAGCAAGGCGAACACAACGAGCGCCAGTTCTTTGCTGAAAAGTGAGCAACCCCCAGAGCGGCTGCGCTGCTTCCCCCTTCTCTCTTCGTGCTTCGCACTACAGGAAGGGGGACGGCACCAGCGCGGCGGGGCGGCCCAGGCGCGGTGCCCGCTGGCCGGGGCTGCGCCTGGGCACACGTCTTGAACCATGGATACCGTGAGCGAAACCCTGTTGTCTGCCAACCCCTTGCGCATCGGCGGCATCACGCCGCTCACCACCATCGACTTCCCCGGCCGCTTGGCCGCCGTGCTCTATGGCCAGGGCTGCCCCTGGCGCTGCGGCTACTGCCACAACCCCGAACTGCTCGACGCCACCACCCCCGCCACCGTGCCGTGGCCCGAGGTGCTGGCCTTCCTGCAAAGCCGCCAGGGCCTGCTCGACGGCGTCGTCTTCTCCGGCGGCGAACCCACCCTGCAAGCCGCCTTGCCCGCCGCGCTGGCACAAGTGCGCGCCCTGGGTTTTCAAACCGCGCTGCACACCGGCGGCATGTACCCCGAACGCCTGCAAGCCCTGCTGCCCCTGCTCGACTGGGTGGGCTTGGACATCAAAGGCCCGCTGCACGCCTACGACGCCATCACCCGCACCCCCGGCAGCCGCGCCAAAGCCTTTGCATCGTTGCGCCACCTGCTCGCCAGCGGCGTGCCCCATGAATGCCGCACCACCTGGCACGCGGGCCTGTTCAGTGTGGATGACCTGTTCGCCCTGGCCGACACGCTGGCCGATGCAGGTGTGGCCCACTGGGCGCTGCAGGAATGCCGCGCGCCGGGCGCGTCCACCTGGGCGCTGACCGCAGCACAGGTGGAGTGGCTGGGGGCGCGGTTTGCGGGGTTTGTGGTGCGGCGGGGGTGAGGGGGCGGGTCACCGACTTCACCGACAACTACCCTTGGGCAAGCGAGTGCGAGCGACTGTTCAAGGCTTATGTCGGAGGCTTGGTAACGACCGCTTTGCGGTATCCGAATGCAACGCAAGGACTGGTGCTGCCTTTGCCGAGGCATCGGCGAAAATGAATAAGCAACAAGGGGAGCTATGGAAAACAAGATTCCATTCACCAGCTACGATTTTTGGGCGTACCTTTCGGCAGGCTTCCTGTTCCTGTTCATTGCTGACTTGGTGGCCGGTACAGGACTGCTTGCCCGCGACAGGTGGACGGTCGTGCAAGGAGTGGTGGCTGTGTCGGCCGCGTATGCAGTGGGCCAGCTCGTCGCAAGCCTGTCTTCCTTGGTATTCGAGCGCCTCCTTGTCGGCAAGCTGCTCGGCTACCCACGGAACGTGTTGTTCGGCCAACCAAGGGCATGGAGGTGGGTGCGGGCGCTGATGCCCGGTTATTTCTCGGCTCTCCCTGACCAGACACGGCAAGCAACGCTCGATAAGTGCAAGGGAACCGGCATTACGAGCCCCGGTGAGGGCTTGTTCTGGGCAGCGTTCGCCAACGCTCGCGCAACGCCTTCCGTTATGAGCCGCCTCGATTACTTTCTAAACCTCTACGGTTTCTGTCGAAACACTGCTCATGCTGGGGCACTTCCACGTGGGGATCTTTTAGAAATTAAAGCTACCGATGCTCTTGAAAAACAAAAGATTGCAGTCGCAGAAAACACAGTGAAAATTTCATTGATCAGCCTCGCTCAACTCTT
>JAPKHH010000201.1:0-2981 GCA_026647025.1 Giesbergeria sp.
GATGGCGCTCGCCCTCGACGCCCTGGTGTTCACGATCAAGGCGGCCAAGTGGCGCTTCGTCTACGCGCCGGTCGGGCGGCTGCCGCTGCGCTCGTTCTTCGGCGCCATCGCCGTCGGCGCACTCGCCTCGACCGTGCCTGCAAACACAATCGCCTCGGCCTCCAGCGCATCCACGGTCAGCACCGCATTGGTGGGGCCAAACTGCGTGAGCAGCCAGCAGGCATCGTCCACGCGGCCGGCGTCGACCAACGTATCCAGCGCTTCCTGGTAACCCGTGCCGTCTTCCACATGGCGGCTGAACCACCGAAAACCATCCGCGCAGGGGCTTTTGGCCCGCAAAAATTTCTTGGTGAATTCCATCGCCATCACCGCTTGCCTCGCGCAGCGGCCTGCCGGTGGGCAAGTGCGGTAGAGGGGGGCAAAGGCCCATCGGCATCGTCGGATCGCATGGCACATCTCCTGAACAAGAGCGGCCCGGCGCGCCCGAATCAGGGCAAAGTAACCGGCCGCCATCGCGCTGGGCTGGTGCCCGGCGATGGTGGTTCTGCGCAGATGAAAGAGAAGGAAGGTTATCGCCGGGCGGAGGAATGTGCGACCGGCTTGTAGGGCCAGATCTCACGCACCACGGCGTGCCCGTCCACAGCAACGCAGCCGCGCAGTGGGCCGGTGTCAATGGATGGAGTGTGGGAAGGCATAGGGGCGAATGGTAGCAGCCAGGCGATTTGAAGTGCAGTCACCGGGTTAATGGCACGAACGCAGCCGCCGCCCCTCAGGGTTTGATGCAGGGTTCACCCAGCCCGGCCATGCCCGCCATTTTCTGCAGGCCCGAGCGGTTCTCCATGCAGGCCTTGTATTGGGCCTCGGCGGCCTTTTGCTGCGCCAGATGCAGGGCGGCGGTGCGTTCGGCCTGCAAGCGGGCCACGCGCTCGCGGATCTGCGGCATCGCGGCCAGGGCGGCTTTTTCGCCCTCGACGATGGCCGTGGCGCGCTGGCTGAAATCTGCCGAGCCCAAATCCAGCACCTTGGGGCGGATGATGACGTCGGCCCGCGCCAGCTCGGCCTGGCCCAGCTTCTGGCCCATGATGGCGATGGACTGGCTGAGCGTGCCCAGCATGTCGCCCGGCGCCCTGCCCCGGGCCTTGTTGGAAATGTCCACCGCAATCACCACATCGGCACCCAGCTGGCGCGCCGCATCCACCGGCACCGGGCTGACGATGCCACCATCCACAAAATGGTATTTGCCAATGACCACGGGCTGAAACACCCCCGGAACGCTGCTGGACGCCCGCACCGCCTGGCCCGTGTTGCCCCGCGCAAACACCGTGCGCTCGCCATCTTCAAGCCGCGTGGCCACCGCCACAAAGGGCCGGGCCAGTTGCTCCAGCGGCTTGCGGCGCACCTGTTCGTTCACATAGTCCTCCAGCTTCTGGCCTTGCACCAGGCCGCCGGACGACAGTTGCAGGTCGCGGATCTTGCTTTCGTCCAGCGCCACGGCCTTTTCCTGCAGTTCAAAGGCATTCATTCCGCTGGCATACAGCGCTCCTACCACGCTGCCCGCACTGGTGCCTGCCACCACCGCAGGCGTGAAGCCATTGGCTTCCAGCATCTTGATCACGCCGATATGCGCAAACCCCTTGGCCGCGCCGCCGCCCAGGGCAATGCCGATCTTGATGGGAGGTGTGGAGGCGGTGGTTGCCGTGGGTTCTGGAGCGGCTGGGGGCGCACCCGGCGGGGTGCTGCCGCAGGCCGCCAGGGTGGCAATCAGTAGGCACGCCAAGGGGCACAGGAAGCTGCCTGGGCGCATGCCGGAGGATGAAGCTGTCATGGGAACCCGGAGTTTAGCGGCCGGTCGTCTTGTGGGTGTAGGCGCACAGCGCAAAGCTTGCCACTGCAGTGATCGACCGGGATGCATCCGGCGGGCATTTTCAAAACCAAAATGAATATTAAGTTAAGACTAAATATGAATTAGGTTATAATTCAAGCCGTTGCAGTCACCGCGCCTGACGTGTGCGGTCACCGCAACGCCTGCCCAGAGGTGCAAGCCTCCCCCTGCAGGTTGTTTTTTGCGACCGATGTCGCCCAGTGGGTCTGCAGAGCTGCAGCCCACCGCGTCCCTTGATGCTCGCGCAGGCTGGTTTTTCACGCCTGCGACCCTGAATGCACCCCATTTCAAAGACCGCCATTTCCATGGGCAAGTACGTCGTTTCGCCCGCGACACACCCGACCGACTGCGGCCGCTTTTGCGCCTCCTTCTCGATCCATCGTTCCCAGGGCAACGGCAGCTACTGCCGCGTGTTCCGTTTTGACAAAGCCTTTGCCTCGCGCGAAGCCGCCCGGCTCTTTGCAGTCACCCAGGGCTGGCTGCAAACGAGCATGCCGCACCCGCCCGTGTGCTGATGAATGGTCTGGCTACGCCAGATCCCATCCACGCTTCTTCCCCGTTGCTGCGGACGCCCGATCCGCACGCTCGCACCCCAACGGTGCGCCCTTCGTTGCGCACCATTTTTCAGAAAGGCTCCTCCATGAGCAGCAAAATCTACGTGGGCAACCTGCCCTACTCCGTGACCGATTCCAGCCTGGAAAGCAACTTTGCCGAGTTTGGCGGCGTTGCCTCCGCCAAGGTCATGATGGACCGCGAAACCGGCCGCTCCAAAGGCTTCGGCTTTGTGGAAATGGCCTCCGCCGAAGTCGCCCAGGCCGCGATCAGCGCCTTGAACGGCATGTCCGTCGATGGCCGCTCGATCGTCGTGAACCTGGCCCGCCCCCGCGAAGCCACTGGCGGTGCCGGTGGTTACAGCCCGGCTGGCTACGGCGCGGCCAAGCGCTCGGACGTGGGCTACGGCACGGGTGGCTACGGTGGCGGCCGTTACTGAACCCCGTAACCCCCTGTGAAAAACCGGCTCCTCAGAGCCGGTTTTTTTTATGCGCGCCCGGCACGGCGCACTCACTCGGAGAGGAAGGCCCTAGACTGGTCCCGCAAG
>JAPKHH010000202.1:0-2969 GCA_026647025.1 Giesbergeria sp.
TGGCAAAGGCAATGCAGTCCTTGGCGATTTCGTTCCAGTCCGCCGTCTTGCCGGTCACGGCCCGCAAGGACTTTTGGTCAAGGAGTTGTCCTTCCAAGCTCACGCGTCACCTACTCCTGATGGATTCACTTTTGTTCGTTCCCATCGCTGGACTCTTCATCGGCACCTCCTGCTCTCACCCACTCATCCACTTCGGACAGCTGAAACTTCCACAGCCGTCCGACTCGATGCGCAGGTAGTCCTTTGCGCTCCCTCCAGCGGTAGACGGTGTCCTTGGCAACACCTAGATGCTGGGCGACGTCTTCGGCAGTGACCCATGGTTCGATGCTCATATGTATGTCACTCTACTTTCACTTTTGAAAGTCGTTGAGGATCGTTTGGAGTCTACCAGCGGGAAGCTAACTTTCGTCATTGAACTGAGGAGTCAATAGGAGGTGCCATGCATGGCTACGAGCGCGTTTGTCCATGTACCATCGACGTGAAGGCAGTGCGCGTCAACTTGGGGCGGGCAGAGAAGGATTGTCGAAAGTGGGTATGGAAGTGGGTACGATATGACGATCGCCTCCGGAATCGCTAGTATCCGTAAGGCTTTAACGGGAGATTTCCTGTTCAACGTCTGAGCCCCTTTCAAGCCATGGCCGCCATGGCATGCCGCTGTGCCGGTGTGCTGCGGCGGTTTTTCTTTTTGTGCAGGTAAATCATGAATCCTGGCATCGCATACGCCGCGCTGGCCTACCTGTGCTGGGGCCTGTTCCCGCTGTATTTCCGGCAGTTGACCGACGTGCCCGCGCTGGAGGTGGTGCTGCACCGCACCCTGTGGTCGCTGGTTTTTGTGCTGGGTGTGCTGGCGGTGCGGCGGCAATGGGCCTGGATGGCCGCGCTGCTGCGCCAGCCCCGTGTGCTGGGGGCGTTTGCCGCTTCGGCGCTGCTGCTGTCGGCCAACTGGCTGACCTATGTCTGGGCCGTGAACAATGGCCATGTGGTGGACGCCAGTCTGGGCTACTTCATCCTGCCGCTGGTCAGCGTGGCGCTGGGGTATTTCTTTTTGCATGAGCGTCCGCGCCCGGGCCAGTGGCTGGCGGTGGCCGTGGCAGCGGCCGGGGTGCTGTGGCTGACGGTGCAATCGGGGCGCCTGCCCTGGATTGCGCTGGTGCTGGCGATCACGTTTGGTTTTTATGGCCTGCTGCGCAAGGTGGCCGTGCTGGGGGCGCTGGAAGGGCTGGCCCTGGAGACCATGCTGCTGGCGCCCGTGGCCGCCATCGTTCTGGGCGTGTGGGCCGGGCAGGGGCGGGGGGCGCTGGCACAAGGCGACGCAGCCGCGCTGGGCTGGCTGCTGCTGGCGGGGCCCATCACCGCCATTCCCTTGCTGCTGTTTGCTGCGGGTGCGCGGCGGATTCCCCTGGCGACGATGGGTATCCTGCAATACCTCTCACCCAGCCTGCAATTTGCGCTGGGCGTCTGGCTGTTCCATGAACCGTTCGAGGCCTCCCGCCTGATCGGTTTCGTGCTGATCTGGACGGCGCTGCTGGTGTATTCGCTTGAAGGCGGGTGGGCCCGCACACGACCGGCCTTGTGATACATCAGCCCTGTGCGATTGTGTGGGGCGCCTACTGGTAAACACGGAGGAAGCCGGTGGGACTTCTCCTTATGATGCCCAGCTTGCCGCTGGCGCAGGCAGGGGCAGAAAGTCTCGAGGGACGGTTTTTTTTGCCCGGCCATGTAACAAAGCGTTTTTGCGTTCGTGCGCTGTTGCCGACGCTCCCTGTTTCGACAACCGACGGTGTTCCCAACTCTTCACGCACCATGGCTGCCGCCACCCTTCTGACCATGATCTTTAAAAGCGGGAAGCCGCAGTACGCTGCGTCAGAAGCCTTTCCACTGACCGATGTCAGCATGGATTTCGACGATTCGTCGGCGGTGCTCTTGCAGCAGGCGCGCCGCCGGGTCGATGCCACGGGGGCGGGCGGACGGCGCACCAATGCCCAGAAGTGGTTGGTTGCCCTGGCCCTGGTCGGGCTGTACCTGGTGGCGGCGCTGGTTTTTCAGGCGCTGGACATGGCGCAGTCGCGCACGCTGTATGTGCTGTCGGGCCTGATTGTGGGGTTTTCGCTGGTTTTCCTCGGTATTTTCAAATCGGGTCTGCACATGCGGGCGCGCGAGAAGCGCCTCAAGCTGCCCATTGTGGTGTGCGCGCTGGCCTGCATGCTGCTGATGGTCTACCTCGATCCGGCCACGCAGATTCTGCTGGCGCCGTTCAGCTTCGTGGCCATCGCCTACGGCATGTACCGGATCCCGCGCAAGACAGCCTATCTGGTGGCGTGGGCGCTGTTGTCGGGCTATGCGGTGGTGATCGCGCTGCATTACACCGCGCAGCAAAACGATGCACTGCTGCGGCTGGAGGTCCTGCACTTTGTGGCGCTGGCAGTGTCGCTGCCGGGCTTCATCCATCTGGTGGGCAAGGTGCAGATGCTGCAGCGCATCCTGCACCGCGCCAGCCGCAAGATCAAGAACATCCAGGAAGACGCCCAGCGCGACACGCTGCTGGGGTGCTTCAACCGCCGCTATATCGTGGCCGCACTGGAGGAGCAGAAACAGCTGGCCGACGAGACGGGCATTCCCCTGTGCCTGGCCGTGATCGACCTGGACCATTTCAAGCGTATCAACGACGAACTGGGCCACCTGGGCGGCGACGAGGTGCTGCGCAGCTTTGCCCGCGTGGCCCAGGAGAACGTGCGGGCCGGAGACATTTTTGGCCGCTATGGGGGCGAGGAGTTTTTGCTGATCTTCCCGGCCACTTCGCTGCTGCCCGCGCTCAACACCTGCGAGCGCATCCGTGCGCAGGTCGAGGGACACCCCTGGACGGGCCTGCTCAAGAGGTATTTCGACACGGACAGGGTGGTGAAACTTGTAAAAGCAAGCGGGTTGCCCGGCGCGGATTGGTGGATCAGGCAATATGCGAAAAATCCGTG
>JAPKHH010000203.1:0-2923 GCA_026647025.1 Giesbergeria sp.
GGCTGCTTTATGGAGAAGAGCGCAAACCTCCGCAGATCGGCTTCAACCTGTCGGCACTGGCCAACGATGCCACCGTGGTTTTCATGGAATGGTCCGGAGGGCGTGGTCTCTCGCAGGTATCGCAGGCCTTGGATATGACCGTAGGCTGGCGCTTTCAGCAGCGCCTGAGCACGGGCATCACCTACACCACCGCCCAAAAGCTCTCGTTCACCCTGGAGTATTCCAGCAACAGCGCTGCACCGGATGCATCGCAGTGGAGCGCTCTGCAAGGCGGCTCGCCGTCGGCTTATGCGCTGTACCGCAACTGGACGCAATCGGAGCAGGAATTGACGACCCGCACGCAGTACGCGCTCTACGCGAATTGGCCCGATGCCCTGGTGCCTCACCTGGACCTGAGCGCCATGGTCCGCGTCAATGGCGCTGACCACAGTCGCCTGCACTGGCTGGAGGCACGGTACCACTGGAGCCAGACCGACCTGGCCTTGCAATGGCAGAGTTCCCGTGGAACCCCGCGCAGCGATTTTGGCGCTGCTCCCAGGGCTTGGCAGATCAACGTACGCCGGTATTTTTGAACGCAGCGCCGCCAAGGCCAGGCCAGGCCACGCCACACAGACTGGCGCACCAGACTGGGAATCTACGTGGCGATAGGCAGCAGATGTGCGCTCAGGGCCAGGGCAAAACGGCACCACTGGTGTTGCCGACGACGATCAAAGTGAAGCCCAGGAATAGGAAATACCCCAGGGCGATCCTGACCCGCCGGATGCGCCTATCGATGCCGCACTTTGCGCTGCTGGCGCTGCACGTACCACTGCGCCACGCGTTCCACCAGGGCATTCATCTGGCCTTTGAAGCCCGGTTCGGGTGCGGGTTCGGCATGCAGGTCCATGTCCTGACCACCGGCCTGGTACATCTGGGCAAACATGTCCAGTACCTTCTGCTTGACCATGCCGCGCAGCGGGATGTGACTCATCATGCCGTAGGTGGCAGCACTGCCGCTTTGGGCCAGCTCCGGGTGGGATTTGACGGTGGCCACGGCCTCTTGCAGGTCGCGCAGGTAGTCGTCCATCACCTCCAGGTGGCTGGCGGTAATCATGGCGTGCAGGCCGTCGGGTTTTTGCAGGCGGTTGATCTTCCATCCCTTGGCGTCCATCTGGTCGCCCACGGCGAAGATGTTCACGTCCGGGTCACGCGAGCCGTAACCCAGCAGAGGGCCGGTGGGATCGCCCATGACATAGAGTTCGGGCATTTTCTCGATGCCCTTGCGCATCCTGTCAAAAGCCTGCATGGTGCGTTGGGCCAGGTCGCGGTAGCCCGACTGGCCAAAGTGCTGCATTGCGGCCCAGGCGGCGGCGTAGGCGCCACCGGGGCGCGTGCCCAAGAGCGCGGGCGAGGCAAACACGCCGCCGGGCCAGTCCTGGTACACAAACATCTGGTGCTTGAGGTAGTCGAGGTTGCGGTAGGTGATGGTGGAGGCGCCCTTGGAGGCAAATCCGTATTTGTGGATGTCGGCCGAGATGCTGGTCACACCCGGAACACGGTAGTCCCACAGTGGAAGCGTGCACCCGTTCATTTCCATGAACGGCAATATGAAGCCGCCCACACAGGCATCCACATGCAACGGGATCTTGCGCTTGAGGGCAATGGCGCTGAACTCTTCAATCGGGTCGATGGTGCCGTGCGGGTATTCGGGCGCCGAACCCAGAATCATGACCGTGTTGCGGTTGCACAGGCGCGGTAGTTTCTTCACGTCGGCGCGCAGGTTCTGGTCCAGCGGCAGCAGGCGCACCTTGACGCCGAAGTATTCCGAGGCCTTGAACCAGGCCACGTGGGCAGTCACGGGCAGCACCATCTCCGGCCGCGTCACGCCGCGCGAACGTGCCAGGTCGCGGTAGGTCTTGACGGCCAGCAGGCAGCTCTCGGTGCCACCCGAGGTGACCACGCCGCACACCTCGGGCGTGCCATGGAGCATCTCGACCACCCCGGCGATGATGTCGTTCTCGAAGCGTTTGAGACTTATGAAGGCCGTGGGATTGAGGCCATTGGCGCTGGAAAACGCCTGGTAGGCATCGGCCTGGAACCGGGAATAGTCTTCGTCCAGGTAGTACACCAGACTCCACAGCCGCCCCTCCTTGTAGAGCGGGTCATCAGCGCCAAAGCCTTTGAGTTCGGCCAGCACGTCGGCGGTGGCACGGCCTTCAACGGGCAGGGCGGTTTGGGTGGCAATGCTCATGCGGTCTTTCCTTTGGATTGGTAGCGGCGGTAGGCCCACAGCACCACCACCGCCAGAGCGGCTGCAGGCCACAGATAGCCTTGCATGCGCTGCAAGGCCGCCAGAATTTCCTGCCAGCGTCCGCCGACATAGCGCACGCCATAGACCAGCAGGGGCAGTTCGACCAGGGCGGCCAGCCCGTCGTAAACAAACAGGTAGCGGTAGGGCATGCGCGACATGCCCGCCACCAGGAACAAGGCCGTGCGAATACCGGGAAGAAACCGCACAACAAAGATGTAGGCCGGGCCATAGCGTGTCATGGAGGCCTGCATGGTCTGCAGTCGCGTCTCGGGGAGCATGCGAGCGAAAAAACGTCGGCGCAGCAACCGCGCACCATAACGGTGGCCCCAGTGAAAGATGAGCGCGTCGCCTGCAATCAATCCAAGCCAGGCCACCACCATGAGCGGGATGGGCTCCATGATGCCCTGCAGCGTCAGGGCTGCAGCGGCCAGCAGGACGATGTCCTCGTTCATGGGCAAACCGATGCCGCAGCCGAACAGCAACGCCAGCAGCAGTGCATACGCAGGAAAGTTGAATGCCTCATTTGCCTTTTCTATCTCTGCAAGAACCTCATCGAGGTTTTTTGGCGCGGAAACTTCCTTTGACAAAATCAGCCGGTTGAAAAAGAAGATGCCCGTGAATAAGAGGGTAAAC
>JAPKHH010000204.1:0-2810 GCA_026647025.1 Giesbergeria sp.
CACCCCATAGGTCAGAAAGAACCCCGCGATCTGCGCCTCGGTGTAGCCAAAAATCACGATGCCGCTCCGTTGTGTTGCTCCGTAACCGCCCCAGGCGCCCACACGCCAGGCTCGCGCAGCGGCAGACTGGAAGCATCCACCAAGTCACGGTAGGCGTGCCAGCTGGCATGGCCCAGCACAGGCATGACCACGGCCAGGCCCAGCATCATGGGCACCATACCGAGCAGGGTCAGCGCAAGAATCAAGGCCGTCCACAGGGCCATCGTGGCCGGGTTGGCCAGCACCGCCTGCCAGCTCGTGAGCACCGCTTGCCACAGACCGACGCGCCGGTCCAGCAGCAGCGGCATCGCGACCACACTGGAGGCAAAAATGGGCGCAGCCAGCAGGCTGCCCAGCGCCAGCCAGAGTGCAAAAAGCGTGCTGTCCGGCGCCAGCACCACATGCGTGATGAAATCAATGGGGCTGCGGATGGGCACAGGCGCCAGCAGCGTGATGAGCGCGGACGACACCAGCACCCAGCCCGTGCCCGCCAGCGCCAGCAAGGCGCCAAATTGCACCAGACACCAGTAATCGTTGCCCCACTTGCTGCGGTGGCTGCTCTGCCAGAAAAGCCAGGTGCGCAGCACCACTGCCAACCCGGCGGGCTCACCACGCTCGAGCGTGCGGCTCAGCACATAAAAGCTGGTGGCCAGCACCGGGGCCACCACCAGAAAGCCCGACATCGCCCCGGCCAGCAGCCAGAACCGGTCATGGGCCACCACTGCGATCAGCATGCCGAACACCGCCAGCGCCAGCCCATGCACCAGGCTGGCGGCGCCCGAGCGCAGCATGTCACGCCAGCCCAGTGCCAACCAGGTCAATGGCCTTGTGAAGACGATGGAACGCACCTGGGGCAAAGCAGCGCTGGGTTTGGGCATGACGCGATCAAAGGGTGGGGTTGATGGAAACAGGGGCCAGCAGCGGCATGAGCGCATGCAGGCTGGTCACCACGGCATGGGGCCTCGTGTCCGGGTGCGGCCAGTCTGCGCCTTCGCGATTGAGCCACACGGTCTGCATGCCTGCACGCAAGGCGCCCAACCCATCGAGGTGGGCATCATCGCCGATGTGCAGCACCTGGGACGCAGGCACGCCTGCCGCCTGGGCGCCATGGTGGAAGATGCGCGCATCGGGCTTGGCGGCGCCGACCTCGCGCGCACTGATGGACGCATGGAAATAACGTCCCAGGCCCACGCGCCGCAGGTCGGCATTGCCGTTGGACAGCGCCACCACGGGCCAGCGGCTGCTGAGGTATTCGAGTGCGGGCAGCGCATCCTCGAACAGATCCACGCGCTGGCGTTCATCGAAGAACACCTCGAAAGCGGGCTCGGCCAGCGCAGGGTCCTCGCCCGCCTGCGTGAGCGCCAAACGGATGGACTCGCGGCGCAGCGCGCTCAGGTCATGCCGCAGATCGGGGCGCAACTGGTCCATGCGGTTGCGAAGGGCACGCAGCGCCCCGGGCTCGGCGTACAGCGCCCGGGTGGCCGGTGCGTGCTCGGCCAGCCAGGATTGCAGGACGGACTCGGCGCGCGCGATGGTGGGCCAGATGGGCCACAAGGTGTCGTCCAGATCCAGCGTGATGGCACGAATGCGGCCGAGATCGAGGGGCATGAAGGGCATGTGCAAAAAAAGCGGTGGGGCGCAAGCGCCATGACGAATCGAGAATACCCCACGGCGCAAGCCCTTGCAGGGTACGGGATGTCGCACAGCCTGCCAGCCACCACGGCAAACCCTTGACGCACGACAAGCAAAACACCGCTCGTTACCTCGATAATTTCGCCGTGACGTCCCGCGCCCCCCGCTCCCGCAAGCTGCAGCTGTCCATGGTCCTGTCCATGGTGGCGCTGTTTGCCCAGCTCTGGATGGGGCAGGTCAGCGCAGGGCACATGGCGCAGATGCTCTCCGAGCAGTTCATGCGGGGCGACATCTGCAGCGTGCAGGACATGGGCACGGAACGGCCTGACGGCCTGCCCTCGGGCCACACCATGGGCGGCACCCTGGGTTGCCCGGTCTGCAGCGTGGCTGCCGCCAGTTTCACGCCGGGCAACGCCCAGGCCGTGCAAGAGCCACCGCCCGCGCTGGCGGTTTACGGCGCACTTTTCACATCCGCGCCCCCCCGGGCGCTGCGGCACACCAATGTGCGGCCGCCGGCGCAGGCCCCCCCGGCCGCCTGAACTGTTGTCTTACTCACTTGGTTTGCCCGCGGCCCTCCAGCCGCGGGCATAACCGCATGGGCCTGCGCCCGCCCCTTTTTGCACCATTGCCATGACTTCCCACACCCGTTCCCGCGCCCGCCACGGCCGTTCGCTCACCCTGTCCCTGCGCCCCCTGTGCGCCCTGCTCGCTGCCCTGCCCTTTGCGGCTCTGGCGCAGGATGCCGCACTGCAGACCATTACCGTCAAGGCGCCCAAGACCGCCGCGCAGCCTGTGGGCGCCGCTGCAGCCGATACTGAAACCTTGCAGTCAGGCCGCACCGCCAGCAGCGACACCGCCGGCCTGCTGCGCAACCTGCCCGGCGTGAGCCTGTTCGGTGCTGGCGGCGTCTCCAGCCTGCCCAGCGTGCACGGGCTGTCCGACGACCGCCTGCGCATCCAGGTGGATGGGATGGATCTCGTCTCCTCCTGCGGCAACCACATGAACCCGCCCCTGTCGTACATCGACCCCACGCGCGTGGGCAGCGTGCGCATGTTTGCCGGTGTGACCCCGGTGAGCGTTGGCGGCGACAGCATTGGCGCCACCATCCAGGTCGATTCCCCCGCCCCCGAATTTGCCGC
>JAPKHH010000205.1:0-2809 GCA_026647025.1 Giesbergeria sp.
GAAACGCCCCGTGATTCCGCCACCGTGGTGCTGCTGCGCGATGCCGCGGCGGGCATGGAGGTGCTGCTGCTGCGCCGCCATGCGCAGGCATCGACCATGGCGGGCATCTACGTGTTTCCGGGCGGCAAGCTCGACGAGGCGGACCGCATCCAGGACAGCACAGAGTGGCTCGACCAGCCCTGCGCTGCGCTGCACGCCCGCCTGGGCGAACCCGGCACCGACGCTGCCACCGCCACCGGCCTGCACGTGGCGGCGCTGCGCGAAGCCCTGGAGGAATGCGGCCTGCTGCTGG
Source organism: Giesbergeria sp. (assembly GCA_026647025.1). GTDB lineage: Bacteria > Pseudomonadota > Gammaproteobacteria > Burkholderiales > Burkholderiaceae_C > Simplicispira. The sequence continues at coordinate 293 of JAPKHH010000205.1, forward strand.
CCGAACCCACAGGGGCCAACCAGGCCTTCGATGTCCTGCGGGCCCGCGCCATGCTGCGCGAGGGCATGCCCTTTGCCGACATGCTGGCCGCGCTGCAACTGCGCCTGCAAACCCGCCAGCTCGCGCCCTGGTCGCGCTGGATCACGCCGCTGTCGCCCACGGTGAGTTCCCGGCGCTTTGACACCCGCTTTTTCGTGGCCCAGGCGCCCGCAGGCCAGACCGCCCTGCACGACAACGAGGAAACCACCGAGAGCGTCTGGGTGGCACCCCGCGCGGCGCTGGAACAGTACCGCGACGGCCGCATCGACCTGGCGCCGCCGCAGATCATGAGCCTGGCGCACCTGGCACGCCATGCCAGCGCGGCCAGCGTACTGCACGCGGCGCGCTGCCAGCGCCCGCCCACCATCCTGCCCGAGGCCTTTGAGCAAGACGGCCTGCGCACCATCTGCTACCCCGGCGACCCGCTGCACTCGGTGCCCGAACGCGCCCTGCCCGGCCCCACGCGGCTGTGCTACCAGGCACGGCGCTTTGCGCCCGAGGATGGGTTCGACGCCCTGTTCTGCTGAAGAATCCGTACCCCGTCACGCCAGGCGTACTGCTATCATTACAATAGCTGCAAGCGCTTTCGCTGAGGGCGGTACAGCCTCATTTGATTCATAACTTCTTTCACCCAAGGAAATCCCCATGAAAGCCATCTGGAACGGCGTAGTCGTTGCCGAGAGCGATGACACCGTCGTGGTCGAAGGAAACCACTACTTTCCCGAAAGCGCACTCCAGCGCGAGTTCTTCACCTTCAGCAACCACAAGACCATGTGCCCCTGGAAGGGACAGGCCACGTATTTCTCGCTGCTGGTCGATGGCGAGATGAATCCCGAAGCTGCCTGGACCTACGCAGACCCCAAGCCCGAAGCCGACATGGTGCGTGGCCGCGTGGCTTTCTGGAAAGGCGTGACCGTTGTGGCCTGACGGCGGTCCGGGGTTATCCCTGCCCGCACTGGACAATCATGTGGATAAGTTCTGGCAAGCCCTGTATGGGGCGTGCAAGCGATTGATTTACAAAGGGTTCTTGCAGATCGCCCGTTTTTTGGGCAGCCCGGCGGGCCAGGCACGCCAGTTATCCCGGTGCCTGCTGGACAATGCTGTGGATAAATCTGGACAAGTCTTGTATGGCCGCGCCAAGTGTTTGATTTGCATAGAATTTCACTGCGCTGCCTCTTTTTTGTGCAGTCTCGCCCTTTTTCTTCCTGACTCCGCCGACCCGCCCATCTGCTACCGAATCGATAGCTGAAGGCGCTTGCTCCGCAAGCGTTAAAGCCAATTTTATGCCCAAACCATCGCACAGCCCTGCGGCCGAACGCAATCGCCAGCCCATCCTGCAGGTGCTGCAGGCCCTGCTGCCCGCCACCGGCCACGCGCTGGAGGTGGCCAGCGGCACAGGCCAGCACGTCGCCTGGTTTGCCGCCGCCCTGCCCGGCTGGACCTGGCAGCCCAGCGACGCCCAGGCCGAATCCCTGAATTCCATCACCGCCTGGTGCACCGATGCCGGTGTGCACAACGTACACCCGCCCGTGTTGCTGGATGTGCTGGCGCCGCAATGGCCCCGCAGCGGGGCAGCGTTTGCCGCGCCGTTCGACCTGGTGTACTGCGCCAACATGCTGCACATCGCCCCCTGGGCCTGCTGCGCCGGACTGATGCAGGGCGCCGCGCGGCACCTGGCGCCAGGGGGCCGTCTCGTCACCTACGGACCCTACCTGGAAGACGGCGTGCCCACCGCGCCCGGCAACCGGGACTTCGATGCCAGCCTGCGCGAGCGCAACCCTGCCTGGGGTCTTCGTCGCCTGGAGGACGTCGCCCAGGTCGCCGCCCAGGCTGGCCTGCGCCTGGCCGCACGCCACGCCCTGCCCGCCAACAACCTCCTGCTGGTGTGGGCGCATGCCCCCCAGCCTTGATCGCCATGAACACTGCCACCGCTCCCTTCTTCATCGCCACCGTCGAACCCGATGGCCAGCAATGCGACGCCTGGCCCGAGCAACCCCTGCTGCTTTCGCTGGAGCAGGGTGGCATCGACTGGCCCAGCTCCTGCCGCAACGGCACCTGCCGCACCTGCATCGGTCATCTGGCCCAGGGCCAGGTGCGCTACGCCATCGACTGGCCCGGCCTGACACCCGAGGAGATCGCCGAAGGTTGCGTGTTGCCCTGCGTGGCCTATCCCGCATCGGACGTGGTGCTGGAGGCACCGTCCATCTGACCCTGCCCCGCGCCGGGCTTGCCACCCACGGCCAGGGCGCACTGCACTAAAATCAGCCTTTTGGACTGGCGTGCCACAGCAGCGCCCACCAGCCCACCCTGCGGCAGCGCCGCATCGCATGTTCTTTGGGACGCTCGGCGGGCTCTGCCCCCGCCCGGCGCCCGCACCGGAGAACCCGCGTTGCAGGCTGCCCTCTCCCCCTGCGGCCCACCCGAAGAAAGCCCCCATGACGAGCCCCCTCCCCCCCGCCTCCATCTCACCGGTACAGG
>JAPKHH010000206.1:0-2760 GCA_026647025.1 Giesbergeria sp.
AGCGGCACTATTTTCGCGTGTATCCCCGGCAGGCCCCCGCGTTGTGCATGCCTTTGCATTCACGGTACATGCGGCGATCGCGTTCTGCGGTGGTTTCTTCGGAGCTGCTGCGCTGGTATGTGATCTTGGTGACACCTTTTTTCTTCGCCCCGTCGTGTGCGCTCGATGCCGAGCGCTTGGCAATGGCGCTGTCCGGGGTTGCCAGCAGAGCGAGGGCGATGCAGGCGGTCAGGAGTGCCGTGAAGGGCGCTCGACCACGGCGGAGGAGGGCGGGCGATGGCAGCATGGTTCGGTCTTTCTGCGTTCTGATGGAGATGGGAATCGTGCCACGCGCCAAGATGGCTTTGTATGCGCAGAATCCCGCAGGACCGGGTGCCATGTACAATCGAGGGGTTTTGCATGGTGCAAGACGCACGCCGGTGGCCCTTCCAGCTTCCGGCGCAAGTAAAACCAGTGCCTGTGTTACTCCAAAAGAGGCTGCAGGCCACATTCAGGAAAAATCCAATGATCGCATCCTCTATCAAGGCCGAAGTTGTCAAGGCCAACGCCCGTGCCGCCAACGATACCGGCAGCCCGGAAGTGCAGGTGGCATTGCTCACGGCACGCATCAACGAACTGATGCCCCACTTCAAGCAGCACGCCAAAGACCACCATGGTCGCCGTGGCTTGTTGCGCATGGTGAGCCGCCGCCGCAAGCTGCTGGACTACCTCAAGGCCAAGGACGGCGAGCGTTACACCGCGCTGATTGCCAAGCTGGGTCTGCGCAAATAAACGCTGTTTGCATGCAAAAACGCCTGGGTTAGCACGCTAGCTCAGGCGTTTTTTACTTTGCTGGTGCGCCAAACAGATCGAAGCTGTGTCATTCCATTGAACTCCGCGTGCGGTTTCACTGGAATGGCATCGTGTTCTGAATTGGCCTCTGGCGCTTGCTGGTAGCGCGCTACCAGCTATTAAAACAGGAGCAATTATGAGCATTTTCAACAAAGTGACCAAGTCTTTCCAATGGGGCGACAAGACCGTCGTCATGGAAACGGGCGAGTTTGCACGTCAGGCCTCGGGTGCGGTGCTGGTGAACATTGACGATACCGTGGTGCTGGCCACCGTGGTGGCATCCAAGAGCGCCAAGCCGGGGCAGGATTTCTTCCCGCTGACGGTGGACTACATCGAGAAGACCTATGCTGCAGGCAAGATTCCCGGCAGCTTCTTCAAGCGTGAAGCCAAGCCCAGCGAACACGAGACCCTGACCAGCCGCCTGATCGACCGCCCGATCCGCCCGCTGTTCCCTGAAGGCTTCTTCAACGAAGTGCATGTGGTCATTCATACCGTCTCGCTGAACCCCGAAGTGGACGCCGACATTGCAGCGCTGATTGCGTCGAGTGCCGCGCTGGCCATCTCGGGTATTCCTTTCAGTGGCCCCATTGGCGCTGCCCGCGTGGGTTACATCAACGGTGAATATGTGCTCAATCCCGGCCAGACGGCGCGCAAGAGCAGCCAGATGGATCTGGTGGTGGCCGGCACCGAAGCCGCCGTGCTGATGGTCGAATCCGAAGCGCAGCAGCTGCCCGAAGACGTGATGCTGGGCGCCGTGGTGTTTGGCCACGAGCAGGGCAAGATTGCCATCAACGCCATCCATGAACTGGTGCGCGATGCGGGCAAGCCCGTGTGGGACTGGCAGGCACCTGCCAAGGACGAGGCCCTCATCGCCAAGGTTGGCGCATTGGCCGAAGACAAGCTGCGCGCTGCCTACCAGATCCGCAACAAGCAGGCGCGTACGCACGCTTGCCGCGAGGCTTACGCCGTGGTCATGGCCGACCTGAAGGAGGCCGGCGTGGTTTTCGACGCAGTCAAGGTCGAAGGCATGCTGTTCGACATTGAGGCGCGCATCGTGCGCAGCCAGATTCTGGCGGGCGAGCCCCGCATCGATGGCCGCGACACCCGTACGGTGCGTCCCATCGAGATCCGTAACTCCGTGCTGCCCCGCACCCATGGCTCCGCCTTGTTCACACGCGGCGAGACGCAGGCGCTGGTGGTGACCACGCTGGGCACCGAGCGCGATGCGCAGCGCATCGATGCACTGGCGGGTGAATACGAAGACCGCTTCATGATGCACTACAACATGCCTCCCTTCGCCACCGGCGAAGTGGGCCGCATGGGCAGCACCAAGCGTCGTGAAATCGGCCACGGTCGCCTGGCCAAGCGTGCCCTGGTTGCAGTTTTGCCCACCAAGGAAGAATTCCCCTACACCATGCGCGTGGTGTCCGAGATCACCGAGTCGAACGGTTCTTCGTCCATGGCTTCGGTCTGTGGCGGCTGCCTCTCGATGATGGACGCCGGCGTGCCCATGAAGGCGCATGTGGCGGGCATCGCCATGGGCCTGATCAAGGAAGACAACCGCTTTGCCGTGCTGACCGACATTCTGGGTGACGAAGATCACCTGGGTGATATGGACTTCAAGGTGGCGGGTACGACCAACGGCATCACTGCGCTGCAGATGGACATCAAGATCCAGGGCATCACCAAGGAAATCATGCAAGTGGCGCTGGCCCAGGCCAAGGAAGCGCGCATGCACATCCTGGGCAAGATGCAGGAAGCCATGGGTGAAGCCAAGACGGAAGTGTCGAACTTCGCGCCCAAGCTCTACACCATGAAGATCAACCCCGAGAAGATCCGCGACGTGATCGGCAAGGGCGGCTCCGTGATTCGCGCGCTGACCGAGGAAACCGGTTGCCAGATCAACATCGAGGAAGACGGCACGATCAC
>JAPKHH010000207.1:0-2442 GCA_026647025.1 Giesbergeria sp.
CCCATGATCTACTACCCGCTCAGCACCCTCATGCTGGCGGGTATCCGTGACATCCTCGTCATCAGCACGCCGCAGGATACGCCCCGCTTTGCCCAGTTGCTGGGTGACGGCAGCCAGTGGGGCATCAACCTGCAATATGCCGTGCAACCCAGCCCCGATGGTTTGGCGCAGGCCTTCATCATTGGCGAGCAGTTTCTGGGCGATTCACCCAGCGCGCTGGTGCTGGGCGACAACATCTTCCACGGGCACGACTTCCACGAACTGCTGGACAGCGCCACCCAGCGCACCGACGGCGCCAGCGTGTTTGCCTACCATGTGCACGACCCCGAGCGCTACGGCGTGGCCGAGTTCGATACCCAGGGCAAGGTGCTTTCGCTCGAAGAAAAGCCGGCTTCGCCCAAATCCAGCTATGCGGTCACCGGGCTGTACTTCTATGACAACCAGGTGGTGGAGCTGGCCAAGGGCCTCAAGCCTTCGCCCCGTGGTGAGCTGGAAATCACCGACCTCAACCGTCTGTACCTGGAGCAGGGTCAGCTCAATGTCGAAATCATGGGCCGGGGCTATGCCTGGCTGGACACCGGAACGCATGAAAGCCTGCTGGAGGCCAGCCAGTTCATCGCCACGCTGGAGCACCGCCAGGGTCTCAAGATTGCCTGCCCCGAGGAAATCGCATGGCGCGGCCAGTGGATCGACAGTGAGCAACTCCAGCGCCTGGCACAGCCCTTGTCCAAAAACGGCTATGGCCAGTATCTGCTGCGCCTGCTCCAGGAAAAAATTTACTGAACCCCGCCATGCAAGCCACCCGCCTCGCCATTCCCGACGTCATGCTGATCGAGCCCAAGGTGTTCGGTGACACGCGGGGTTTCTTTTTCGAGAGTTTCAACCAGCGCGCCTTCAACGACGCCACGGGCACCAATCACCAGTTTGTGCAGGACAACCACAGCCGCAGCAGCAAAGGGGTGTTGCGTGGCCTGCATTACCAGATTCAGCAGCCCCAGGGCAAGCTGGTGCGCGTGGTGCAGGGCGCTGTTTTCGATGTGGCGGTGGACATTCGTAAAAGCTCACCTACCTTTGGTAAATGGGTGGGGATGGAGCTGAGTGCAGACAACCACCGCCAGCTCTGGGTGCCACCGGGCTTTGCGCACGGGTTTCTGGTGCTGAGCGATACGGCAGAGTTTTTGTACAAGACAACCGACTATTACGCGCCGGAGTATGAGCGGTGTATTGCGTGGAATGATCCGGTTCTTGCTATCGCTTGGCCAGACATGGGAATGGCACCGGTTCTTTCCGGTAAAGACCAGCAGGGGCGTAGCTTGGCAGAGGCTCCGGTTTTTTGACTGATTCCGTCCGCAGTTCTGCTTCAGCCAAAACATCCATCCATGCCATTGCCCCTAAAGAATATTCGCGTATTGCACGTGTACAAAACCTACTACCCTGACACGACAGGTGGCGTGGAAATGGTGTTGTGCCAACTCATGCGCGCACTGACGCCCATGGGAGTCGAAAGCCGCTTGCTGGTGCTCAGTCCTGCGGCGAATCCAGTGAGTATAGAGCACCCCGAAGCGCAGATAATTCGCTGCCGAACCAGTCTTGAAATGGCATCCAACCCCATGTCATTTTCTGCGCTGGGCGAGTTCAGGCGCCAGATCGACTGGGCAGATATCGTTCATTACCAGTTTCCCTGGCCATTTGGCGATTTGCTTCATTTATGGAATGGCAGGCGCAAACCCAGTGTGGTGTCGTATCAGTCGGACATCGTCCGGCAGAAAAACCTGATGCGTTTGTATCGACCTCTTATGCGGCGATTTCTCGCCAGAGTGGACAGGGTGTGTGCCACTTCACCCAACTATCGTGAAACCAGCGCTGTGTTGAGGCAGTTGCGCAAGCGGGTTGACGTCATCCCCAACGGACTGGACTCTGCAATGTGTCCTCCTGCAACTACAGAGGTGCTAGAGCAATGGAGATCCAGGCTGGGACAGGGGTTTTTTCTATTTGTCGGTGTTTTGCGCTACTACAAAGGTTTGCATACTCTGGTGGAAGCTTCCGTCGGCATCGATGCCCCTGTGGTCATTGCTGGCTCGGGGCCGGAGCGGGATGCACTTGAGGCGCAGGCTCGCAAGCAAGGCGCCTCTCGCGTTCACTTCCTGGGTCATGTCAGTGAGGAGGATAAATCTGCGCTGTTGCAATTGGCCGGTGCTTTTGTTTTTCCGTCGCACTTGCGCTCGGAGGCTTTTGGAATGTCCCTCGTCGAGGCCTCCATGTATTCCAAACCCATGGTCAGCTGTGAAATAGGTACGGGTACCAGCTATGTCAATCGCCGATATCCAGTGCGTGTGTTGCCAGCCACAGCAAATGAGAGGCAATTCTGGTAAGTTCACAGAGCAGTACGCGGACATGTTGCGCCCTTTCTGGCACTTCGATGCCAAGCAACTTCTCAACTGC
>JAPKHH010000208.1:0-2244 GCA_026647025.1 Giesbergeria sp.
GCAGCAGCATCGCGTTCAGATCGAACGATGCGGTAGCACGCTTAAAGTGCACGGCATCGATCGCCTGCCATTCTTCAATGGGACGCGGCAGGTCGAGGAAGCAGGTTTTGGGTTCGCGCGCATCGGTCAGGCTCAGGGTGTTGCCAATGCCCAAAGAAAAACCCAGTTCATCCAGATGGCTGTCCAGCGTCTTGCGATCGGTGGCCTTGGACAGAAATAGTTTGTAGCGGTAAATGCGTGGCCCCGCCAGGGTTTCTCGGATTTCGGCGTTGACGCCCACGGTGCGCAGATGCTGCAACAGCATAGTCCGTGCTGCTTCGTTGAGCTCTTTGGCTTCGATGCCACCGACTGCCACCTCTGTCGATGGTAGCGTGGCATCGCCTTGTTCCGGCAGATTGGCCTTGCGCACCAGAACATCGACAAACGCTTTGAAATCGCCTCCAGTCTCTTCGCGGTAGCGCTCGAGCAACAAGATGCCACGGTGCCAGTGGTCGCGCACCAGCTTTTGCAGTGCTTCCAGCGTCAACGTTTCTTCGCCCCGCCTGCGCAGCACCTCTCCGAGCATGCCGATCCACAGGTAGTTGCAGCTGGCTTCGTCGCCGAACAGCTGCAAGCCTTTGATGATGCCCCCCTTGGCATCCGGGGCGGGCTCAGGAAAGGAATCCAGGCCCAGTGAGCAGCCCAGTGCCAGCCGGATGATTTCGTAGTTGCTTTCGGCGCCGATCAGTTTTTTGAGATCTTTGCCGATGGTGTCGGCCTCGCGGCTGCTGGAATAGGAGGCGGTCAGAATGTCGCTGATGCTGGTCATTGCGCTGCCTTGGCAAAATAGTTGTCCACAGTGGCCCGCGTCTTGCCTACACCATGCCCAGCCTGCTCATGATGCAACAGGTAGCTGCATGCCACATGGGCGTTCAGACGATCGAACTCCACTGCGCCGATTTCTTTGTCCTGGGCCAGCAGGATGACCTGGCGCGAATCGTCGCTGGTCCAGTAATCGAGCAGGTTGTTGCAGTGTTGTTCCGACAAGCGCGCAAGGGGGGTGTCCACAATCAACGGCACCTTGTAGCCGGTGACCTCGGCCAGTGCCCCCACCAGCGACAGCACGAAAAGCTGCGATTCACCAGAGGATTTTGGCAGTTTGATTTCGGTGCCTTCGTGGCTGTAGAGAATGGCCTTGCCATCGTCCTGGACCACGATCCGGGCCACCTGGTCCTTGTGGTGCAAGGAGCGAAAAATCCGGGTGGCCGCTTTGGACAAAGCATCCAGCTTGAGCTGAAACAACGCTGGCAGCAACTCGTCGATCATGGCGATGGTGCGTTCTGCCCGCTGTGCCGCAACACGTTCAGGGCGTCCCTCGGTCAACCGCTTGCGTTCGCGCTCATAGTTTGCTGAGAGTTGCGGCAGTTCGGAATCCAGGGTGCGCAGTTGATTTTTGTGTTGCTCTATTTCTCCGCTGAGGCCATCCATGAGTTGCTGAACGGCACGCAAATCGCCGGAAATTTGATCAACTTCAGTGGATCGATCGACCCCGCTGGCGCCTTCGAGGCGGATGCGCTCCTGTTGCGCGCGCCATTTCATCTCGGCCAGTTCTTCGAGCTTGGTTGCCAGAGCGCGCAAGGCGCCGCCAGACAGCTGGATACGTTGGCGCATCTCAGCGAGCTGGCGCCGTTCGTTGCCCTGCAAATAGGTATGCCACTGCGCGTCCGCGCATCCCTCTGGTCGCGGGTAGTACAGGCTTTCCCAGGCTTCACGAAGCGTTTTTTCCAGGTCATTGCGCCCATTGGGTATGTGGCACATGGCTTGTATGTATTCCGACTTGAAAAAAATGTCCTGGAACTTTTGCCAGCGCGGCTGCTGGGAGTCGCGAAAGCCTTCCCAAGCCGTCAAGGTGTCTTCCTGGGCCAAGGCTTCGGTCAACGACTCTTGAAGCTGACGACTGATCAGCTGCAAGGGCAAGGCAGTGGACATCTTGTCACGCAGTTGGCCGCGGTATTGCTCTTCCTCCTGCTCCAACCGCGCAATCGTCGCAACCACTTCGGCCAAGGTCCGCGCATCGCTGCCTTGGGCAAAATCACGCAGCTGGCGCGTCAGTCGCTCGCGCGTTATGTCCCCGCCGACATCCACTTCGGCCTGGGTGCCTGCGCGAGCATCGAATCCGTCGAAGTCCGCTGGCCGTCCGGTGCAAGCGAGACCTGGAAAAACCTCCCGGTCGACCGGCGCGTCGTACTCACGGAAGGCACGGCG
>JAPKHH010000209.1:0-2240 GCA_026647025.1 Giesbergeria sp.
GGGTCAGCACGGCAGCACCACCCAACGGCGGGTGGCGGCAGCCGCTCAACGGACAAAGGCGTCCCCACCCTGCACATGCGGCCCCTGGCTGGCGTGCGCAGCGTGAGGACGCCTTTTTTTATTTTCACGACGCAAGGGGAACCCCATGACCGATCATCTGAAAACCAGCCTCAACCGCCGCACCGTGCTGCAGGCCGCCACCGTGGGCGCCGTGGGCGTCAGCCCCGCGCTGCGCGCCCTTGTCCATGCCCAGGGCTCGGACGCGCCCGAGAAAAAGGAGGTCAAGATCGGCTTCATCCCGCTGACCGACTGCGCCAGCGTGGTGATGGCCTCGGTACTGGGATTCGACAAGAAATATGGCGTCACCATCATCCCCACCAAGGAGGCCAGCTGGGCCGGGGTGCGCGACAAGCTGGTGAATGGCGAGCTGGACTTTGCCCATGTGCTGTATGGCCTGGTCTATGGCGTGCACCTGGGTACGGCAGGCCCCAAGAAGGACATGGCGGTACTCATGTCCATCAACAACAATGGGCAGGCGATCTCGCTGTCGAAAGCGCTGGCCGACAAAGGCGCGGTGGATGGCCCCTCACTGGCCAAGCTGATGGCCAGGGAGAAGCGCGAGTACACCTTTGCGGGCACCTTCCCCACCGGCACGCACGCGATGTGGATGCACTACTGGCTGGCGGCGGCGGGCATCAACCCCATCTCGCAGGCCAAGCTCATCACCGTGCCGCCGCCGCAGATGGTGGCCAACATGCGCGTGGGCAATATGGACGGCTTTTGTGTGGGCGAGCCCTGGAACCACCGCGCCATCATGGACGGCATCGGCATGACCGCCAACACCACGCAGGACATCTGGAAGGACCACCCCGAGAAAGTGCTGGGCACCACGGCCGAGTTTGTGCAGAAGCACCCCAACACCACCCGCGCCGTGATGATGGCGGTGCTGGAGGCCAGCCGCTGGATTGACGCCAGCCTGTCCAACAAGTCGAAGATGGCCGAGACCGTGGCGCAGAAGGCCTACATCAACACCAGCGTGGACGCCATCAACCAGCGCATTCTGGGCCGCTACCAGAACGGCATGGGCAAGACCTGGGACGACCCGAACCACATGAAGTTCTTCAACGACGGGGCGGTGAACTTCCCGTACCTGAGCGATGGCATGTGGTTCCTGACCCAGCACAAGCGCTGGGGCCTGCTCAAGAGCCACCCGGACTATCTTGGAGTGGCCAAGCAGGTGAACCGCATCGACCTGTACCAGTCGGTGGCCAGCGCCATGAAGATCAGCGTGCCCAAGGACGCAATGCGCTCGGCCAAGCTGATCGACGGCGTGGTGTGGGACGGCAGGAACCCTGACCAGTACGCCGACGGTTTCAAGATCAAGGCCTGAAGCCCTCCATCCTCGCCAGCCCCACCCACACCGGAGATCACCATGGTCAGCGCCGTATTCCATTCCCCGCTGGAGCCCCTGCCGGCTCCACCACAAGAAGCTACAAAATCAATAGCTATTAGCGCTTGCCCAGCAAGCGTTGCAGGCCAAAAATACTCAAAAACCACGACAACCCCTTGGGTGGCACATCGCTGGGCAGCGCTGTCACGCGCCTTCTGGCAGCGGGTGCTGCCGCCCGCCTGCGGCCTTGCGCTGTTGCTGGGCCTGTGGGCTTTGGTGTCGGCCAGCACGGGCCGCAGCATCCCGGGCCCGCAAGAGACCTGGCTACAGGCGCTGGAGGTGTTCCACGACCCGTTCTACCGCAACGGCCCCAACGACCAGGGCGTGGGCTGGAACGTATTGATGTCACTGCAGCGCGTGGCCATCGGCTTTGGCCTGGCGGCGCTGGTGGGCATTCCGGCGGGGTTTGCCATCGGTCGGTTCACCTTTCTGGCGCGCATGTTCAACCCGCTGATCGGGCTGCTGCGCCCCGTCTCGCCGCTGGCCTGGCTGCCCATCGGGCTGCTGGTGTTCAAGGGTGCCAACCCGGCGGCCATCTGGACCATCTTCATCTGCTCCATCTGGCCCATGGTCATCAACACCGCCACGGGCGTGCAGCGCGTGCCGCAGGACTACCTGAACGTGGCCCGCGTGCTGCAATTGAGCGAATGGAAGGTGCTCACCCGCATCCTGTTCCCCTCGGTGCTGCCCTACATGCTGACCGGCGTGCGCCTGGCCGTGGGCACGGCGTGGCTGGTGATCGTGGCCGCCGAAATGCTGACCGGCGGCGTCGGCATCGGCTTCTGGGTAT
>JAPKHH010000021.1:0-36577 GCA_026647025.1 Giesbergeria sp.
CTTGCGCCAGTGCAGCCTGCGTCGTGTTGATCACATCGTAAACCTGGGCACTGAGCATGCGGCGGATGGCATCGTAGAGCAGACGGCGCCGTCCCTGCGGCGTATCGAGCTCGGGGTACTCAGCCAGTGCTTCGGCACGGTACCGGTCAAACAGGGGAACGTCGCGCAACTGGTCCAGGGTCAGCAGGCCCGAACGCACACCATCGTCAATGTCATGGGCGTTGTAGGCAATCTCGTCTGCGAGGTTGCACAACTGCGCCTCCAGGCTGGGCTGCTGGTGCGCCAGGAACCGCCGCCCGACTCCACCGGGTTCGGCCGCCTCCAGCGCCTGGGCGTTCGCGCGCGAGCAGTGCTTGAGAATGCCCTCGCGCGTTTCAAAGCTCAGATTGAGTCCGTCAAACTGCGGGTAGCGCCGCTCCAGCCTGTCCACGACCCGCAGGCTCTGCAGGTTGTGCTCGAAACCGCCAAGGTTGGCCATACAGGCATTGAGCGCATCCTGCCCCGCATGGCCAAACGGCGTGTGCCCCAGATCATGCGCCAGCGAAATTGCTTCAACCAGGTCCTCGTTGATGCCCAGTGAACGCGCGATGGAGCGCCCGAGCTGCGCCACCTCCAGTGAATGCGTCAAACGGGTTCGGAAGAGATCGCCCTCATGGTTCAGGAACACCTGCGTCTTGTAGACCAAGCGGCGAAAGGCAGTGGAATGCACGATGCGGTCACGATCGCGCTGGTATTCGGTGCGCGTGGGCGCTGGCGCCTCTGGATAGCGCCGCCCGCGGGTCCGGAATGGATCGCAGGCGTAGGCTTGCAGCAAGCCGCCGTTTTGAGTCAAATCAAGCTCCAGCGCTTATTAAGCAAGCGCTTACAGCTATTATTACAATAGCACATCAATCACAGAATGCGTCGATAACTTCGCGCACCAACGCATCGGGCGCCGCACGCACGGCGGCGCGTCCAGGGCCATTGATCACAACGAAGCGTATCTCTCCCGCTTCCGCCTTCTTGTCCACCCGCATGAGCGCCAGATAGCGGCCTGCGTTGTCTTCTGCGTCCAGTACCGGTGCGCGCAGCGGCAGGCCGGCACGTTGCACCAGCGTGCGCAAACGGTCCACAAAACCGGCATCCACCAGCCCCAGGCGCAAGGACAGCTCGGCGGCCATGAGCATGCCCACCCCCACGCCTTCGCCATGCAGCCAGGCACCATAGCCCATACCCGCCTCGATGGCATGGCCGAATGTGTGGCCAAAATTCAGGATGGCGCGCAAGCCCGCCTCCCGCTCGTCCTGCCCTACCACCCAAGCCTTGATTTCACAGCTGCGGCGCACCGCATGCGCCAGCGCATCCTTGTCGCGCGCCAGGAGGGCGTCCATGGACGTCTCAAGCCATTCCAGGAAAGCCATGTCGGCAATCGGCCCATATTTGATGACCTCCGCCAGCCCCGCGGACAGTTCGCGCTGCGGCAAGGTATCCAGGGTGGACAGATCGCAAACGACCAACAACGGCTGGTAGAAGGCGCCAATCATGTTCTTGCCCAGCGGGTGGTTGATGGCCGTCTTGCCCCCGACGGAGGAATCCACCTGCGCCAGCAAGGTTGTGGGCACCTGGACAAAGGGCACGCCGCGCATGTAGCAGGCGGCGGCAAAGCCCGTCATATCGCCCACCACGCCCCCCCCCAAGGCGAAGAGCACCGTCTTTCGGTCGCACCCGTTCTGCAATAGTGCATCGAAGATCAGGTTCAAGGTTTGCCAATTCTTGTGTTCTTCACCATCGGGGAGTTGAACAACGTGAACCAATGGGTACCGCTGCTGAAGCGAATGCAAGAGCGCAGAACCATGTAGCGGCCATACCGTCGTATTGGTCACCACCATCGCACTCGTCGCGTCAGACAACGCCGATTGCTGGTGCAGCGTTGTCAGTCCAGAGGGAACAACGTGGATTTGATAGCTGCGATCGCCCAGATCGATGGCGAGGTTGCGTTCACCATCCTTGTGGATGGGCGTTGTCATTTTGGTGGGAGTCTCGGTTTCACGCATGTTTGATGGCAAATAGCGGCAGATTCAAAAGCGAAGCGCAACACCTTGGAATTCAATGACTGAGAGCGGAATGTTGCGGGCTGTTCATCAGCAATTCGCGGTAGACCACCAGTAGTGATCGTACTCCCAGTCCTTCAGGGTTGCTGACCAGTGTGCAAGATATGATGGCCACCCATGTGGCCTTGTTGACCTTCACTCGGATCACGCGCAAGGAGTGATCGGCGGGCACGAAATTGTCGATGTGGCGCATGGAAAACAGGTTCTCAGTAAATCTGTCGGCCCCGCTCATGCCTGGCTCGCCTCGATTAGATGCAAATATCATTACAAAGATTACAACAATTTATCGAGAAGATTTTTCAAGAAATTCTCAAAAACAAAAACCCCGGAACACCGGGGTTTTTGTTTAGATAAATATACCGCAATCAGCAGTTATGAATTTTATATAAAACTCAATTGACAGTCACCGTTACTGCAGCACTAAGACTTGGATTATTTGCGTCACGTATAGTCACTGTTACCGTTGCAGGAGCTCCAAGAGGCGCCGCCACCGTCCCGCCTTTTATTGTCAGCACATTACTAGCCACCGTTGCTGTCGCAAGCTGTGGATTGGATGAGGTTACAATATAAGTCCCCGATCCCCCTGTAATCACTACATTATTAGTTGTCGCAGTATTTACTCCATCGTCAACATTAACAGACACTGCAGTCGGCGTTAGCACCAAGCCGCTTGTACCGCAAGCCGGGCCATTGTCTTTGATAGTAATCTGAGCCACACCTGTTGAGCGCATGGAATCCACAACCGTCAACGTGATTGGTTTATCACCAGTTACGCACCGCGTACCCCCCGTTCCAGTGATCAAACGCACCGTTGGATTAGTGCTGCACGTTGCATTCTCCGGGCGCAGATAGGTGGGATCCGATGTAAACACACAAACCTCTCCCACTGCACCAAAAATGGTGAAATCAATCGGCTGAGAATCGTTTTCAGACACTACGATCGCACTTGGAGAAAAACGAATACTGGTAGTGGCTACATTAATTTCAACCTCAATTTTCACCGTCTGTCCCGTCGCATCGGCAACGGTCACATCAAGTTTGGAAGCAAGCGAGCCCAAAATTCGAAGTTCATCGCCCGCGATGGTTGCAGTAATCGCGGCAGGTATACCACCAGCCACTTTATATGGAGGTTGTCCTCCTGATATTTTTCCAATACCTTGAATACCTACCGGGATAGTAAGTTTGTCGGGGGAAATTCTCAATGCAGGCGCACCCACCTTGATAGCTATACCTTTAATACCTTTATCCGTTCCAGTCGCGTCACGGATAATTACTTGCGTTTCGCCAATGGCAACGCCGGTGATCTTCCATTGTTTCCCACCCGACAACAATTCAATCCGAGCGACATTGGAATCCGCCACACTGACGGTATAGGGTGCACTTCCGCCCCCGATATCAAACGTACGTGCAGCGTCAGATCCAACGCCAATCGTCAGACTATCTGGTGCAGTCGTATAGAGATCCACGGGCTCAGGTGGATCCGTTTTTACATAAAAATTAACTTGCTTGTCATCCGCATCGCGAACCGTTATTTTTGTTTGTTTCGGTCCGTTCAACCAAGTTACAACAAACAAATCAGAAGCTTCGTCTTCGCCGACTTTGGCCCAGGACAGGCCAACAACTCCGGTTTCTTCCACATTCACCAGATAGCTGCGCTTTTCCGTACCATCTGCGCCGCCTTTAGTACGGCCACCGGTAATCTTGAACAATCGCCCTTGGTTGGCTTTGATTACCACAGGATTGGCCAGCGTTCCAAAACCAGCTGGCACATCAACACTCAAGGGCAGTGTTCCTATCGGTTCACCGCCTGATCCACCACCACCACCACACGCTGCCAGAAGGGCAATGAGTGCCAGTGCAAAAAATTTAAAAACTTTCTGCATTTTATTTCCTCTAAAAATTTACCAACTAACGAGATGCCGAGCGATCAGTAATCACTTTCGGGGTTATAAATATTAGCATTTCTTGTTTGTTGGCCTGCTTGGTTCTTGTCTTGAAAAGATTTCCAACACCGGGAATATCACCTAAAAATGGCACCTTCGCCTCGGTGTCATCTTCGAAGAGTTCAAAAATTCCACCAATTACAACCGTTCCACCATTTTCCACCAAAACTTGCGTTTGAATACGTTTTGTGTTAATGGCTCTTACATTATTCAACACTTCACCAGGACTATCTTTGTTGACATCCAAGTCGAGAATAATATTCCCCTCAGGGGTAATTTGCGGCAGCACCTCCAGTTTCAACACAGCTTTCTTGAATGCAATGATCGTACCGCCATTGGGCGCCGTGACAGGGTAGGGAAACTCAGTACCTTGCTCGATCGACGCCTTCGTTTGATCGGCAGTCACAACTCTGGGGCTTGATACAATCTTTCCCTTTCCGTCGGCTTCCATCGCGGAAATTTCAAGATTAAGAAAACGATTCGCAGCTGAATTAAAAATGGAAATCGCAAAACTGGATGGGTCATAACCGCCTTGTGCTTGGGCTGGCAAATTAACAAAATTACCTAGCGTGTTGACAACGCCACCAGCACCGGTTGAAGCCACGACATTGCTATAACTTGTGCCAAAACCAATGCGATTACCTCCCTGACTTCCATAGCCCCCATCACCCCCTCGACTGGCCCGCAAATCAGTAGCGCCGAGTCTCACCCCCAAAGAGCGCCCAAAGGTGTCTGAGGCCTCGACAATCCGTGCTTCAATCATGACTTGGCGAACGGCCACATCCAGCTTGGCCAGAAGCTGGCGAACCTCTTCCAGTTTTTGGGCCGTATCCGTGACGAAAAGCTGATTCGTACGCGGCTCGGCAATGGCACTACCCCGTTCGGACAGGAAACGATTGGACGTAGACCCCGCGGTTCCGCCCGAAGTCGTGGTCAACTGCGTCACCATGTCGGCAGCTTTCGCATAGTTCATCTGGAATGCTTGCGTGCGCAGAGGCTCCAGCTTTTGAATGGCTTGCGCCGCTTCAAAATCCTTTTTGGTTCGATCATCGATTTCATCTTTGGGAGCGATCCAGAGCACGTTTCCGGTTTTGCGCATGCCCAAACCCTTGGCTTCCATGATGATCTGCAGCGCCTGGTCCCACGGAACATCCTGCAAACGCAATGTCATCGCCCCGGTCACGGTGTCAGACGTCACGATATTGATATTGGTGAAATCCGCAAACACCGCCAAAAGCGAGCGCAATTCAATGCTCTGGAAATTCAGCGACAGTTTTTCATTGCTGTAACCGGGGCCCTGGCTCAGCTTGTTGAGATCCACCTTTTTCTGGCGCACTTCAACCACAAACTGGCTGTCGCTTTGGTAGGCACTATGCTCCCAGTCTCCAATCGGGTCGATCACCATGCGTACATGGTCTCCCTGTTCGGTTGTCGTCACCATTTGCACTGGTGTTCCGAAATCCGCAACGTCCAGTCGGCGGCGCAATCCTTCCGGCAAGGACGATCGAGTGAAATCAATCGTCAGCCCTTTGCCTACCTGCCGCAAATCAACCCCGACCTGGCTGCTGGACAAACCAACAATGATCCGGCCAGAACCGTCTGGACCCCGGCGAAAATCAACGTCCTTGATTGGCATGACATCGGTCGTACCGGCTTCGGCAAACACGGCTGTCGGCTTGGGCGTTCCAGCGGTTGAGGCGGAAGTTGCTACAGGATCCAGTTGGACCAGCAGCGCCTTGCCTTGGATTTCCGCTCGATAGGAGGTTGCCTGCTTCAGATTGAGCACCACACGCGACCGCCCGCCGGCCTGCACCACATTGACCGATTTCAAATTCCCTTGGTTGATGTCCACCAGGGAACGCCCCATGGCATTGCTTGCACCGGGGAAGTCGAGTGCAATCCGCGCCGGAGACTGGGTGGTAAACCCCGTTGGAACAGCACCCAGCGGCTCCGACATCTCAATCCGGACCACTTCGGCGCCGGCCTGCATGCTGCCGGTGACAGATTCGATAGCCCCCTCAGCCCAGGCGATCGACGCCATGAAAGTGGCAACTGCCACAATTGCTGCACGATTGATATTTTTCATGGTCTCTTGCTTCATTTCTTCGCCTCCTCCTGCAGTTCCAGCGATGTGGCGCGCTCTATCCAGTCACCGGTGGCGTCCTGCACAATTTCGCGAAGCTGGATGGCTGTTTCCGTAATGGCTGTGATCCGCCCATAATTCTGTCCAAGATAATTTCCTACCTGCACCTGGTACAAAAGGTTGTCCACCTTGAGCAAGGCCGTCGGTTTGCTTGTTTTGTTCAAGCTTCCCACCATGGCCATGGTATCCAGCGGAAAAGCCTCCAACGGTTCTTTTCGGCGCGCCATTTCGGGCGCAATCAGTGCGGCATTGGATGCCACTTGCGCCGTTTCACGGCGCAGAGCCTGGGTCAGCTTGAGCGGGTTGAATGGCTCCATCCCTGCGTCAGCGGTATAGGGCTGTGGGTTGAATTGTTTGGGCTCAGCGATCGGTGTAACGCGTGGCCTTGCCTGCGCCCGCTCGTCGGCCATCCATTGGCGAAGCTCGTCTTCCCCCGACGAGCCACAGCCAAGCAAGGAACCGGTGCACAAAGCCATGAAAGCAAGGGGCAAGAATTTCATTTTGTCGCTCCTGCCTTGGCACTGCGCTGCGCCTGCACTTCTTCCGGATCGAGATAGCGGAAAGTGCGAGCCGTCGCATCCATCGTCAGATTCCCACTCAGTTTGTCCTTGTCTTTTGTCGGCACGCCGATGGAAATGTCATTCAACGTCACAATACGCGACAGATTGGCAATATCGGCAGCAAACGCCCCCATGTCATGGTATTTTCCTGTGACCCGTACGGCAATTGGCAATTCGGCGTAATACTCCCGTACCACGATCTGGCCCGGCCGAAACAACTCGAACTGCAAGCTGCGTCCCAAGCCGGCCTGGTTGATATCCGACAGCAACGCCGCCATTTCAGCTTTGCTCGGCAACTGCTTTTCCAATTGGATCACGTACTGTTGCACCTGCTCACGCTGCTTTTTCAACAGGTCGAGACTGACGGCTTTCTGCAACTTCTTTTGGTAATCCTGACGCAGGGTTTGCTCGGTATTACGTTCTGTCTCCAACTCCACTTCATAGTCTGTGAGTTTGACAAACCACAGTACTACAGCCACACCTACAGCCAGAAAGACGCACAACAAATAGCGCGGCAGAGGTGGCCAGAGAGAAGGATCCTTGGTATCCAGGTTCCTGAACTGGCGCTGCAATTGCTCTTGCAATTGCGCCATATCGACCTTGGTAGCTTGTTTTTTTGCCATTGCTTATTTCCCTGCCGCACTCGCCGCTTCCATGGCCTTCTGCGCCTCGCTGGAACGCATCAACTGAAAGCGCAGATTGAATGCGGCGACACGGCGTTGATCACGGGACGACAACGACACAGTGCTGGCCACGATCTCCACAAGTTCCGGCTTGGAAAGCCAAGGCGTGTTGTTGGACAAATTGCGCAGCATTTCGGAGACGCGCTCATTCGACTGCGCCATACCCTGCATTGCCACGGTCTGATCAGTCTGCTTGAGCGTGGTGATATACACACCATCAGGCAATTGCTGCACCAGTTCACTGAGCAAGTGCACCGGCAGGTTACGATCCGACTGCAAGTCCTCTACAGCCTTTTGACGGGCACGCAACGCAGCAATTTCTTCTTCAATGGTGGCGATTTCCTTGATCTGCCCTTCAAGAACCTTGATTTCGGTCTGAAGAAACTGGTTCTTGCCTTGCTGTTCCTCGATTTGCATCTGGAACCACCAGTAAATGCCTCCGGCAATCACCAGCCCAACCAAGGCAGAAGCCAGCATGGTGGCCTGGAAGGTTTCACGCCGACGCTTGCGCGCCGCCTCCCGGTGGGGGAGCAGATTAATGAGAATCACTGCAGGAACCTCCGCATCGCAAGACCGCACGAGGTGAGGTAGGAAGGCGCTTCGCGCACCATCTTTTTCATACGGACTGAACTTCCGATCTCCATGCCATCAAAGGGATTGACGACGCTGCATGGGAATCCCGTGTGTTGCGTAACCGCCTCAATCAAGCCAGGCAAGGGGGCCGACCCGCCTGCAAGCATGATGTGATCAACCCGATTATGGGGAGTACTTGTGAAGAAAAACTGCAGTGCGCGACCGATTTCCTGGGACAGGCTATCCACAAAGGGGCGCAACACTGCTGTCGAGTAGTCGTCTGGCAGATCCCCATTGCGTTTCTTGCTCTCCGCCTCTTCCGCAGAAAAACCGTATTGCCGCACGATGAGCTGGGACAACTGCGCACCGCCAAAAGCCTGATCGCGGTCGTACAGGACTTCATCGTTGCGAATCACCTGCATGCTGGTCGTGAGCGCCCCCACTTCAAACAAAGCCACCATCGTATCGACCCCTTTGTTGGGGAAGGCCTCCATCAGCCGACTTGCGGCCAGGCGGGAGGCATGGGATTCAATATCGATGATGGCGGCTTTGAGCCCGGCCGCTTCCGCCAGCCCCTGCCGGTCCTGCACTTTTTCACGGCGCGAAGCGGCAATCAACACCTCAACATCTCCGGGTGAATTCTTGCTGGGACCCATGACACAGAAGTCCAGACTCACCTCGTCCAGAGAAAACGGAATGTACTGGTTGGCTTCGGACTCCACCTGCACTTCCAACTCCTGGTCCGTCATTCCCGCAGGCAGTGTGATCTTCTTGGTGATGACGGCCGAGGGGGGCAGCGCCAACGCCACGTTTTTGGTTCGCGTACCGCTCTTTTTCACCACCCTGCGCAGGGCTTCGGCGACCTCATCGAATTTTTCGATGTTGCCATCCGTGATCCAGCCGCGCTCCAGTGGCTCAATAGCGCAGCGCTCAAGCACCAGGCCACCCGCCTTGTCACGCCCTAGTTCCACCAGCTTGACGCTGGAGGAACTGATGTCGATGCCCAGCAGTGGCGCGGACTGGCGACTGAACAGAGATCCCGCAGAGATCAAGATAGCCCCCTAAAAATTGTCAATCTGACACAACATAACTTAACATTTCACATGAATGCTATCAGTAAGATACTTCTCCAGCAAAGAGTTTTCCTGCCGTTGCACGTTTCAACCGTTGTCAAAAGCAGACGCTTGACTCCTCATTTCAGCCCGTCTGGGCCGACCCGCACAATCTGTGTACAGCCATTCGAGGGCGACTTTTTGCCGCGCAAGGGAAAATGCTGCGGTGCATTTTTATAATAACCAGTCATTTCTATCCGGAGCGATATGCCGCCCCCCGCCAAGCCCAATTCCCCACGCACTGCTGCCTCTCCTTCGTCCACCCCAAAACCCGCCTGGCTTCGGTGGACGATTCGCCTGACGCTCTGGTTGCTGGGCCTGGCGACAGCCGGGGCATTGTCCCTGGCACTGGTCATCGCCGTGGCACTGGCCATGGCCTACCCCAATCTTCCTGACATCTCGGACCTGGCCGACTACCGACCAAAGCTGCCTTTGCGGGTCTATTCGGCGGAAGGCGCCTTGCTCGGTGAGTTTGGGGAGGAGCGCCGCAACCTGACCCCCATCGGGGAAATTCCCAAGGTGATGAAAGATGCTGTTTTGGCCATTGAGGACACCCGCTTCTTCCAGCATGGCGGCGTGGATTACAAAGGCATGCTGCGGGCGGGCCTCGCAAACCTGGGAAAGATGAAAAGCCAGGGGGCATCCACCATCACCATGCAGGTGGCGCGCAATGTGTATCTTTCTTCTGAAAAAACATTTACGAGAAAGATTTACGAAATATTACTAACTTTCAAGTTGGAGCATTTCCTGACCAAAGATCAGATTCTTGAGATTTACATGAATCAGATTTTCCTGGGCAATCGGGCCTACGGATTTGCAGCAGCATCGGAAGCCTATTTTGGCAAGCCACTCAAGACCGTGACCATTGCGGAAGCTGCCATGCTGGCCGGACTGCCCAAGGCACCTTCGGCCTACAACCCCATCAGCAACCCCAAGCGGGCCCGGGTGCGCCAACTCCACATCATTGACCGCATGGAGGAAAACCACTTCATCACTCCCGAAGAAGCAGTGGCAGCGCGCAAGGAGGAGCTCAAGATCCGTACAGGCGCGGACAGCACCCGCATCCACGCCGAATATGTGGCCGAAATGGCGCGTCAGCTGATCTTTGCCCAATATGGCAACGAGGCCTATACACGCGGCCTCAATGTCTACACCACCTTGAATGCGGGTGAGCAAGAGGTCGCCTACAAAGCCTTGCGCCAAGGCATCATGAATTACGAGCGCAGGCAACACTACCGGGGCCCGGAGAAGTTCGCCACGCTCCCTGGCAATCCGCAGGAACTGGAAGAGACCATCGACGATATTCTGGCGGACCACTCAGACAACGGCGACGTCCTCTCTGCCATGGTGCTGGAGGCGGGACCCCGCAAGATTGTGGCAATGCGCCCCAACGGAGACACCATCGAGATTACGGGAGAAGGCCTCAAACCCGTGCAGTCCGGCTTGAGCGACAAGGCGCCACCCAACATCAAGATTCGCCGCGGCGCCGTGATCCGGGTCGTCAAATCGCCCAAAGACACCTGGGAAGCCACCCAGCTGCCGGAAGTCGAAGGCGCATTCGTCGCGGTGGATCCCCGAACCGGCGCCATCAAGGCGCTGGTGGGCGGTTTCGATTTTGACAAGAACAAGTTCAACCACGTGACCCAGGCATGGCGCCAACCGGGATCGAGTTTCAAGCCCTTCATCTACTCGGCAGCCCTGGAGAAGGGATTCACTCCTGCCACGGTCATCAACGATGCGCCACTGTTCTTCGACGCCGGCGTGACCGGCGGAAAGCCGTGGGAGCCGAAAAATTACGACGGCAAGTTCGACGGCCCCATGACCATGCGGTCTGCCCTGGCCCGCTCCAAGAACATGGTGTCGATCCGGGTGCTCCAGGCCGTGGGGCCGCGCAATGCCCAGGAGTGGGCGACCAAGTTCGGTTTCGATGCCGACAGGCACCCTGCCTACCTCACGATGGCCCTGGGCGCGGGTTCAGTCACCCCGATGCAACTGGCCGTGGGTTATTCGGTTTTTGCCAATGGTGGCTTCCGCGTCAATCCCTGGTTGATCTCACGCGTGACCGACCACAAGGGGCGCGTATTGTCCGAGATTCAGCCGCCGTCGGCGCAGGACCTGGAACGTGCGATTGAGCCGCGCAATGCCTTCATCATGGACAGCCTG
Source organism: Giesbergeria sp. (assembly GCA_026647025.1). Lineage (GTDB taxonomy): Bacteria > Pseudomonadota > Gammaproteobacteria > Burkholderiales > Burkholderiaceae_C > Simplicispira. The sequence goes on from JAPKHH010000021.1 coordinate 11,268, forward strand.
CTGCAGGAAGTCGCCCGCTCCGGAACGGCGGCCCGCGCGCAGGCCACACTCAAGCGGCCCGACCTGTACGGAAAGACCGGAACGACCAACGATTCTTGGGATGCCTGGTTTGCAGGATTTCAGCCCACGATCACGGCAGTCACCTGGATTGGCTACGACACACCGCGCAACCTGGGCAGTCGCGAAACGGGCGGGGGCCTCAGCCTGCCCGTGTGGATCAGCTTCATGGAAAAAGCCCTCAAGGGCGTTCCAGTGATGGAACCCACAGTGCCACCGGGCGTCGTCAACGTCGGGGGAGAGTGGTTCTACGAAGAGTACGCACGCAACGCTGGCGTTGCAAGCCTGGGAATGGAGAGCCAGGGAACGGGAGGACAACCCTCAGACGGTCCGGCACCGGAAGAGCGCAGCCGCATCCTTGACCTGTTCCGCAACTGAATCGGCCCAAGCGAGGCCTGGCGCAGCGCCACGCGCCAGGCGCGCTACCCCCGGAAATCGAGTACCAGCCCCGATTGGGCGGCAGCGTCACTTCGCAATTGCGCAAAGAAGTCATTGCCTCCTTTGGTATCTCGCCAGACACTGCCGTCAAAGCGGTAGTGGTATCCCCCGGACTGCGCAGCCATCCACACTTCGTGCAATGGTTTCTGCAGATTGATGATGATCTGGCTCCCATTGCTGAACGCCAGGGTGATCATGCCGCCAGAACGCTGGTTGTCGATATCGGCGTCTGTTGCGTCGTTGATCCGGTCGCAGCATTGCTCTACTGCCTGTAGCAAGCGCTCGGCACAGTCCATGTATTCAAGGTCGGTCATTACAATTTCGCTATGTTGAGAGCAATACAAATTCTAGTCAGTGCCTTTGTCCTTGCCACCAGCGTGGCAAGTCTGGGCGGCTGCGGCCAGCGCGGCCCACTGTTTCTGCCCACCGAGGGCGCAGCCCAGCAGCGCGCCACCCTGCCGCAGACATTGACCCCCGGTACCGCCACTCCCCCGTCCCCTTCCGCCCCTGCTTCGACTGCCACACGATGACATCCCTTTCCCTGCCCGGCGCTCCCCATATTGCCTACCGCGACAACGCACTGTACGTGGAAGACCAGCGCGTCGCTGACCTCGCCGAACAACACGGCACACCTCTGTTCGTGTATTCCACTGCGGCCATGCGCGAGGCCCTGGCGGCTTATCAGCGCGGCTTTGCAGGGCGCAAGCTGCATATCTGCTATGCGATGAAGGCCAACTCCTCGCTGGCGCTGCTGCAGTTCTTTGCCCGCCAGGGGTGCGGATTCGACATCGTCTCTGGCGGCGAGCTCGAACGCGTCATCGCTGCAGGCGGCGACCCCGCCAAAGTGATTTTTTCCGGCGTGGGCAAAACCCGGGCCGAGATGCGGCAAGCGCTGCGGGCGGGCATTCTGTGCTTCAACGTGGAGAGCGAGGCCGAGCTGGAAGTGCTGAGCGAAGTGGCTGTGGCAGAAAGCACCACCGCGCCCGTCAGCATCCGCGTCAATCCGAACGTTGACCCGAAGACCCATCCCTACATATCCACGGGTCTCAAGGGCAACAAGTTTGGCGTGGCGCATGAGCGTACGCTGGCAGCCTACCAGCGGGCCGCCGCGCTCCCCGGCCTGCGGGTGGTGGGTATCGATTTCCATATCGGCTCGCAGATCACGGAAGTGACGCCTTACCTGGATGCCACCGACCGACTGCTTGATCTGGTCGAGCAGATCGAGGCGACAGGCATCCCCATCCATCACATTGATTTTGGAGGCGGGCTGGGCATCAACTACAACGGCGACACCCCGCCCGCAGCCGATGTGCTGTGGCAGCAACTGTTCGCCCGCATCGATGCCCGCGGTTTCGGCGACCGTCAGTTCATGATCGAACCGGGTCGTTCGCTCGTTGGCAATGCGGGTTTGTGCGTTACAGAAGTTCTGTTTCTCAAGCCTGGGGAAGAAAAGAACTTCTGCATCGTCGACGCGGCCATGAACGATCTCCCCCGGCCGGCCATGTACCAGGCCTTTCATGCCATCGTGCCGGTACAAGTCTCGAATACCGCTGCTCAGGTTTACGACGTGGTCGGCCCGGTGTGCGAAAGCGGCGACTGGATCGGTCGAGACCGCAACCTCGCCGTCCGTGCGGGTGACCGCCTGGCCGTACTGTCAGCAGGTGCCTACTGCATGTCCATGTCGAGCAACTACAACACACGGGGGCGTGCGGCCGAAGTGCTGGTGGACGGGGCAAAGGCCCAGGTGATTCGCCAACGCGAAACTGCCGCAGACACCTTCCGCAATGAAATATTGATGAAATAAGGCTCTAGCGCTTTACCATCAAGCGTTAGAAGCTATATTTTCAATAGCATCAATCCACTGCAACAACTCCAGTGTGTGTGGATTTTTCGCGCTGGCGTATGTGGTGCCAGAGCCGCCAGCCCAGCAGCGCGGCCAGCACGGCGCCATACACCCAGACCTCGGCAAAGTTGTTCTTGCCAGCCCGCATCCAGTAAAAATGCAGGATCGCCAGGCCCGCCACCGCGTACACCGCACGGTGCAGCGCCCGCCAGCGTGCGCCACCCAGCCACCGGATGGCACGGTTGAACGAGGTGGCGGCCAGAACCGTCAACACCAGGCCCGCGAGCATCCCCACCAGGATGAAAGGCCGCTTGATGACATCACGCACGATCTCGGAGCCGTCGAGCCCCATGTCAAACCAGGCGTACGCCAACAAATGCAGGGCGGCATAGAAGAAGACAAACAGGCCCAGCATGCGACGAAAGCGCGCCAGACCTGGTGTCGCCGTCATCACCCGCAACGGCGTCACGGCCAGCACCAGGCACAGCATGCGCAGCGTCCAGTCACCCAGTGCGCGGATCAATGCTTCAGCCGGGTTGGCACCCAGCGCGTCCGTGGCGGCCGCAAAGACCAGCCAGGCCAGAGGCAGCAACGCCAGGCCAAAGACCAAAGGCTTGGCAAGCGGGTGCATCAACATCTTTTTCATGGCTTCGCGCAGCGCAACGGATCGGATCGGATCGGATCGTACAGAACGGCACGCGGTCAATAGAACTTCTTGAGGTCCATGCCGGCGTACAACTGCCCCACCTGCGCCTCGTATCCATTGAACATCAGCGTCTTGCGTTTGCGGGCAAACAGGCCATCTTCGCCAATGCGCCGCTCGGTCGCCTGGCTCCATCGTGGGTGGTCTACCTGGGGATTCACGTTGGAATAGAAACCGTACTCCTGCATGGCGGCCTTGTTCCAGGCCGTGGCCGGTTCCTTGTCGGTAAAACGGATCTTGACAATGCTCTTGGCACTCTTGAATCCATATTTCCAGGGCACCACAATGCGCACCGGCGCGCCGTTCTGCTTCGGTAAAACCTCGCCATACATGCCGAAAGTGAGCAGCGTCAACGGGTGCATGGCTTCGTCCAGACGCAAGCCTTCGGAATAAGGCCAATCGAGCACGCGCGAGCCGATACCGGGCATGGTGGCCTTGTCTGCCAGCGTCACAAATTCAACATACTTTGCGCTGCCCAAAGGCTCCACACGGCGCACCAGATCGGCCAACGAATAGCCGACCCAGGGGATCACCATGGACCAGCCTTCCACGCAGCGCATCCGGTAGATGCGCTCCTCCATGGCACTGAGCTTGAGCAGGTCTTCGATACCGTATCGGCCAGGCTTCTTGACCAGTCCTTCGATCTCTACCGTCCAGGGCGTGGTCCTGAGCGTATGGGCGTTGCGGGCAGGATCGGCCTTGTCGGTGCCAAACTCATAAAAATTGTTGTAGCTGCTGGCATCCTGGTAACTGGTGTGCTTCTCCATCGTGACCGCACCCGACACCACCGACGGATTGCCGGGCAACGCTGCCAGCTTTCCCGGAGCCTGCACCTGTGCCAATGCCTGCCGACCCGCCCAGCCCGCCAGCGCGGCGCCTGCCAGACCGGCTGCGCCTTGGCGCAGTAGCTGGCGGCGTTCTTGGTACACCGCGCGCGGAGTGATTTCAGAGGTGATGGGGTGTTGAAAACCCTTGTCGCGGAAAAAATGAGCCATGGGGTTCTCCTGTCGATGGGTTGGAAGCGCTGTCAAAGAGAGAGCGGAATGGAAAGCAATTCGTTCCATTCCCCCTTCAGGTTACAGCGCCGACCAAAAAACCGCCGAAGAGACCTCGATAGCCCTGATTTCACAGCGTCCCGTAGCTGTGCAGACCGCTCAGGAACATATTGACACCGAGGAACGCAAAAGTGGTGACCACCAGGCCCACCAGCGCCCACCAGGCCGACACCGTGCCCCGCAAACCCTTCATCAGGCGCATGTGCAGCCAGGCGGCATAGTTGAGCCAGACGATCAGCGCCCAGGTTTCCTTGGGGTCCCAGCTCCAGTAGCCGCCCCAGGCTTCGGCAGCCCACAGGGCCCCCAGCACGGTGGCAATGGTAAAAAAGGCAAAACCCACGGCAATGGACTTGTACATCAGGTCGTCGAGCACCTCAAACGAGGGCAGACGCTCGCCAATGCGCTTGCGTCCCAGCAAGATGCCGGCAACGATGAGCGCGGACACGCCAAAATACACCATCCAGTAGCTGCTGCCCGCCGCGGTGGAGCCCTGGCGGAAGACCAGTGGCTCAAAGCACAGCACCACGCCCAGCAGCCACAGCGGCGCCAGCTTGTACCAGCGGGTTTCGGTCGCCTGCTGCTTGATCAGGTAGGCAAAAGCAACCATGGCCGAGAGTGCAAACGTACCGTATCCAATGAAATTGGCGGGTACGTGCAACTTCATCCACCAGCTTTTGAGTGCCGGCACCAAGGGCTGGATTTCGTGCGCGTCGCGCACCACCGTGTACCACAGCAAAAAGCCCACGGCCGCACTGACCACCAGCATGACGAAACCACCCAGGGCGCGTGTGTCGTAGTGCTCTTCGTAGTACAGGTAGAACAACGCGGTCATCCAGCAGAACATCACGAACACCTCATAGAGGTTGCTCACCGGAATATGGCCGATGTCGGCGCCAAGCAGGTAGCTTTCGTACCAGCGCACCATGGTCCCGATCAGCGCCATGCCCACGGCCACCCAGACCAGGCGGGAGCCAATCAGCGACATCACGTCGCCTTCGCCGCGCGAGAACATACCGATCCAGTAGAACAGCGTGGCCATGAAGAACAGCATGCTCATCCACAGGATGGCCGATTGGCTGGACAGGAAGTACTTGAGGCCAAACACGGTTTCGGCACGCCCCAGGCTGCCGACACCATCGATCTGGTAGAGCCCGATGGCCAGCAACGAGAGAGCCGCCACGACCAGCATCAATGAGCGCAGGGGCCGCCAGAACCAGCCCAGCCACACCAGGCTGGGGATGGCGCCCAGCAGAATGCCCTTTTCGTAAATATCCATGTACGCGGCATAACGCTGCAACGCGTACAGCCCCCCCACCACCACAATGGCAGCAAAGAGCCAGTCCAGCCAGTTCCGGCGGGAGAAAAAACCCTCATTCAGGGTCACCGTGATGGTGCTAGCAGTCGTCATGTGGAGCCTCCTTGGCGGATCGAAGGTGCCGCCCCTATGAGTTTCTCGGTCAATTGGGCAAACTCGCGGTCGCCGTCCATGGTCTTGCGATTGGTCGAAAGCGCCATGGTGGCATGGGTATGTCCATCGCGCGGGGCCAGCCAGACCCAGACACGACGCTCACGGATATAGAGCATGGCGAACACCCCCAGAATCAGCAAGGCACAGCCCAGGTACACGATGTTCTTGCCCGGCGCACGCGCCACCTGGAAGACACTGGCCTGCACTTGCTTGAAGTCCTTGAGTTCCAGCAGCATCGGAGCCGGGTAGAACTGGACATCGCTCAGCGCCATGACCGACTGCGTCATGAAGCCCAAAGTCTGATTCCCCGGCTCCAGGGGCGCAAGCCCCGCGCGTTCCTGGGTGATCTGCGCCAACTCGTACAGCGCGCCGTTCAGAATCCGGATCAGGACCTCGCCCGCACGCGAACGCTCGGCCTCCGGCACATTGGCTTCCATGAACTCGGAGATCGCGGCCAGCCCGCCGTGGCGCTTGCCTGCTTCATCCGTGCGACCGGCAAAGAGCGTCAGCGCCCGCGAGGTGGATTCGGCCAACTGGGCCGACAGATCCTTGCGGCCTGGATCGACCGCCTGCGCCACGTACCGCCGTACGGCCTCGGCACGATCCGTGGGGCTGGACAACGCCGCATGCAGACGCAGGAAACCGTTGATCTCGCCCTGTGCGTCCACGGGCAGGCGCAGGTAGCGGAAGGGATCGGACGGCTTTTCGCGTACACCAAACAAAAAGACCGGCGGTGCGCCATCGCCCATGTCCACGGGCAGCATGTAGTTATGGAACTCGCGCGCCTGGCCTGCCGCATCACGCAGCTTGTAGCCGATGCTGGGGCCGATGTTGCGCAGATCCTTGTTGCTCTTGGTCTTGTTGGCCGCGCCCATGCGGGCATCAATGGATTGGCGCAAATCCACCTTGCGAACGTCGGCCCCGGAAGCCTCTTCGTTGTTGCCAAAGTTCTCCACGTTGATCGTGCGCAGCGAGGTGAACTCCAGCGAGAGCGGATCGCCCCCCGTCCCCTGGGCCAGGCGGGTGCTGGTGCCGATGGTGCCTTGCACCTCGAAAGCCGCCGTACCCGCCGCCAGCGGCAGCGCCTGCAGCGACACCGCCGACCCACCATCATCAAAGCTCGACTGGTAGATCTCGACACCCTTGTAGCTGGCCGGGTGGTTGACCTCGATGCGCGCCGGAACCGCCTCGCCCGTGGCCTTGTCGTGGATGATGACCTCGCTGGCAAACAGCTTGGGCATGCCCGTGGAGTAGTGTTCGACAATGAATTTCTTCAGTTCGACCGAAAACGGCAGGTCCTGCAGCAGCACACCGTCGGACTGGCTCAGGATGGCGGTGCTCGATTGGGTTCCTTCACTCACCACCAGATTGCCACGGAACGTGGGGTTGCGTTCGCTCAAACGATGCTCAGGCCGCACATCGGAAATCAGGCCGCCACCGGCAAAGGGCGTTTTGCCACCGATCCACATCTGCGCCCGCACGATCAGGTCGCCATCGAGCAAGCCGCCCAGACACACCAGCACAATGGCACTGTGCGCCGCAATGTAGCCAATCTTGTTGGCCGCGCCCGCCTTGGCGGCCACCATCCAGCCCGTGCCCGGGCCTGCGGCGGTGTCCCGCTGCTGCAAACGCACCTTCCAGCCGCCGCCCGCCAGCATCTGGCCGATACGCCGTGCCTCGGCTTCGGTGCCTTGTTCCAGGACGGCCTCGGCCTTGTGGTGGAAAGCGCGCAGGTTCTGCTCGCGAATGTTTTCCTTATAGGTCTTGAGGTCCGCAATGATCTTGGGGGTGTTGCGCGCAATGCACAGCGAAGTGCTGGTCACCAGGAACGCCAGGATCAGCAGGAACCACCAGGCGCTGTACACCGTGTTGAGCTGCACGGACGTGAACACCTCGGCCCAGAAAGGCCCGAACTGGTTGACGTAATTGATGGCAGGCTCGTGCTGCTTGAGCACGGTTCCAATCACCGAAGCGATACAGATGATGGTCAGCAGCGCAATGGCGAAACGCATCGAGGAGAGCAACTCGATACCGGCGCGCAGCGCGTGCGAGCCCGTACGAATGCGCACGCCGTGGGTGGTGTCAGACATGGGTGAAGAGTATGCAGCGCCGAAAGAAAAAGGGCGGGCCATCCAAAGATGGGCCCGCCCGCATTGGGGTTAGTTGTGCGCGATTGGTTCCGTGCAATGGCGGAAAGTCCGCCCCGGACAGCGCAACGCGATCAACGCAGCCCGGCGATGTAGTCCGATACGGCAGCGATTTCGCGGTCGTTCAGCTTGGCGGCCACACCGGTCATGTGGATATTGTTATTGCGCACGCCATCACGGAAGGCCTTGAGCTGGGCTTCCGTGTAGACCGCATGCTGACCCGCAATGCGCGGGTACTGCGCAGGAATACCGGCACCGTTGGGGCTGTGGCAGGCGGCGCAGGCGGCAATCTGGCGGTCTGGGATACCGCCACGGTAGATGCGCTCACCCATGGCGACCAGGTTCTTGTCCTTGGCTGCGTTTTCGGCTGCAGGCTTGGAAGCCAGCCAGGCAGCCACGTTGCGCATGTCCTCGTCCGACAGCATGGAGGCGAAGCCCTGCATGATGGCACTGGCACGCTTGCCGGACTTGAACTCTTCCAGCTGCTTGACCAGATAGGCCGGGTGCTGCTGTGCCAGCTTGGGGTTTTCAGCAATGCTGGAATTGCCGTCAGCCGCATGGCAGGCCACGCAAACCGTGGAATAGCTGGCCTCTCCCTTGGCCAGATCGGGCTTGGCTGGTGCCGGTGCGGCATCCGTGGCAAAAGCAGGAAGAGCGGGAGCTGCCAGCACGGCAGCCATGAGCAAGGAGGCGAGCAACTTCATATCGAGGGACTTCGTTGTGGTGGCGCTAAACCACGCGATTCTACAATGAGGCTCCATCGCCTCCAATTGATCCATGACACTCTCTGCTCCCGCGCCAGCTGCTGGCCCTGTTTCGCCCGCACCCGATGCCCGGACCGCCATGGGCTGGATGCACACGGCACGATTTCTCACCACCGCCGCTCAACTGCACCAGTTGCCCCCCGTCGATGTGCCGGAGATTGCCTTCGTCGGGCGCTCCAACGCCGGCAAGTCTTCATGCATCAATACCCTGGCACAGCAGAAGCAGTTGGCGTTTGCTTCCAAGAAGCCGGGACGCACGCAGCACATCAATCTGTTCTCGCTGGGCCGCCAGGGCCAGACGGACGCCGTGCTGGCCGATCTGCCCGGCTACGGCTACGCCGCGGTGTCACGCACCGACAAGAAACGCTGGCAGCAGGTGATGGTGAACTATTTGGTGAGCCGCACCAGCCTGACCGGCATCGTGCTGCTGTGCGATCCACGCCTGGGCCTGACCGAACTGGACGAAGCCCTGCTCGAAGTCGTGCGCCCCCGCGTCGAGGAAGGGCTGAAGTTTCTGGTGCTGCTGACCAAGGCCGACAAGCTGACCCGCGCCGAGCAAACCAAGGCCCTGTCGATTGGGCGACTGCAGGCTGGCGGGGGCGAGGTGAAGATGTTCTCCGCGCTCAAGAAACAGGGCGTGGACGAGACCGCACAACTCCTGTGGCAGTGGGCTCACCCGGATGGAGCGGCCGACCCCGCCACTCCGGCAGCGCCCCAGGGCTGACACCCGGCGCAGGGCTGCAGCGCTCTCATTTTCAGTAAAAATGGCATCTAACGCTTATCAATAGAGCGTTGCAAGCTATATTTTGGATAGCAAAATGACAGCCCGTATCGACATTCCCCTGCCCCATGGCACCACCCTGCACTGCCATGTGGCGGGCGAGCGGGGGCGCCCGGTGCTCATGTTCCTGCACGGCTTTCCGGAAGGTGCCTTCATCTGGGATGACTTGCTGGCGCATTTTTCGCAACCCGCGCACGGCGGCTACCGCTGCGTAGCGCCGTACATGCGGGGCTTTGGCCGATCCAGCAGCCCGCAAGAAGCCGAGGCCTACCGCGCCAAATACCTGGTACAGGATCTGGCGGCGCTCATGGCGGTCGAGTGCGCCGATGGGGCGCCGCTCGAATGCCTGGTGGCGCACGACTGGGGCGGGGCCATCGCCTGGAACCTGGCCAACCAGTGGCCACAGCGCCTGCGCCGCCTGGCCATCGTGAATTCACCGCACCCCGGGGCTTTTCTGCGTGAACTGCAGCACAACGCCGCGCAGCAGGCCGCCAGCCAGTACATGCACTTCCTGTGCCGCCCCGACGCCGAGGCGCTGCTGGCCGAGGACGACTTCCGCCGCCTGTTCGCTTTCTTCAACGCCCCGGACGGCAGCGCGCCCGCCTGGCTGACCGATGCCGTGCGGCAGCAATACCGTGCACTGTGGCAGCAAGGATTGACGGGCGCCTGCAACTATTACCGCGCCAGCCCGCTGCGCCCGCCGCGCGAGGGCGATGCCGGGGCCACGGCGGTCAGCATGCCGACCTCCATGCTGACCGTGCCAATCCCCACGCTGGTCCTCTGGGGAATGGAGGACCCCGCCTTGCTGCCCAGCCTGCTGGACGGCCTCCAGGACTGGGTGCCACAGCTGCAACTGCAGCCGGTCGCCGGTGCCTCACACTGGCTGGTGCATGAACAACCCGCCGTGCTCACCGGCGCACTGGCGTTGTTTTTGCAATCAAATTCATAGCTTACGGCGCTTTATACATAAGCCCTGAAGTCGATTTTTACTGATAAACAGATTTCTCGCCCTCGGGCCGCGTCTTGAAGCGCTTGTGCACCCAGTAGTACTGGCCGGGCATGGTGTCGATATAGCCCTGCAGCTCGCGGTTCATGCGCGCAGTGTCGGCTTCGACGTCGTCGGTGGGGAAATGCTCCCACGCAGGGGACAATTCGGCCACGTAGCCCGTGGGTGTCAGGCGCGTGTACATGCCCAGCACCTTGGCACGTCCCAGCCGGGCAAAGCGGGACAGCGAGGGTACGGTGGCCGTGGGCACGCCGTAGAACGGCACAAAGATGGACTCTCCCGGGCCGAAATCCATGTCGGACAGCAAGTACAGCAGCCCGCCCTTGCGCAGGCTGGAAATGATGGGCTTCACGCCATCGGCCCGGTTCAGCATGCGCACATCGCCAAAGCGCTGGCGCCCCGCCATGAACCAGGCATCCACCGCAGGATCGGGGTGCGTCGAGAAAATGGACGTGAACGCCCGCGGGGTGTTCAGGGGCAAGGCCAGCCCCCCTGCGTCCATGCCATAGAAATGCGGCGCAAAGATGATGGTGGGCACATCGCCTTCCAGCTCGTGCACGGCGCCCTGCAGCTTGACGCGCCGCAGCACCACCTCGCGCGGCGCAGACCACAGCCAGCTGCGGTCCAGCCAGGTCTGGCAAAACACCACGAAGGTCTCGCGTGCCCAGGCCCGGCGCTGCGCCAGCGTGGCCTGCGGAAAGCACAGCTCCAGATTGCGCAGCGCCACGCGGCGCCGCGGCGCCGCCAGCACATACAGCACCTGGCCGATCAGCCAGCCCAGGGCGCGCAGCACCGGCAGCGGCAGGTGCGCCAGCACCCCCATCAACCACACCCCAAGGCGGCCGCTCATGCCACGCCTCCGGCGGGCGCCTCGGCGCGCGGCTGCTTGTAGCGGGCGTAGCCCCACAGGTACTGGTCAGGGCATTGGCGAATGACATGCTCCATGGCACGGTTGATTTGCAGCACGGCGGCCTCCAGAGAATCATCGAGCGCCGCAGGCAGGGGCTCGATCACAAGCAAAAAACCCCGTCCCCAGGACAGGCGCTCACAGCGCGCCAGCAGCACCGTGGCCCCGGTCTGCTGGGCCAGGCGCGCCGCCAGGGTCATGGTGTAGGCATTGCGGCCAAAGAACGGCGCCCACAGACCCTGGCCCTCGGGCGGCACCTGGTCGGGCAGCAGCCCCACACCCTCCCCCCGGCGCAGTGCCTTGATCATCTGGCGCACGCCCGCCAGGGTGGTCGGAACCGCCTGCATGCCGGGGCGGTTGCGCGCCGTCTCCATCACCCGGGCCAGCCAGGGCTGGCGCGCCGGACGGTACAGCACGGTGATGGGGCCGTGCGCAGCGCCCCAGCGCCGGGCCACGGCCTGGGCCGACATTTCGAAACACCCCAGATGCGGCGTGAGAAACACGGTCCCCTGCCCCGCCGCATGGGCTTGCAGAAGAAACTCCTCTCCCACAATGCGGCACGGCGGCGCAGCCCCCAGCCACAGACGCGGCAACTCGGCCGCCATGCGCCCGGCATGGGCCACGGCCGCGCGCACCTGCGCAAAACGGTAACCCGCCAGCGCCGCGTTTTCGAGAAAGCGATGCCGGTAAGTGGGTGATGCAAGAAACGCCACCCACCCCATGACGGCCCCCAGGCCATGCAGCAGCCACAAGGGCAGCAGGGAGAAAAACCGGAATACGAAAGGCATTAAAATGACGGTGTCGCTGAGTTAAATGAGCAACTTGCAGGGCGACGTGAAATAAATCTGCTAAAGCGTTCGCCAAAGCTCCCAAGGCTTCGGGCAACGCCCAAAATGCCGGAACACAGGAGTTTATTCAAATGGCGAACGACTTTCTCTTCACATCCGAATCTGTCTCGGAAGGCCACCCCGACAAAGTGGCCGACCAGATTTCCGATGCGATCCTTGACGCGATCTTCACACAAGACCCCCGCTCCCGCGTTGCCGCCGAAACCCTGACCAACACCGGCCTGGTCGTGCTGGCCGGCGAAATCACCACCAACGCGCATGTGGACTACATCCAGGTGGCGCGTGACACCATCAAGCGCATCGGCTACGACAACACCGAATACGGCATTGACTACAAAGGCTGCGCCGTGCTCGTGGCCTACGACAAGCAGAGCAACGACATTGCCCAGGGCGTGGACCATGCCTCGGACGACCACCTCAACACGGGCGCGGGCGACCAGGGCCTGATGTTCGGCTATGCCTGCGACGAAACGCCCGATCTGATGCCCGCGCCCATCTACTATGCGCACCGCCTCGTCGAGCGCCAGGCGCAGCTGCGCAAGGACGGCCGCCTGCCGTTCCTGCGCCCCGACGCCAAGAGCCAGGTGACCATGCGCTATGTCGACGGCAAGCCGCACAGCATCGACACCGTGGTGCTCTCCACCCAGCACAGCCCGGACCAGAGTGAAACGCAAACCAAGATGAAGGCCAGCTTTATCGAGGCCATCATCGAGGAAATCATCAAGCCCGTGCTGCCCAAAGAGTGGCTGCAGGACACCAAGTATCTGATCAACCCCACGGGCCGCTTCGTCGTGGGCGGCCCGCAGGGCGACTGCGGCCTCACCGGCCGCAAGATCATTGTCGACACCTACGGCGGCGCCTGCCCGCACGGCGGCGGCGCCTTCAGTGGCAAGGACCCGACCAAGGTGGACCGCAGCGCCGCCTATGCCGCGCGCTACGTGGCCAAAAACATCGTCGCCGCCGGCCTGGCGCGCCAGTGCCAGATCCAGGTGGCCTACGCCATCGGCGTGGCACACCCGATGAACATCACGGTCTACACCGAGGGCACCGGCATACTCCCCGACAGCGAACTGGCCAAGCTGGTGGCAGCGCACTTCGATCTGCGCCCCAAGGGCATCATCCAGATGCTTGACCTGCTGCGCCCGATCTACGAAAAGACCGCCGCCTACGGCCACTTCGGCCGCGATGAACCCGATTTCACCTGGGAACGGACGGACAAGGCGGCTGCGCTGCGCGCGGCAGCGGGCCTGTAGATCTCCACCGCGCGCACAGCGCGGTGTCCGCCCCAAAGAGCCGCAGCGCACACGCGTTGCGGCTCTTTTTCTGGCGCCCCACGCTTCCTGAGTGCGGCGCTCTCCTACACCCGCCACGCTCCGGCGCTGACGTACGTGCAGCCCCCCTCCCGGTATCGTTCCTGCACACCACAAGGAATTACCGCCATGCTGAAGTACGCCATCCTTTTTGCCCTGATCTCGTTGGTCGCTGGAGCCCTGGGCTTCAGCGGTGTTGCTGCAGGCGCAGCGGGCATCGCCAAGCTGCTGTTTGTGGTGTTCCTGGTGATCGCGGCGGTGTTTGTCGTGCTGGCGGTCATCGGGGTGGGCGCTGCGCGCAAGGCACTCAAGTAAGCCCGCCCACCGTCACGCCCCTTCCCCCGGAGACCCCATGACCCGCAACATCTTTGAAGCCCTGCGCGAAAGCCATGAACGCCAGCGTACGCTGTACAGCGCACTGACCGAAACCAGCGGCGATACGCCCGAGCGGCGCGAGCTGTTTGAGCAGCTCAGAACCGAACTCGCCGCCCATGCCCTGGCCGAAGACCGCCATTTCTATGTGCCACTGATGGCACTGGATGCCGGCATGGACCTGTCGCGCCATGCCATTGCCGAGCACCATGAAATGGACGAGATGGTCGAAGCGCTGGAGGAGACCGAGCCCTCCAGCCCGGCCTGGCTGCCACAGGCCCGCAAGCTGGCCGACAAGGTTGAACACCACTTGCAGGAAGAAGAACACCGTTTCTTCCAGATGGCGGGAAAGCTGCTCACCGAAAAGCAGAAAATCACGCTGGCCGCCCGTTACCAGGCAGACTACGACGAGGCCAAGGCCACGACGGTCTGAGCTTGGTCAGCCCACTCTGCGCACCATCAAGCGGCCTCCTGCGCCTGCACCACACAGTTGCGCCCCCGTGATTTGGCCACATACAGCGCCGCATCAGCGCGCTTGATGAGCGCGTGGCTGTCCTCCTCGTGATTCCAGGTGGCGACGCCAAAGCTGGCGCTCACATGACCCACGGCATCGAAAGGCACATCCGCAATACGCGCCCGCACAGCCTCGGCCATGGCCATGGCGGCACCGACCGGTGTTTCCTTGAGCAGAATGATGAATTCTTCACCGCCAAAACGCGCAGCGCAGTCGGATGAACGCAGCAACTCGCGTACCCGCAGCGCCGTACTCTTGAGCACAGCGTCACCCGACTCATGCCCGTAGGTGTCGTTGACGCGTTTGAAGAAGTCAATATCAAACATCACCACCGACAGGCTGCCTTTCTTGGCACGGGTCTCGGCCATCTCCGTCTCCAGCCTCTCAAAGAACCGGCGGCGGTTGACCAGGTCGGTGAGGAAATCCTTGGTGGCCAGGTCTTCCAGTTTGCGATTGATCCGCGCCATGGGCTCGATCACCAGCGAGGTCAGCGACAGATTGAGCACCAAGAACAGCAGCGCAAAACTTCCTGCGAGCGCCGCCATCACGGTATAGAAAGTCTGGTTCGCTTTCTCCAGCGGGTAGTACATGGGCACCTGCACCACCTGGATACCCACCGTCTCGTTCATGCCCCAGCCAAAGCCGTTCTTGTCGCCATAGACCTGGAGCATGGTCGTCGGCGCCGCCTGCGGCGTGCTGTGGCAAGCCATGCACTGGGTCTGCTTGATGGTGATGGGGCGGGCAACATACATGGCGCGGTGCATGCCTTCGCCCACCTCGCCGGTCACCTCCTGGTTGAGCGCCACCCGCCCCTCGCGGAAGTCGCCGATGATGCGCCGCTGCCACTCGTTGGCACGGTCGCGCAGATTGGTGGGATTGAGCACGGCCTCCTTGTACTCATAGCCCGGAAACCGTTTCTGCATGCGCTGCAGCGTCTCCGTCGCAGCGTAGGCGGGCACGGTCTGGGGCAGGAATTTCTCCAGCAGGGTCACATCAAGATGCGGCTTGACCAGCTCGGTCGTGTAGTCGCGGATCGCCAGCGCCGCGTGCATCATGATCTGCGAGTTGTGCCTGACCTCCTCGATGGCCGAATCCTGCAGAAAGCGGTGGATGTACATTCCCGTGGCGGCCGCCGCCACAAGCAGCACCCCCGCCAGCACCAGATTGAATTTGAGCCGCAAAGACATGGATCTCCCTTGTTCAATTTGAGTGCGCCGCCCACGTTGCCCTGGCCAGCAGCAACAAGCCCGACACAAGGTGTGCGTTTGTGCCAGATTAATCCCCTGCGGTCTATCGGGTCGTATGCCCATCACGCCGAGAACTTTCCTCAAAGCCACGCTTGTCCTGTTTGATTCAAAATCGGTACTGGCCCATAACACACCTGCGCCAGCAGCTCATTT
Source organism: Giesbergeria sp. (assembly GCA_026647025.1). Taxonomy (GTDB): domain Bacteria; phylum Pseudomonadota; class Gammaproteobacteria; order Burkholderiales; family Burkholderiaceae_C; genus Simplicispira. Next base: position 26,881 of record JAPKHH010000021.1, read on the forward strand.
TTTTGAAGCATGTACGACACCGCCATTCTCATCGGGCGTTTCCAGCCCCTCCACAACGGGCACCTGGCCTTGCTGCTCGACGCGCTCTCCGCAGCACGCCAGGTGATTGTCGTGCTCGGCTCGGCCCACGCTGCACGTTCACCACGCAACCCCTTCACCTGGCAGGAGCGTGCCGCGCTGCTGCACGATGCCTTGCCCGAAGCCGACCGGACGCGGGTGCACACACTGCCGGTGCGTGACTACTACAACGAAGCCCGGTGGGCGCACGCAGTGCAATCAGCCGTGCACAGCCTGCTGGCCCCGCAGGGAACGGCGGCGCCTGAACCGTCCAGCATCTGCCTGATTGGTCATTTCAAGGATGCCAGCAGCGGGTATTTGCGCAACTTTCCCCACTGGGATTTGCGCGCACTGGAACGGCAGACGCCGACCGATGCCACCGCCTTGCGTGCCACCTATTTCTCGGCCGCCCCCGGACAGACCGAAGCCGCCCTGGCCCGGCTGCAGAGCGAGCTACCCGCATCCAGCCTGGATTTCCTGCGCCAATTTGCCCAACGCCCCGCCTACAGCGCACTGCAAGAAGAGTGGCACGCACTGCAGGCAGCCCATCAGGCGTGGGCCAGCGCACCGTATCCCCCCGTTTTTGTCACCGTCGATGCCCTGCTGCGCTGCCAGGGCCAGGTGCTGCTGATCCGGCGCGCCCATGCACCAGGGCGCGGCCTGCTGGCATTGCCGGGGGGATTCCTTGAGCCCCACGACACCCTGTGGCAAAGCTGCCTGCGCGAACTGTCCGAGGAAACCCATTGCGATCTGCCGCCGGAAGCACTGGCGCAGGCCTTCCAGGCAGTGCGGGTGTTTGACCACCCGGCGCGCAGCCAGCGGGGACGCACCATCACCCATGTGCATTTTTTCGACCTGGGCAACAGGGCGCTTCCCCATGTGTTGGCCGATGACGATGCCGCGCAGGCCGAATGGACAAGCATCGACGCACTCATGGACCTGGAAGACCAGTGCTTTGAGGACCATTTCCATATTCTCGACAGCTTTCTGGGCCTGCTGACGCAGGAAAAGGCCCTCGCCCCGGACGGCAGCATTGCGCAACCCTGCACGCACAGAAACCCTGCCTCTTGAAACGCCATCAAATGCCCTTATCATTAGCACTCGTTCTATTCGAGTGCTAGCAGCGCCCGATGGCGAACTGAAATTATCCAGCGCCTGTCGATCAGGCGCTTTGCATTGCAAGCGTTTTTTGAACCCAGGAGATATGCATATGAAACTTCGCCCTCTTGCTGACCGCGTGATCGTCAAACGCGTCGAGTCCGAAACCAAGACCGCTTCGGGCATCTACATCCCCGACAACGCCGCCGAGAAGCCCGACCAGGGCGAAGTGCTGGCCGTGGGTCCGGGCAAGACCAACGACAAGGGCGAAACCAAGGCCCTGACCGTGAAGGTCGGCGACCGTGTCCTGTTCGGCAAGTACAGCGGCCAGACCGTCAAGGTCGATGGCGACGAACTGCTGGTGATGAAGGAAGACGATCTGTTTGCCGTCGTCGAAAAGTAATTCATAAGCTACATAATTGATAGCTATCAGCGCTTTATTGATGGGCGCTGGAACCCTATTTAACCCATATTCAGGAGCTCCAACATGGCAGCAAAAGACGTAGTTTTCGGCGGCGAAGCCCGCGCACGCATGGTTGAAGGCGTGAACATTCTGGCCAACGCGGTCAAGACCACCCTGGGCCCCAAGGGCCGCAACGTGGTGCTCGAGCGTTCGTACGGCGCCCCCACGGTGACCAAGGACGGTGTGTCCGTGGCCAAGGAAATCGAACTCAAGGACAAGCTGCAGAACATGGGCGCGCAGATGGTCAAGGAAGTGGCTTCCAAGACCAGCGACAACGCCGGTGACGGCACCACCACCGCCACCGTGCTGGCCCAGGCCATCGTGCGCGAAGGCATGAAGTACGTGGCCGCCGGCATGAACCCCATGGACCTCAAGCGCGGCATCGACAAGGCCGTCACGGCCCTGGTCGCCGAGCTGAAGAAGGCCTCCAAGGCCACCACCACCAGCAAGGAAATCGCCCAGGTCGGTTCCATTTCCGCCAACTCCGACGAATCCATCGGCAAGATCATTGCCGATGCGATGGACAAGGTCGGCAAGGAAGGCGTGATCACCGTGGAAGACGGCAAGAGCCTGGACAACGAACTCGACGTCGTCGAAGGCATGCAGTTTGACCGCGGCTACCTCTCGCCCTACTTCATCAACAACCCCGAAAAGCAAGCCGCGATCCTGGACAACCCCTTCGTGCTGCTGTTCGACAAGAAGATCAGCAACATCCGCGACCTGCTGCCCACGCTGGAGCAAGTGGCCAAGGCCGGCCGTCCGCTCTTGATCATCGCCGAGGAAGTCGAGGGCGAAGCCCTGGCGACCCTGGTGGTCAACACCATCCGTGGCATCCTGAAGGTCGTCGCTGTCAAGGCCCCGGGCTTTGGCGACCGCCGCAAGGCCATGCTGGAAGACATCGCCATCCTGACGGGCGGCAAGGTCATCGCTGAAGAAGTGGGCCTGACGCTGGAGAAGGTCACGCTGGCCGACCTGGGCCAGGCCAAGCGCGTGGAAGTGGGCAAGGAAAACACCATCATCATCGACGGCGAAGGCCAGGCGGCCGACATCGAGGCGCGCGTCAAGCAAGTGCGCATCCAGATCGAAGAAGCCACCAGCGACTACGACCGCGAAAAGCTGCAAGAACGCGTGGCCAAGCTGGCCGGCGGTGTGGCCGTGATCAAGGTGGGCGCTGCCACCGAAGTCGAAATGAAGGAAAAGAAGGCCCGCGTGGAAGACGCCCTGCACGCGACCCGCGCTGCGGTGGAAGAAGGCATCGTGGCCGGCGGCGGCGTGGCCCTGCTGCGCGCACGCCAGGCTGCTGGCACCATCAAGGGTGACAACGCTGACCAGGACGCCGGTATCAAGCTGGTGCTCAAGGCCATCGAAGCGCCCCTGCGCGAGATCGTGGCCAACGCCGGTGGCGAACCCTCGGTGGTGGTCAACGCCGTCCTGGGCGGCAAGGGCAACTACGGTTTCAATGCTGCCAACGACACCTATGGCGACATGATCGAAATGGGCATTCTGGACCCGACCAAGGTGACCCGCACCGCACTGCAGAACGCCGCTTCGGTGTCCGCGCTGATGCTGACGACCGAGTGCATGGTGGCCGAGTCGCCGAAGGAAGAAGCCGCTGCTGGCGGCGGCATGCCCGACATGGGTGGCATGGGCGGCATGGGCGGCATGGGCATGTAATTGCTCCCTGGGCAGGCCGGTACCTGCCCTGAGGCGCCCGCCTCCACTCCCCAAAACCCGCAGGTCTTACCGCCTGCGGGTTTTTTTTTGCTGGGTGCCGACGGCGCTCAGGTAATCTCCATCGACGCAGCCAGAACGTGTAGTCACGCGTTTTTCGAAGCCGCTTCCAGCCCTCAGGCCAGCACCTTCTCATGGCCCCGTATCATCCCCCCATGCTTGCCAAGATGATGGGTTTCTTCCTGCTGGGCCTGGTGCGGCTGCTCACCGGCTCACAGGCACGCTGGTACGGCTGCCCGCCCAAGGCGGAGCAGCGCATCTACTTTGCCAACCACCAGAGCCACGCCGACCTGGTGCTCATCTGGGCCGCGCTGCCCGAAGAGCTGCGCAGCATCACCCGGCCGATTGCCGCACGCGACTACTGGACCAAAACACCGTTCCGGCAATGGATTACCACTGCGGTGTTCAACGCCATCTATGTCGAGCGCCAGGCCGCCACGCCACCGCCTGCCGCTGCAGCACCCGCCCACGACAGCGCGGACGGCACGGCGGGTGGGCCAGACCCTGCCCCGCCAACACCCGAACCCGCGCCCAGCCCCGAGGCCCTGCGCGCCGCCCTGCCCGAGAACGACCCGCTGGCGCCGCTGGTGCGGGCGCTCGAGAGTGGCGATTCGATCATCATCTTCCCCGAAGGCACGCGCGGCCATGGCGACGACCCACAGCCCTTCAAGTCGGGCCTGTTCCGGCTGGCCCAGATGTTTCCGCAGGTAGTGCTGGTGCCCGCGTGGATCAACAACGTGCAGCGCGTCATTCCCAAGGGCGAGGTGGTGCCGGTGCCCATCCTGTGCTCGGTGACCTTCGGCGCACCGGTCCAGCTGGAGCCTGGCGAAGAGCGCCGTCCCTTTCTCGACCGGGCCCGGCACGCCGTGATGGCGTTGCGGGAGGTGTAGATGAACACGTTTCTGCGCAGCCTCACCACCACCCAGCAAATCGGGGCGCTGTTTCTGGTTCTGTTCGGCGTACTGGCACTTGTCTCGCTCTGGGCCTTTGTGCGCAGCCTGCGCGAAGCGCGCAACGAGGGTCGCGACGACCCGGCGCGCAAGATGGCGGCCCGGCGCCTGCGTGGCCTGCTGCAAACCTCCTGGGCCATGGCCACAGTGTTCTGGGTGGGCTGGGCGCTGGGCGAAACCATGGCCACGGTGCTGTTTGCCCTGGTCTCGTTTTTTACGCTGCGCGAGTTCATCACCCTCTCGCCCACACGGCGCGGCGACCACCGCAGCCTGGTGCTGGCCTTCTTTGTGGTGCTGCCGCTGCAATTCATCCTTGTGGGAACGCGGCATTTCGACCTGTTCACGGTGTTCATCCCCGTGTATGTGTTTCTGGCGCTGCCTGTGGTGAGCGCACTGGCCAACGACCCCGAGCGCTTTCTGGAGCGCAGCGCCAAGCTGCAGTGGGGCATCATGGTCTGCGTGTACGGCATGAGCCATGTGCCGGCGCTGCTGCTGCTGGACTTTCCGCACTACGAGGGCAAGGGCGCCTTTCTGGTTTTCTTCCTGGTGCTGGTCGTGCAGACCTGCATGGTGGTGCAACACCTGCTGGGCCAGCGCCTGCCGCACAAGCCGGTGGCACCCCGGGTCAGCCAGGGGTTCCAGTGGGCGGCCTGGCTGGCCGGGGTGGGCGTGGGCGGCCTGGTGGGTGGGCTGCTGTCGTTCATCACGCCCTTCAAACCCGGCCAGGCCCTGGGCATGGCACTGCTGGCCTGCGTGGCCGGGAGCCTGGGGCATCTGGTGATGAAGGCCCTCAAGCGCGACCGGGGCATCACCAACTGGGGCATGCAGGGCCAGTCGGTCACGGGCGCTGGCGGCCTGCTCGACCGCGTGGACGCGCTGTGCTTTGCTGCACCGGTGTTTTTTCACTCGGTGCGCTGGTATTTTGGTTTGTAAGCAAAAATAGCCTCCAACGCTTATCCATCAAGCGCAAGCAGCTATCATTTTAATAGTACATGAGAATCCTTGGCATCGACCCCGGCCTGCAGACCACCGGTTTTGGCGTGGTAGACGTGGACGGCCACCAGCTCACCTACGTGGCCAGTGGCACCATCCGCACCACGCAACTGGCCCTGGGCGACCTGCCCGGGCGCCTGAAGGTGCTGTTTGACGGCATTGGCGAGGTGGCCGCCCGCTACCAGCCCGATGTGGCCACGGTGGAGATCGTCTTCGTCAACGTCAACCCGCAGTCCACCCTGCTGCTGGGTCAGGCGCGCGGCGCCTGCATTACCGCACTGGTGGCGCGCGACCTGCCGGTGGCCGAATACACCGCGCTGCAAATGAAGAAGGCCGTGGTCGGCCATGGCCGGGCCGCCAAAGCCCAGGTGCAGGAGATGGTGCGCCGCCTGCTCTGCCTGCCCGGCCTGCCCGGCCAGGACGCCGCCGACGCCCTGGGCCTGGCCATCACCCACGCGCACGCAGGTTCGGCCATGGCGCGCCTGGGCGAAGTCGCCACCTTGCAGCGGCGCCAGCATGCGATGTACAAAGGCGGGCGCAGCTACTGACCACACCCTGCTCCTCCACGACCATGGCCGCCCCCGAATTCGCGCTTTTCAAATACCCGCACGGCGGCCCCCCGCTGGTCAGCCCGGCGCGCCGCCGCTTCACCTACGCCAGCGCGGCCGCAGCACTGCTGGCCACGGTGCTGGCATTTCCGGCGGGTGCGCTGCTGTGGCTGGTGCCGCTGCTGGCACGCTTCACCGCCGGCCGTTACCTGCAGCTCGGGCCGCGCTATCTGCTGTGCGGCAGCACCATCGTCTACTACGGCAACGTGCGGCGCATGGCCCTGTCGCGCTCGCGCGGCACGCTCGAACTCTTTGGCGCCGAAGGCCCGGTACTGCGGCTCGAGCGCGACAAGTTCCCGACCAATGCGCGCAAGCCCGACAAGATCACCAGGAACAAGGCCACCAAGTTCGAGAAGGTGTCGGCCCGCATCGTCGAGCACGTGCGCAAGGCCGCACCCTCCACGCCGCTGGAGGAGTCGTGAACATGGAGCCCCTCGCAGCGCCCCCGGCACCCGTATTCGAGCGCTCCATCCACCTGCTCTACGTGCCCACGCTGTGCTGCAACCTGAGCTGCAGCTATTGCTACCTGGGCAAGCAGACCAGCGAGGCCGCGCTCAAGCGCGACGCCGAACGCGCCGTGCACACGCTGCGCCACACGCTCGACGCGCTGCGCCACGCCGGCGTGCTGGCGTTCAACGTCTCGCTGCACGGCGGCGAGGTGACCACGCTGCCGCCGGACGTGCTCGATGCGCTGTTCGGCATGGTTCGCGCGCACTACCGCGCGCATTTCGATGCGCTGAACGCCTTGGGGCACCGCAAGTCGGCGCCGCACATCAAGACCAACCTGTTCAAGTTTGCGCCGCTGATCGACCTGTTCGACCGGCACAAGGTGTCCATCAGCGCCAGCATCGACCTGCCGCTGGCCCTGCACGAGCGCCACCGCACCACGCGCGGCGGCACCGGCTGGCTGCCGCGCACGCTGGAGAACATCCGCCTGCTGGCACGCTACCCGCATGCCAAGAAGATCTCCGCCACGCTCAGCAGCGAGCACCTGCAGGACATGCAGGCGCTGGTGGACGACATCTGGTTCATCCACCGCGAGCTGGGCTTCGACATGAACCAGTTCAACCTGATGTTTGCCTTCGGCTCCGAGCTCAACCGCGCCGCCAAGGGCGAGGCCGTGCTCACCCCCGCCACGCCCGAGCAGCAACAGCGGCTGTACGACACGCTGCACGCTGCCTTCCTGGGCACCGAATTGGAGGAAGGCCTGCGCCGCCACTGGTTCGACGAGTTCACGCCCGGCTACTGCACCAACGCCGCCAACTGCGGCGAGCGCTTCTACCTGCTGCAAAGCGACGGCTCGGTGTATTCCTGCGTGCGCGGCCAGGGCATCCCGGAATTCCGCTACGGCAACGTGTTCGAGCAGCCCATCCTCGACATCCTGGACAACGGCGCGCGCCAGATCCGCGCGGTGCACCAGGCGCACGGCTTCGACAGCGCCTGCCAGGGCTGCGGCCACCTCTCCACCTGCCACACCGGCTGCCCGGTGGTGAAGCACCAGAACCACAGCGGCCGCTCCTACACCTGCGGCCTGCAAAAACGCATCTACGCCGACGCCCCGCTCACCTACCCCGCCGACCCGCCCGACGTGCAGCACGACTACGCGCAGCAGTACCAGCTCGCCACACACCCCGGCCTGGCCTTTGCGCAACCCGCGCCACGGCCCACCGCGCGCCGCCTGGTACTGCCCAGCGACCTGGGCGATGAGAAAAACACCCTGCCCGCGCTCATCGAGGCCGACCCGGTGCTGCAGGCGCTGTTCGATGGCAGCGCCTTCGTGCTCGAACTCCATGGCGAGGCCATCGCGCTGGAATCGCAGCTGCTCAAACCGCAGCGCAGCCTGCACACCCTGGTGCCCGGCGACCGCGTGCGGCTGCACCTGCGCCGCGACCTGCTGGCGCAGAACTGCCCCGAGGCCGTGCGCAACACCATTTACCTGCAAATGCTGCGCGACACGCCCGTGGTCTATGGCGACGAACAGCGCACCAAGCAGGCGCATGTGTTCACCTACCAGCTCTACGCCGACTTCCTGCAGCCCAGCCTGCTACGGGGCGAGGAGTTTGCGCAAGTGGACCTGTCGGGCCTCATCGAACTGCACCGCGCACACTACCAGCGCGGCGTGCTCAACAACCTGTTCGTGACGACCTTCTTTTTGCGCGAGTACCACTACCAGAAGCAGAAGGCCAACGCCTTCTACCATGTGCAGACGGCCAACCTGCCGTTCCAGAACTTTGAATTCCATTTCCTGCCATGAACACCAACGACCTGCAGCGCACCGCCTACACCGTGGAATGCTTTCTGAACGCCCTGCGGCTGGAAGACGGCCCCGCGCGCACCCAGGTCGAAGAACCCCTGGTGCGCTGGTTGGCCGACAGCGCACGCGGCAAGCAAGACCACCTGATCTACCAGGAGGGCCGCATCACGTGCCACGCGGGGGGAAAGGTGGTGCAAAGCTACGACGTGCCGCAGGCACGCCAGATCCAGACCCTGTGGTGCAACAGCGCCAAGCTCTCGGCCATCGACAGCGCCGCCTACAGCCGCAATGCGCAGTTGGTCATGCTGGGAACCGCCGGGCTGTTCCTCACCCTGCCCGGCCAGCTACCGGCCAAGGAACGGGACAAGGGACGCAGCAGCAATAACAACAATAACAACAACAATAACAACAACGGGTGATGGGACAGCAGGCCAGGCGCCGCCACTGAGTCAGCGACGCCTCAAGCACGCAATACTGGCGCCGCATCAATGTCCTTGGTTAAATTCCCCAAAAGGAAAAGCCTGACAGGTCGCCCCGTCAGGCTTTTGGGTACGGACGGGGTCTTGCGACCCCTCCTTATTGCAGCAACGGCTCTCACCCCGGATAACCACAATCGGCGTTGAGTATAGCAAGGGAGGTTTCATGCCGCAGTATGTTTTTGGCCTGGATATTGGTATCGCCTCAGTGGGCTGGGCGGTGCTGGATGAACAACACTTCGTCGATCTGGGCGTTCGCTGCTTCGACAAGGCCGAAACTGCGAAAGAGGGCGATCCGCTGAACCTCACCCGGCGTCAAGCGCGCCTTTTGCGTCGCCGACTGTATCGACGCGCGTGGCGGTTGACACAACTGGCACGCCTCTTCAAACGCGAAGGACTGATTGCCGATGCCAGGCTCTTCGCCAAGAGCCCGTCTTATACCGACGGCGTTTGGGAACTGCGCCGCCTTGGACTTGACCGCCTGCTTACTCCCCTCGAATGGGCTCGGGTGATCTACCACCTCTGCAAGCACCGGGGTTTTCATTGGATCAGCAAAGCCGAAGAAGCCGCAGCGGAGAGCGATGCCGAAGGCGGAAGGGTCAAACAAGGCCTCAAACACACCAAAGGACTGATGGAGTCCAAGGGCTACCGCAGTGCAGCCGAAATGGTGCTTGCCGAATTCCCGGATGTGCAGCGCAACAAGCGCGGCCAATACGACAAGGCACTATCACGAGCTCTGCTGGCCGAAGAACTGGCATTGTTGTTTGCCAACCAGCGAACGCTGGGCAATCCCCATGCAACCGAGCAATTGGAAACCGCCATTCTTGGACGAGGCGATCGCCGCAGCGGACTTTTCTGGCAACAAAAGCCCGCCTTGGCGGGTGCAGATTTGCTCAAGATGCTGGGCAGGTGCACCTTCGAAAAAGGCGCCTACCGTGCGCCCAAGGCCAGCTTTTCCGCCGAGCGCCATGTGTGGCTCACACGGCTCAACAACCTGCGTATCGTGATCGATGGCCGATCGCGCCCATTGAACGGGGACGAGCGGCAAGCCGCATTGCTGCTTCCCT
>JAPKHH010000210.1:0-2209 GCA_026647025.1 Giesbergeria sp.
CTGGCGGCGCCGGCTTCATCGGCGCCAATTTCGTACTCGACTGGCTGGGCGGCTCCCCTGAGGGCGTTGTCAATCTCGACAAGCTCACCTATGCGGGCAACCTGCACAACCTGGCCAGCGCGCAGGGCGACGCGCGCCATGTGTTCGTGCAGGGCGATATTGGCGACAGTGCGCTGGTGGCGCAGCTCCTGGCTGAACACCGGCCGCGTGCCATCGTCAATTTCGCTGCCGAATCGCATGTGGATCGCTCCATCCATGGCCCCGAGGACTTCATCCAGACCAACGTGCTCGGAAGTTTCCGGCTTCTGGAGGCTGTAAGGCACTACTGGCAAGCGCTGGATGCTACAAAAAAAGAAGCATTTCGCTTCCTGCACGTGAGCACCGACGAGGTGTACGGCACCCTGGCACCCGATGCGCCCGCGTTCACCGAAACGCACAACTGCGAGCCCAACAGCCCCTACAGCGCCAGCAAAGCCGCCAGCGACCACCTCGTGCGCGCCTGGCACCACACCTATGGCATGCCGGTCCTCACGACCAACTGCAGCAACAACTACGGGCCGTACCACTTCCCGGAAAAGCTCATCCCGCTGATGATCGTCAACGCGCTGGCCGGAAAACCCCTGCCGGTGTACGGCGACGGCATGCAGATCCGGGACTGGCTCTACGTCAAGGACCACTGCAGCGCCATCCGGCGAGTGCTGGAGGCCGGGACTGTGGGCGAAACCTACAACGTCGGCGGCTGGAACGAGAAGCCCAACATCGACATCGTGAACACGGTCTGCGCCCTGCTGGACGAGTTGCGTCCACGTGCCGACGGCCAGAGCTACCGCAGCCAGATCACCTACGTGAAGGACCGCCCCGGCCATGACCGGCGCTATGCCATCGATGCGCGCAAGATCGAGCGCGAGCTGGGCTGGAAACCCGCCGAGACCTTCGACACCGGCATCCGCAAGACCGTGCAGTGGTACCTGGACCACCCCGACTGGGTGGCGCAGGTGCAAAGCGGCGCCTACCGCGACTGGGTGGCCAAGCAGTACGAGGGCGAGGGCAGCGTCGCATGAGCATGAACATCCTCCTGCTCGGAAAAGGCGGCCAGGTCGGTTGGGAGCTGCAGCGCAGCCTCAGCGTGCTGGGCCAGGTCACGGCGCTGGATTTCGACAGCCAAGCGCATTGCGGTGACTTTGCCAACCCCGAGGGCGTGCGCGACACCGTGCGCCAGCTGCGCCCTCAGGTCATCGTCAACGCCGCCGCCCACACCGCCGTGGACAAGGCCGAGAGCGAACCAGAATTCGCGCGCCTGCTCAACGCCACCACCCCCGGCCTCGTGGCCGAGGAGGCCGCGCGCCTGGGTGCCTGGCTGGTGCACTACAGCACCGACTATGTGTTCGACGGCAGCGGTACCCGGCCTTGGGTCGAAACCGACACGCCAGCACCGCTGTCGGTGTACGGCGCCACCAAGCTGGAGGGCGAGCAACGCATCCAACAATCGGGTTGCCAGCATTTGATTCTGCGCACCAGCTGGGTCTATGCCGCACGCGGCGGCAACTTTGCCAAGACCATGCTGCGCCTGGGTCAGGAGCGCGAACGCCTCACCGTCATCGACGACCAGTGGGGTGCGCCCACGGGGGCCGACCTGCTCGCCGACGTCACGGCCCACGCCATCCGTCATCTGCAGTACCGGCCGCAGGACGGCGGCCTGTACCACTGCGTGGCGGCGGGCGAAACCACTTGGCATTCTTATGCGAAATTCGTGCTGGAGCACGCCAGCAAAGCGCAGCAAGCTATAAAAATAATAGCAAAAGAAGTCGCGCCTGTGCCCACCAGTGCCTTCCCCACGCCCGCCACGCGCCCGCACAACTCGCGGCTGGCTACCGCCAAGCTGCAAACCACCTTCGGCCTGCAGTTGCCGCACTGGCAAACCGGCGTGGCGCGCATGCTCGCCGAAATCCTCTGACCTCCCCATGACCATGACAGCACGCAAAGGCATCATCCTCGCTGGCGGCTCCGGCACGCGCCTGCACCCCGCCACGTTGGCCATCAGCAAGCAGTTGCTGCCGGTGTACGACAAGCCCATGATCTACTACCCGCTCAGCACCCTCATGCTGGCGGGTATCCGTGACATCCTCGTCATCAGCACGCCGCAGGATACGCCCCGCTTTGCCCAGTTGCTGGGTGACGGCAGCCAGTGGGGCATCAACCTGCAATATGC
>JAPKHH010000211.1:0-2070 GCA_026647025.1 Giesbergeria sp.
TGGATCAGTTAGGCCTGTGGAGATGAGCGGCCGCCAGTAGGCGACACCAACCCGTGGGGCCGCGTCAGCGACCCCGTTTAGCCGCTTTGAGCGGCTCACATACCGAAAGCCCCCGGCTTTGCCGGGGGATGGTTACTTCTGCTGCAGCGCTCAGGCACCTCAATAGCTACTATATTCATAGCTATTTACGCTTGTTGGCAAAGCGTTTCAACCGATTTTATTGGATATTTTTGCTACGCAGCTGGCGCAGCTTGACGAAGGCCAACGCGGCCATGACCGCATCATTGAGCGCATCGTGCGCCTCGCGCCGGGGCAGGCCCAGGTCGTGCATCAGCGTGGCGAAACGCAGATCAATCTCCGCGTTGTCGTGCTGGCGGTAGGGCGGCAACTGGCGAAACTTGTGGTCGTAGTACAGCGCCGACACCTCGATCCGGGGCTGCGGCAGGCCCATGCCCAGCAGGGGTTTGAGCGCACGGTTGAGCATGGCCACGTCGAATTCGAGGTAGTAGCCCACCAAGGGGCGGCTGCCCACGAAGTGCAGCAACTGGTGCAGCGCCTCGGCCAGCGGCAGGCCCTGGGCCACATCGCGTTCGCGCAGGCGGTGAATGCGCACGCTCTCGGCCGACACCCCTTTGTCCGGGCGCACCAGCAGCTCCAGCCGCTGGCTGGTCAGGATGCGGTTTCCGGCGATGCGCACCGCGCCGATGGCAATGATTTCATCGCTGCGCACGTTCAGGCCCGTGGTCTCACAGTCCAGCGCCACCCATTCGTCGGTGGGCGGTGGATCGAACAGAAACGCATAGGCCGGGTCGGCCAGACGGCGGCGCAGCCAGGCGCGGCGCAACTGCGCCCAGGCATTCACAGCAGATCCAGCCGCAGGCGCTGGTGCAGCAGCGCCTTGAAGCGCTTGACCACCGCCAGGGCATCCTTGAGCAGGTCGCGCTCCAGGCTGCTCAGGTGCCGTGGATCGGCGTTGCCGGTGACGGGGCGGCCCAGGTCGATCTCCATCAGCCCGGCCTGCAGGCGCAGCCCCATCAGGAAGTGCAGGCTCTGCACCAGCTCCTGGCCCAGGGCGGCGTCCAGCGTGCCGTCGGCCACCAGGGCGCTGATCCGCTCGGCGGTGCCGGTGGCGCCCACATGGCGCGCCAGCGCCAGGCTGCGCACGCCGTGCACGATGGGGAAGATGCCCGCCTTCTTCAGATTGATGTGCCGCGCATCGTCGCCCAGGCCCAGCAGCCGGTTCCACCAGCTGGATGCCACGCCAAACTGCTCGACCACGGCGGCAAAACGTGCCACCAGGGCATCGTTGTCGGTCGCCAGCGCCATCAGGCCGCTGCGCACCTGCGCCAGCAATGCGGCATCACCCGCCACGGCATGGGCGTCCAGAAAGATCGCCAGGTTCATCAGGCTGTCGCCGTCGGGCTGCAGCAGCCACTGGCGTGCGCGCTGCGTGAACGCGCTGGCCGTACCGCGCCAGGCCGGGTTGCTGAGCATGATGCGGCCCGGGCATTCGGGGTAGCCAAAGCGCTCCAGAATGGCGGAGAAGCGCTGGCAGATGGCATCGAGGTCGGGCGGCGGGGCGTAGCCGTCGCGCAGCACCAGGCCGTTGTCCTGGTCGGTCTTGAGCAGTTGCTCGCCGCGCCCCTCGCTGCCCATCACAAAAACGCAGCTGTGGGCGACCAGATCGGCCGGGGCCACCATGCCCCAGGCACGCTCGAACAGGCGTGCGTTGAGCTGCTGCACCAGCCTGGCCATCAGGCCGATGCGCGTGCCGCTGCGGTGCAGCGCCGCGATCAGCCGGGTGGTTTGCGCGGCGGCCTGGGCCAGCGCCTCCAGGTCCTGCGCCTGCTCGATCTGTACCGTGATCAGGTGCGAATGGTTGGACAGGAAGCTGAACAGGTCCAGCGCCTCCAGGATGCCCCGCACCTGGTCGTCCTCGCCCAGCACCACCAGGCGGTGCACGCGCGCACGCAGCAGCAGCGCCATGGCGTCGCCCAGCGTATCGGACGCGCGCACGGTAACCACCGGGCTGCTGGCAAGTTCGCCCACGGCCAGCTGGTCCAGCGGGCG
>JAPKHH010000212.1:0-2012 GCA_026647025.1 Giesbergeria sp.
GCTGCCTCGATCGGGCGGTAGTAGATCTTGGCGCCATCGACCAGCCTGCTCGACTTCGGCATAGCGCACGCCTCCATTCGTCATCACACCCGGGGCACGTACGCGCACCCGCCATACAGGCGGCGTGCGTGGACGTCCAGGACGTCTCGGGGCAAAACGAGCAGGTGAAGCAGCGGCGGAGTCTGTGGCATCGGTGATGCCGCCTTTACCAGCGCGGGATGTGCCCCTTGTCGTGCATGGCCCCATCACGCAAAATTCCTAAGCTGCGAAAACTGCCATAGACATACTTAGCCGCGGGCGCCGTGCTTGACCCGGAAAGCCAGGCCAAAGTCTTTGCAGGGAAATGCACCTCGTAAAGCGCGATCAACTCAACACCTCAGGACCGATACGCATATCGCAAGCACTCTTGCGCTGCGCGTCTTTGCTGTGACGGGTCACGATATGCATGCGACTCTCATCGCAGAATGCCAACCGCAAGCGCAGACAAGGGCTGAGTAACTGCGCCAGCGGACCGCAGTAAGCAATTCCGGCCGTGGCAAAACAGGTCTGGCGCTTTGACCAAAATGGAATCGGCCAGCCCGCCTTCAACAGCCTCATGGGGTCCGTTGCGTATCCATTGTCATATGGCCGACGCGCTGCGCACGGTCGATGAAGTGGCGCAGCGACTCCGACAAAGTGCCCTCGGGGTGCAGCAGGTAGGTCGTCAGCGTCGCCGACTCTTCATCAAGTGGCCGGAAGATCAATTCCGCCTGCCGGCATGTCGGCACGTGCGCCGCGCTGGAAAATCCGATGCCATAGCCGGCCGCCACCAGAGCCAGCATCAGCGAGTGGGTCGTCACATACTCGGCCACGACCGGCAGTGTCTCCACCAGGCGCAGCAGCCGCTCAAATTGCCGGCTGCACTCTCCACTCGCCTGCGGGTCGAACAGCACCAGCGGGTAGCGCACCACCTCTTCCAACGGGACCCGCTTGTGCTCCAGCAGGGGGTGCCGCGCAGGGATGACAACGACCAACGGGTCTTGCCACAGCGGCATGGCGACCACACCGGACTCCATCACGCTGGCCATCGCCAAGGCCGCGTCGTACAGATCGTTGCCCAGCCCGCCCACCACCTGCTGCAGCGGTGCCTCGAACAGCCGAACACCCACTTCCGGCGCCTCCTCTCGGCACAGCGCGAGCAGCGCCGGCAATCGGACCTGCCCAACACAGCCAGTCAGTGCGATGCGGAGGGTACCTTGGTGTCCCGTCGCCACCGCCCGCGCCTTGGTCCGCGCTTGCTCAAGGGTCAGCAGCACACGCCGGGCCTCCTCCAGGAACACCCGCCCGGCCGGGGTCAGGCACACGCCCCGTGGCATGCGCTCCAGCAGCGTCACGCCCAGGTCAGCCTCCAGTTGGCGAATGGTCCTCGACAGGGGCGACTGCTCCACATGCAGCCGCCGCGCCGCCCGGCCAAAGTGCAACTCCTCGCCCACCGCGATGAAACAGCGAAGGTGGCGCAAGTTCATCAATTCACCCCGGAACATGGAGTTCGTTCCTATGACCGCAGGGAACCGCATGAGTGCCTGCCTGTGGCGATGCCTGTCACAGAGGGTTTCCAGTCGCTGCCTCCCGGCCTTTCAGTTGTAGGCGCGCGGTGGTGCATGCCAGGGCAATCGTTTCATTCCAACGGTATTGTCTCGCTGAGGAAGAGCAAGCAGAATCAATGACAATTTCCATGAAGCAGCATTGACACGCTCGCCCTGACGTCGGCGCGTCGTCCTCGGCTGCGCCGATCACGAACTCCTGCACGCGTCATGGCTGTGCGCCGGCCCGCTCCGCGGAAATCGGTGACGGACATGCTCCGAGCAAACATAAGCCCTTGAAGCGGTGTCATAGAGTGGGATGCTGACGGGATCTGGGTGGAAGTGCTGGCGCCGGAGAGCCCGAACCAGACGAAGACAGACAGGAGGCGGCCATGGATTTCAGATTGCTGCGTTACTTCGTCGCAGTTGCGGAAGAACTGCATCTGGCCC
>JAPKHH010000213.1:0-2009 GCA_026647025.1 Giesbergeria sp.
GGTCTTGCTGAATTTTCCGCTCTGGATAGATTGATACTCGCGCCAGCGGGACCATCCCGCCAGCGATTTTGGGTAATTGTCAATTCGCCCTGGTCCAGCCGGGTCAGCCAGATGATATCCGCTTCGGCCTCAACCGGCTTTAGCTCGTCAAGGCGGGACACGGCCAGCAGCGGCAGATTGAGTTCTCTGGCCAGGGCTTTGAGCGCCCGGCCAATTGCGCCCAAATCCTGCTCGCGGCTGCCGAGTTTCTGGTCCGGCCGCATCAATTGCAGATAGTTGACGATGATCAGGTCAAGCTGCCACAGATAGTTGAGCCAGCGGGCTTTGCTGCGCAGTTCGCCGGCCGTCAAGCCGGGGGTGTCGTCTACGTAAAGATTCCACTCCGCCAGGCGGCTGCCGGCGGCCATGAAGGCATGATCGTGCTGCAGCCGCCAGCCAGTGAGTGCATGGGTGGGGTGAGCGGGTGCGTCATCTGGGCGTCCCAAAGCGCGGGCAACGCGGGGCAGTACCTCCAGGTGCTCAGTGGTGGCCAGGTGCAGCGCGCCAATGCCACCAGCGAGGATGTGGAGCGACTCTTCGGTATCCGGGTTTCCATGGCGCATCCCAAGGACACAGCGACCCAAGAGGGGGTGGGTAGCAGGGCGCGCGCGGTCGATGCGGTGGGGCATGGCGGCCCGGATCTGATGCGCCCAGGGGCTGATGCCATCAATATCGCATCGATTGCCGCTGGCGTTCAGCCCCCGGGTGGTGATGGTGGTGGAGCCACCGGGGTGTTGCCCACCAGCCTGGTTTGGGGGCGTTATTCGGATCCATTGCAATTGCCGTTCACCCTGACGCAATCCTATGCGGATGCGAGCAATGGGCGCCATGGCACGGTGGGCGAGATCAGCCAGTATGCGCTGTGGCGCGCCAATCCCCGAGGGCAGCTGGATGCATCCGTGCACGGGCAGGTTGACTTTCAGCTGGCGGCGTCCGAGGCCTTTTACCAGCAGGGCAGCTCCCTCCAGGCCATGCGAATGAGCAATGCCAGTTTGCGAGCCGACTTCGACCAGGCGCGCTTTGCCACGCAATTCCAGCTCAAAGGTGGTCAAGCCCCTGGAATCATGGTCAATGCCACCGGACGCATCAACGATGAAGGTCTTTTCCTGAGTCTCACGCCCGACCAGCGCCTTGCTGGTGCTTTCAGCCTCAATGCGAAGGAGGCGGGTTACTTCTTCAACATCACTGGGGCCCAAGGGCAATACCAGGGCATCACGCTGTGGAACGCTAAATGAGCGCCGCGCGGTCGCTCAGGGCCGATGGGGCCTGGCGATGGGTGCGTTGGTGCATTTGGGCCGGTTGCGCCCTGTTGGCTGGTGTGCTGGCCTTGTCGCCCGCCACCCAGACCCTGGACAACCAGTTGCACGACACCTACAGCCGATGGCTGCCGGCAAAGCCGCCGCCGCCGGAAGTGATGCTCGTCGATATCGACGAGCGCAGCCTGGCCATGTTGGGGCCATGGCCATGGCCCCGTCCGGTTCTGGCGCGTCTGTCTGAAACCCTGCGACAGCGGGGCGCCAAGCTGCAGGTCTGGGATGTGCTCTTTCCGAACACTGCCTCGGGTGATGCCCTGCTGGACCGCAGCATCGCGCATCCCGACACCGTGATCAGCCAGGTTCTGGTGCTCGATCCCGCCGTTGAACACCCTCCCCATGACGGCACCTTGCGTCCAGCAACCGGCGCGCCGGGCCTTTGCAGCGACCATGCGCCCGTGACGGGTTACATGGGCGTGGCGAACAGCCTGCGACCCGGCGCGGTAGGGCATGCCACAGCCACGCCCAGCGCCGACGGTCGGTTGCGCAAGCTGCCCGCCGTCATTTGTCATGAAGGGCAGGCTTACCCGCAGCTGGCGCTGGCTGCGGCCCAGGCCAGCAATCCCGGTGTGGGCTGGGAATTGCTGCAGGGGCGCTGGCCCTGGGAGCCTCACCAGACCCTGGTGCGCGGCGCCTGGCGTTTTCCGCTGGACGAAA
>JAPKHH010000214.1:0-1949 GCA_026647025.1 Giesbergeria sp.
AATGGCGTGGGCGCTGGGGCCAATCAGGTTGTGTGCTTCCTCCACAAAAAGCAGGTGACGCAACAACTGGCCAGGCATGCGCCGAACACCTGCTTCGCGCTCGGCTTCTTGCTGCACCGTCAAGGTTTCGCGCAGGTAGGTTTGCAAGAGCAGGCTGACAAAGTTGGCATTGGCCTCGCCCAGGCTTTCAAGCTCCACAATGGCAGGGCGCTGCAGCCATTGCTCAGGGGCCAGGCTGGATATGTCGCAATCAAACACCTGCGCAAACGGTGGCTCTATGAAGCGGCCCATGCCGTACTTGAGCACGCCTTTGACGGTGGCAGCGTTTTCGCCAATGAAATCGGTCTTTTCGGCTTGTGCCTGCACCAGCACCACAAACTGGCGCATGGTGGGCCACCCATAGCGTTGCACACGTTCTGGGGTGGCGATGTCATCGTCTTCCCAGCCCAGATCGGCATAGGCTTGGGTGATGGCTGCTTCCACCATCACGGGCATGGGCTCGAACAAGATGAAGGTGGATTTAAAGATGTGCAGCAAATTGGCCCGATGCTCAGCGACGGAGTAGCCCAGCGGCATCTGAAACGGATTGAAGCGCAGGGCCAAGGGGTTGAAGCGCCCTTCCAGCAACCATTCGGCCGGGGCACTGCGCCCGGGCGCAAACAGCAACACCTCACCCGCACACCCCGGCAGATTAAGCAAACCACGGTATTCGCGTTTGGCGGGCTCCAGCACCAAGAAAGGCACCTGGTGGTCCACCCACACCTGGCGGGCCAGGCTCATCAGGGTGTTGGTCTTGCCGCTGCCGGGCACGCCCACCACCAGGGTGTGCTTGACCATGGCGTCCAGCGGCAGGTGCACCGGGTCGCCACCGTCTTGCCCCGGGGTGAGGGTGTGGCCCAGCAACACCTGCCGCTGCCCTTGCCCGGGCAGGCTGGGCCAGGTTTCCTTGCGCAGGTCGAGCTGCTCGCCCTCGTACAGCACCGGCAAGCGGAACAAGGCCGCCACCTCGGACAGTGCAAACACCCGCGGCAGGCGCTGCAGCGCGGGCGGCAGGCCCACACCGGCTGGCGGCTTGAGGCTGACCAGCGCGTCAGGCGCGGGTTCAAAGAAGCCCAGGTCAGACGGCAGCGGCCAGCAGGCGTGTGGCCCCTCGCTCACGGCCTCGGCCATCACGGTGTCTGCCAGCAGGCGGGCGGCGTCGCGCGTGGGGGCGTAGCAGCGCAACTGCACGGCAAAGCAGGGCTCGCAGCGCAGCTTGTCCAGCAGGTCTTGCCGCAGGCTGCGCAGTTGCTCGGCCACCGGGCCGGGCTTGACGAACTCGGTGCGGCCCAGCGCATCTTTGTGGCTGCCGCCTTGCAGCCGCGCCAGCGAACTGGCGTAGAGCGGGTGCAGGGCTTCGTACTCAGCCTCGCCCTCGCTGGGGGTGAGCGCCAGGGTCAGTGCACACGGCGCGCCCAGGGTCTGCATGAGCTGCAGCACCGCCATCAGGCGGCACGACTCGTTGCCCTCCCACGGGTACACCGCATGCAGCCAGCCGGGCAGCTCGCTGTGGCGAACAAAGGCTTCGTCCCCCAGCTCGGCCAGGGGCCAGTAGCGCTCCATGCGCGCCACCTCGCAGCCCATCAGGCCCAGCGCGGCCGGCGTGGTTTCGCCCAAGGGGTCCGCCCCGCCCTGCTGCATCAGTGGCGCAAAAAAAGGTGCCAAGGGCGTGGCCATCCAGGTGGGCCACAGCGGCGCGGCTTGCAGGGCCTGTGACTCACCGGCAAAACCCAGCGCGATCTGCAGCCGCTGGCCTGGTGGCTGGGCCGGGTCCACCCGAATGCCCAGCCGCAATTGCAAACCGTAGGAACTGCACAAGCGGTGCAGCATGCGCAAGCTGGGCTCGAACTGCGCCAGCAGTGCATTGGGGTCACCATTGGGCAGGGCCGCGTAGGTGGATTGGGAGAGGT
>JAPKHH010000215.1:0-1831 GCA_026647025.1 Giesbergeria sp.
GGGTGTACGGCTTCTTCTGTTTGAACCTGCTGCTGTTCTCAGTGCTGTTTCTGCCGCAGGGCGAAAACCCCTGGCTGGCGCGGGTGTTCTACGTGTGGATCTCGGTCTACAACCTGTTCGTCGTATCCGTGGCCTGGAGCCTGATGGCGGACGTGTTCGACAGCGCCCAGGCCAAGCGGCTATTCGCCTTTATCGCTGCCGGGGCGAGCGTCGGCGGGCTGGTCGGGCCGGCGCTCAGCGCGTTGCTGATCGGCAGTCTGGGAGAGGCAGGGTTGATGCTGCTCGCCGCCTTGCTGCTGGGCGGCGCGCTGGTACTCAAGTTCTCGCTCATGCGCTGGCGTGAAGTCGGCGGAGCAGGGCGGCCTGGCGCGACCCCGGCGGAGAGCACGCGCAAGCCGGTGCCTGGCAACCCGTTCAGCGGGATGACGCGGGTGCTGCAGTCACCTTATCTGCTCGGCATCGCCGGCTTCGTGGTGCTGCTGGCCACCGTGACGACCTTTCTCTATTTCGAGCAGGCGCGTCTGGTGGCCGAACTGTTCCCCGATCGGGCGGCGCAGGTTCGGGTGTTCGGCACTATCGATGTGGTCGTCCAGGCCGGGGCGCTACTGTCTCAGCTGTTCATCACCGGACGGCTGGCGCAGAAGCTGGGCGTGCGCGTGTTGCTTGCGATCGTGCCGCTGCTTGTCTGCGTCGGCTTTATTGGCCTGGCGCTGATGCCCAGCTTCGCCGTCCTCGCTGCGCTGATGATTGTGCGCCGCATTGGCGAGTACGCTTTCGTCCGGCCCGGCCGCGAAATGCTCTTCGCGCCGCTGGATGCGGAGAGCAAGTACAAGGCGAAGAACGTCATCGACACGGTCGTCTATCGCGCCGGTGATGCCGTCAGCGGTTGGGGAAAGACTGCGCTGGACATGTTCGGTCAGGGCGCCGGCCTGGTCGCCGTGGCCGGCGCAATCTGCGCGCTGCTATGGGCCTATCTCGCATCTCCTTCTTCTCGGGCGCGCCGAGGGCCATGTAGACCTGCGTCTGGTCGAAGCCCTGGGCGATCTGGCCCGACTTGATCATCGCCTGCACGTCGGGCGGGTACGTGTCGAAGATCGCCTGGTTGTCCTTGATGCGCGCCTTCGGGCCGCCGCACGCGACGAGCGCGAGAAGGCCCAGCGACAGAGCGAGTTGCTTCACGGTTTCCTCCTGCCCGGACCGGGCAGGGTGCCCGGGGGCAAGTCCCTTTATCGGAAGGTGACGGGAAGGCTGAAGCGGGCGTGACGGTCGGGTGTCAGCCGGTGCGGTCGTCGCCGGTCGTGGCGCTGCCGGTCGCTTCACAAACGGAACCGGGGTCCGGGGGGACGTCGGATCGTGAACCCCGCAAGGAACAGAGCGGGATTCGTATGAATGGATGGAAGAGAGCGCATGAAGGGACGAGGCGTGCTCCTCCTGTGCGCGGCGGCGGCGCTTGCTGCTTGTGCGGACTCCGTGGAGGAGCGGATCGACGCCCTGCGCAACGGCGGCGCGAGCTACCTCCACGAGCCGCACCGGCCCGTGGCCGACCCGGATGCGCTTCCCTCGGCGATCATCAACCTGGTCTGGTGGATCGGTATCGGCCACGCCGGCACGTTGATCTCCGCCATCCTGCTGTTGTTCCGGCAAGCCTGGCGAACTTCGATCAACCGCTTTGCCGAGGCCATGACTCTGTTTGCAGTGGCCTGCGCCGGCATCTTCCCGCTCATTCACGTCGGCCGGCCGTGGCTGGCATATTGGCTGTTGCCCTACCCCAACACCATGGCGCTGTGGCCGCAAACCCGCAGCCCGCTGGCGTGGGACGTGTTTGCCATCA
>JAPKHH010000216.1:0-1779 GCA_026647025.1 Giesbergeria sp.
CAGCTGCGAGCGGCGCCAAACACCCAAGACCGAAGCCGCTCTGGCCCGTGGACCTGCTGCTGCTTGCCGAGCGCCTGCTCCTTCTCGGCGCCGACGACAAGCTGAAGGCCTGATGGTGGCCGCACCGAACGTTGGCGCTTGGCAGCGGCTGTATGAATTGTGCGTCGCAAATGCTCTATTGCCTTGCGAGAGGAGAGTGCGGCGGGCGGTGGATCAATGCAGTACTGACTTGCCAACGCAGTTCGGCGAACTCTTCTCAACACTCTGCGCTTATTCTTGTCGGTGCGACGCGAACCTTTGTGCGTCCACGGCGCGTCAGCGGTACCTCCGCAAGTCGCTCTCAGCGCCGATCATGACCTCAATTCGATCGCCCGGCTGGAGTTGCCAGACAGGTCCGTTCAATCCCGCACTAGTGGGCGTTCAGAATTGTTGTAGCGGGTGAGGCTGGTTTGCCGATGGGTCGGTATTGACCCTTCGGAGACCGATCATGGCAAAGAAATACGTTGTCCGGCTTACGCCCGATGAACGTCAGCATCTTCTCTCCCTCACCAGGGCCGGTAAAGCCTCTGCCCGCCTCATCAAACACGCCAACGTTCTGCTTCTGGCCGACGCCGATGCCGACGCCCGCACCGACGAGGACATTGCCTCCATCCTCCATGTCGCCGTCCGCACGGTCGAGCGCCTGCGCATGTGGTTCGTCACCGAAGGCCTTGAACGCGCCCTGCACCGCAAGCCGCAAGATGGGCCATCCCGCACACCCAAGCTCGATGGCCGCGCCCAGGCGACGCTCACGGCCTTGGCCTGCTCGCAGGCCCCTGACGGCCGCACACGCTGGACGCTGCACATGCTGGCCGACAAGCTGGTGAAGCTGAAGATCGTGGACAGCATCAGCCACGACACGGTCTGGCGGGCCCTGAAAAAAACGACCTGAAGCCCCACCAGAGTGAGTACTGGTGCATCCCTCCCAACGGGGACGCCGCCTTCGTCGCGCAGATGGAGGAGGTGCTGGACCTGTACCACGAGCCCTACGACCCTGAGCTGCCGCTGGTCTGCATGGACGAGACCAGCAAACAGCTCGTGGCCGAAACGCGCACTCCCCTGCCGATGGAGCCTGGCCGGCCCCGCCGCTTTGATTACGAATATGAGCGCAACGGCGTGGCCAATCTCTTCATGTTCTGCGAGCCCATGACCGGACTGCGCTGGGTGAACGTAACCGAGCAGCGAACGCGCAAGGACTGGGCGCAGCAGGTGCGCTGGCTGCTGGAAAACATCTTTCCGGGAAAGCGCATCAAGCTGGTGTGCGACAACCTGAATACCCACAACACGGCCTCGCTGTACGAGACATTCGACCCGGACACCGCAAACCGGCTGGCGAAGCGGCTTGAGGTACACTACACGCCCAAGCACGGCAGTTGGCTGAACATCGCAGAGATCGAGTTGCGGGCGCTGACGGGCCAATGCCTGAACCGCCGCATCGCCAGCCAAAGCACGTTGCAGACACAAGTAACGGCCTGGCAGCACAGGCGCAACAAGGAGGTGCGGACAGTAGACTGGCGCTTCACCACCAAGGACGCCAGAATCAAGCTCAAGCACCTATACCCAACACTTCAAACCTGAAGGCCCACTAGAGGCCATTACGCCTGAGCTCTAAAGCCATCCGCAACTTCGCCAGGCTGGGCCACCGCGGGAATGAAGTTGACCGGTACAGTAGAAATGCGCACCTGCCAAAACTGTGATGCAAGCGCCCGCTCGATGTCGCCAGTCAAGTGTGCGAACAAC
>JAPKHH010000217.1:0-1755 GCA_026647025.1 Giesbergeria sp.
TCGACAAGCTGGAGCAGCGCGCCGTGGAGGCAGCTCGCCGCGGCGATCATGAGACGGCCGCCCGCGCTCTGCGCCGCCTCTCGACGGTGCATGCTCTGCGCCCGGTCATTTTGCCGGACGACCGCTTCCGCACCGTCCGCTCGTGGCCACGCTGGAGCGTGGCGAGTGGCCGGCGAGCGAGGTCGTGTCGCTTTTGGCCCGCTGTTTTCCTGAACTGCCCTTGGAGGGCTTCACGTCGATCGTGGGCCACATGGTCCATAAAGGCTATCTGGACATGGATGAAGGTTTGGTGCGCGTCGGCCCGGAGACGGAGCGCGAGTTCGGTCGCGGCCATTACCGAGATTTGCTGGCCTCCTTCAGCGGCGCTCAGCTCCTGACGGGCCGGTGCGGCAGCGCCGAGGTTGGCTATATCGACCCGACGGTGCTGACTGGTGAGGAGCCTCGACGGCTGCTGCTTTTGGCTGGTCGCAGTTGGCTGGTGAAGGAAATTGAATGGGCAAAAAAAATCGTTTGGCTGGAACCCGCGAAAGAGGGCGGTAAGGCCAGGTGGATGGGTGGTGCGCGCAGCCTAAGCCGCGAGGTCTGCCAGGGAATTCGAGCCGCGCTGGTTGGAGGCGTACCGACTGTGGTCCATCTTTCGCTGCGCGGAAGGACTGAGCTTGCCGCTTTGCAGGAAGAGCTGGCCTTGTCCCCTGATGCGCACTCCATGTCCAGGACCGAGGGCAGCCTGACACGCACTTGGACTTTTGCTGGCACGAAGCAAAACCGAACCTATGCACGAGCCGCTGCCAAGGGGGGAGGGCGCATCAAGTTTGATGCGCTGAGCGTTCAGTCTCCGGTCGCAGCGTTGATACCTGAGGGTGACAGCGGGACGAATCTCCAATTGACCGATGAAGAGTTGGCGGCGTTTGCCGAGGGAGTCAAGTTCGCATCGTGTGTTCCGACGGATTTGCTCAGCAGGACGGTTTGTGCTCGGTTGTTTGCCCGAGGGGCAATCGCCTGAGTTCGACCCCGACGAGCCGTTCTGACTCCTGGGCTTCAGCCGGCTTACTGTAGCTTTGATAGACGCCAAGCCCCTTAATCTTCTCGATGCTCTTCGGGGTCTCCTCGTTTTCAGTGGGCTTTGTTGCACAAGTCGGAAGATAGACGCAATGACCCCAGCCCCAGACGCAGCTATGCCATGGCACCCACGGGCACCGTGCTCGGGCGCCCGAGTTGCGTGAAACGGTTGAGCAGAGCCACACGCACATGCAACTCCACCACCTGCCGCTCAAACGTGCGCGCCATCACCCGTTGGCCCAGGCGTTTGAAGCAGTGCATCTTGGTCTCCACCAGACTTCTGCGGTGATAGCCGCTCCACTTTTTCCAGATGCTGCGCCCCAATCTGTCACAGGCTCGCAGCGCTTCGTTGCGCGCATGCGCTCCCACCAGGGTCGCCTTCCACGTCTGGGCGTTCTTGCGCGGGGGGATCACCGCCTGCGCATTTCGCTGGGCAATCGCCGCATGGCACGCCTTGGTGTCGTAGGCACCGTCCCCACTGACGCTGGCAATCGGCTCATCGGGTGGTATCTGCTCCAGCAACTCGAGCAGCATGGGCGCATCGCCCACGCTGTTGTCGGTCACCTCGATGGCCCGGATCTCCAACGTGTGGGCATCAATACCCAGGTGCACCTTGCGCCACTGGCGCCGGTACTCGGCACCGTGCTTCTTGCGTTTCCATTCGCCTTCGCCAAGGAACTGAATGCCGGTGCTGTC
>JAPKHH010000218.1:0-1732 GCA_026647025.1 Giesbergeria sp.
GTCGGCCACGCCCTGCAGCGCCCTGCCCTGGCGCGCCACGGCCTGGTTGGCCAGTTGCTGCAGACGGGAGTCGATGGTGGTGCGGATCACCAGCCCATCGGCATACAGGCTGTAGCCGTTGCGGTCGGCCCAGTCGATGAGCTGCTTGCGCAACTGCTGCGCCAGGTGCGGCGCGGGGCCGGCCGTTTCCACCTGCCGCTCGAAGCGGATGCGCAGCGGGCGCTTGCTGAGCGCGGCGTACTCCGCCTCGGCCAGCTTGCCGCGCTTCTTCATCTGCGCCAGCACGGTGTTGCGCCGGGCCTGGGCGCGCTCGGGGTTCAGCACCGGGTTGTAGTAGGCCGTGCCCTTGAGCATGCCGATGAGCGTGGCGCTCTCCAGCACGTTGAGCTGGTCGGCCGACTTGTCGAAATAGGTGCGCGCCGCCATCTCGATGCCGTAGGCGTTGTAGAGGAAGGGCACGGTGTTCAGGTAGGTCTCCAGGATCTCGTCCTTGGAGTACAGCGCCTCGATCTTCAGCGCCGTGATGGCCTCCTTGATCTTGCGCGTGAGCGTGGGCGCGCGGCCAATGTCCTCGGGGTACAGGTTGCGCGCGAGCTGCTGCGTGATGGTGGAGCCGCCCTGCTTGTCGCCCCCCAGCGTGCGCACCAGCGCCGACGCCGTGCGCCGCCAGTCCAGGCCCCAGTGGCTATAAAACCGATGGTCCTCGGTGGCGATCAGCGCATCCACCACCGGCGGGGCGATCTCGCTGAGCGGCACCCAGGCGCGGTTCACCCAGCGGTATTCGGCCAGCAGCTTGCCGTCAAACGCCACCAACTGCGCCGGCTGCTCCGTCTTGGCCTTGCGGATATCGCGGATGCCCGGCGTGAACGGAATCAACACCAGCACATACAGCAGCAGCGCCAGCCCGGCGGCGATGAACGCCCAGAGCAGGCTGTGCAGCGACAGCAGCTTCTCGGGCCGCCGCAGCACTTGCGCCCACACCGGCCGCAGCGCGGCCCAGCGCGTGCGCAGGAAAGCAGGGAAAGACATGGGGTTTGGAGTCAAAAGTGGCTCAAGCGCTTGATGGGCAAGCGCTAGCAGCTATCAAATTAGGAGTCTTGCAGGCGGAATGGATGGCTTGCAGGCCCCTCGCATGGAGGGCGGGAGGTGCGCAGTTATACCGCCAATCGGCGGGAATTGCGGTTTGGGGTTGTAGCAGCCAAGACGGGTTCAGGGTGCTTGCTAGCGATGTGGCGTAGTGCGACTTTCGTCCCATTGCTGCCAGTAGAAAGTTGAGAAAACAGACTTCCACCCAGCTGGTTCAGGGGCGCCTGGTCGACCTACCGGCGGGGTGTCTCTTCAGAGCGACGGGATACTCGTGGTGTCAACCACAGATTTTCTACTTCATCAAGTCAAGCGCTCTAAATACAAACTGCGCTTCATCAAATCGATTGTTCTTGTCCAAGGGACCGCAAAACTTGAGATCTTCATGTGATACCGCATATGCCATTTTTGCTAAAGGTTCCTCGACCCCCTTTTGCCGCACTACAAGCTCGCGTCCCGACAACGCCAGTTCCTTTGGCATGCCTTGAGTAAGGTCTGTTATTACAACAAAGTAACCATCCCCCGGCAAAGCCGGGGGCTTTCGGTATGTGAGCCGCTCAAAGCGGCTAAACGGGGTCGCTGACGCGGCCCCACGGGTTGGTGTCGCCTACTGGCGGCCGCTCATCTCCACAGGCCTAACTGATCCAGG
>JAPKHH010000219.1:0-1638 GCA_026647025.1 Giesbergeria sp.
TGCATGAGGGCCTGCACCTGCACGAAGGGGCGGCAGTTTTCCTTGTCCGGCGGCGCGTCCATCACCACGCAGCTCTGGCCGGGCGTGTGGGTGTCGATGCGCAGGTAGCGCCGGAAACTCGCATCGGCCGAGGCCGGGCGCAGGGTGGCTGGCAGCAGCCCCTGCGCAGCGGCCAGGGGCGCCAGCCAGGCGTCGAAGGCGGCATGGCGCGCGGCGTCAGGCCAGGCCACGGTGGCCGTTGTGTGGGGGGCGGATGCTGCGAAAGCGGAGGGAATAGGGTGGCTCATGGATAATCGGATTCTACAAACCCGGCCTGTCCGGTGCGGGTGGCGGGCGGGCGCATGGTGCGCGCCGCGCGCGGCCGATTCCATGGACTGATTTCTTGCCCGATTTGCATCGCACCTCTTTCCTGCTGTCTGCCCCCCCAGGCCCGGTACCAGCCCACCCGCGCACGGCGATCGCCGTGCTGGTGGCGGGTCTGCTGTGCGGCCTGCCTCATTCCGTGCGGGCACAGGCCAGCGACTGGGACGCGCCCACCACGCTGCGGGCCAGCCCGATGCTGAGCGAGACCATTCCGGAGGCAGTACGTTCGCAACTGCCGGTGTTTGTGTCGGGCGACCGCATCACGGGGCAACCCGACATCCGCGCCGAGATTGAGGGCAACGCCATGCTGCGCCGGGGCGACACGGTGATCCGCGCACAGCGCATGGAATACACCGCCCCCGACGACACCGTCCGCGCCACCGGGCCGGTGCGCATCAACCGCGCAGGCAATGTGTACGAGGGTACGGCGTTGGAGTTGCGCGTGAATGCCTTCGAAGGTTTTTTCACCGACGCGCGTTACCAGTTCCTGCGCAACGGCGCCCATGGGGACGCGACACGTGTGGATTTTATCGACCGCGACCGTGCCGATGTGCTCAATGCCACCTACACCACCTGCACGCGTGAAGAAGGGCAAAGCTGGCAGCCCGACTGGGTGCTGCGCGCCGACCGCATCCACATCGACCAGGCCGAAGAAGTGGGCACTGCAGACCATGCCGTGCTCGAATTCAAGGGCGTCCCGCTGCTGCCTATTCCGTATATCAGCTTTCCGCTGTCGGACAAGCGCAAGTCCGGGCTGCTGCCGCCCACCCTGGGCCTGAACAGCGTCAACGGATTCGAATACGCGCAGCCTTACTACTGGAACATCGCGCCCAACCGGGACGCCACCCTGCAGGCCGCCATCATGGCCAAGCGGGGCGTTCAACTGGGCGGCGAGTTCCGCTACCTTGAACCCTCCTACCAGGGCCAGGTGCGTGCCGACGTGCTGCCCGGCGATCGCCTGCGCGATCGCAACCGCTGGAGCTACTCACTGCAGCACGCGGGAACCATCGACACCCCTGCCGTCTGGAGGAGGTCCAGATCGCGGCTGTCGATGGTGCCCTGCTCCACGAGGGTACCGACGAGGAAATCACGCAGGCGCTGCCAGTAGTCCCCGCCCATCGCCACGATCGGGAAACGGTCGAGCTTGCCGTTCTGCACCAGCGTGACCACCTCGAACGCCTCGTCGAGGGTGCCAAAGCCCCCCGGCATGACGACGAAAGCCGAGGAATACTTAACGAGCATCACCTTGCGGATGAAGAAATGCTCAAACTCGAT
>JAPKHH010000022.1:0-35266 GCA_026647025.1 Giesbergeria sp.
GGGAGAGGGGGAGCAAGCACGCCGCGCCTAAACACCCCTCTCCCCCGCCCTCTCCCGCAAGGGGAGAGGGAGCAAATCCCGAGCGCCGCTATTTGCTCAGAGGCTGATGTCCATATCTGAGGCATGTCGCTAATCAGGCGTTTTCACTCATATTTTCGAGGCCACAGCACCCACAGCCGCAGCCCCTGCTTGAGGCGCCCGGCCAGTTCTCCCGCCTCGGCCCCCCAGCCGGTGAAGTAGTCGGCCCGCACCGCGCCCAGGATGGCGCTGCCCGTGTCCTGCGCCAGCACCAGGCGCTGCAATTGCACCTGCGGCCCGCTCGAAGCCAGCCACACCGGCGTGCCGTACGGAATGCTCAGGCGGTCCACTGCGATGGAGCGCCCCGGCGTCAGCGCCACACCCTGGGCGCCACGCGGGCCAAAACCGGCGTCCAGCGCATCCAGCGGCTCCTCCTTGAAGAACACGTAGCGCGGATTGCTCCACAGCAACTCGTTCAGCCGCTGCGGATTGGCCGCAATCCATGCCTTGATACCAGGCCAGGTGGCGTCGCGCGTCAGGCCCTGGTCGAGCAGCCAGCGGCCCACGCTCTGGTAGGGCTGGTCATTGGTGCCCGCGTAGGCCACGCGCACCAGGCGCACCGAGCCGTCGGCCTCGGCGATGCGCAGACGGCCTGAGCCCTGGATATGCAGCACCATGGCATCGACCGGGTCGCGCAGCCAGGCAATGGCCCGGCCCGCCAGCAGGGCCTGCGCCTCGGGCAGGGTGTCGATCTGCTGGCGTGTGTACCAGGGTTTGCGTGCGCCATGGCCTGCAGGCAGGCGGTACAGCGGCACGGTATAGCCGTTGCCGGGCTGGCGAGCGGCGTCGACCAGGGGTTCATAGTAGGCCGTCAGCAGGCCGTCGGCGTTGCCGTCCGGCGCCTCGACCCGGTAGGGCTGCAGGCGCGCCACCATCCAGGCGCGCTGCTCCTCGGACGTAGCGATGCTGAGCCTGCGCACATCGCCGCACAAAGCGGTAAACGGGGGCACGGGCCGTTCACACCCCCTGATCCAGGCGTTCCAGGCCTCGTGCAGTGCGTCCTCGGAAAACCCGGGCAGTTCTGCCCAGCGCACCGGCACCCAGCGGCTTTTGGGCTGCGCCAGGGGCTGCGGCAGCGGACCCGTGTCACCAGGCCATGCCGTGGGCGCTGGTGCGGTGGGACGGGGGGCGCCGCCCACATCGTCGGGCCCCGGGGCGGGGGGCGTGGAGCAGGCGGCCAGCGTTCCTACAATCAGGGCCATCGCCACAAGGCGCAGGAGAGTCCAATTCATGGTTCTGATTTTGCTTGAAGCGCTGGCGGCTCTGGTGGTTCTGGTGCTCATCGTCTGGTGGACGATGTTTTCGGGGCGCAAGGGGGGCGAAATCAGGCCGCCCCAGGACAACGATACAACACCACCGCCCCCATAAAACCAGGCAGATCAGCGCTGCCTGCAGGCACTGTCCTACAAGACACCGTCTTGCCATCCGATACGCGGCGGACACCCTGTTTCCGACAATGGACTCCATGGCTCCGAGCCCGGCTCGGGGGGCCGTCCGGCTGCACTGGCCGACCCTTCAAGGAGTATTTTGATGCGTAAACACCTCGTACTGGCTGCTACCGCGGCATTGCTGATTTCCGGCTGCGCCAACATGGACATGACAGACACCCAGCGCCGTACTGCGACCGGCGCAGGCGTTGGTGCGCTGGCCGGCGCGGTGATCAGCTCTACCACCGGCGGCCACGCGGGCACCGGTGCCGTGGTCGGCGCGGGCGTAGGCGCCCTGGGCACCTATATCTGGTCGCAGAACATGGAAAGACAAAAACGCGAAATGGAGCAGGCCACGCAGGGCACCGGCATTGGCGTGACACAGACGGCGAACAACCAGCTCAAGCTGGACATCCCCAGCGACATCTCGTTCGACACCGGCCGCTCCGAAATCAAGGGCAACTTTGCCCCGGTGCTGGACCGCTTTGCCGCCGGCCTGCGCGACAACCCCAACACCGACGTACACATCGTCGGGCACACCGACAGCACGGGCAGCGACGCCATCAACAACCCCCTGTCGGTAGACCGCGCCACCAGCACGCGCAACTACCTCACCGCACGCGGCGTGAGCGCCTCGCGCATCGAAATCGAAGGCCGTGGTTCGTACCAACCCATCGCCTCCAACAACACGGAAGAAGGCCGCGCGCGCAACCGCCGCGTGGAGATTTTTGTCGGCGAACGCCCGCGTTAAGTCGGGTCAAGCAGCTGCGCGCCGCAGCCAAGGATTTACAGCACCCGGTGGTCCAATGCGGGCAACTGCGCACGCACCTGCTGCAGGCGCTGCGCATCAAGCCGTCCGTCCACCATGCCCTCTCCTTGCGGCAGCACCCCCAGCACCTCGCCCCAGGGGTCGATCAGCATGCTGTGGCCCCAGGTGCGTCGGCCGGTCTCATGCTCCCCACCCTGGGCGGGCGCCAGCACATAGGCCTGGTTTTCAATGGCACGGGCACGCAGCAAAACTTCCCAGTGCGCCTGGCCCGTGCTGCAGGTGAAGGCGCTGGGCACAAGCAGAAGATCAGCGCCCGCCCGCGCATGCTGGCGGTACAGCTCGGGAAATCGCAGGTCGTAACACACGCTCAGGCCCACACACCAGGTGCGTCCGCTGCGGCTGGGCAGGTGGAACTGCACCGGTGTGTTGCCAGGTTCGATGACGCTGCCTTCGTCGTACTGCTCCAGACCGTTGTCGTAGCGAAAGAGGTGAATCTTGTCGTAGCGCGCCACGCAATCGCCCTGGGGGGAATAAACCAGCACCGTGTTGCGCACCTTGTGCGGATCGTCGCAGGCCATGGGCAAGGTGCCGCCGACGATCCACAGGCCCAGCTCGCGCGCAGCCTGCGCCAGAAAGGACTGCACCGCGCCCTGGCCTGGCGTTTCGCGCACCGCCAGTTTGTCGGTATCACGGGCACCCACGGCGCAGAAGTACTCGGGCAACACGGCCAGCTCTGCACCGGAGGCAGCGGCCTGCTCCAGTAGTTGCCGGGCCGTGGCCAGGTTGTCGTCCCGCCGAGGGCAGGACACCATTTGCAGGGCAGCGACTTTCATGAGGGCTCTCCTGGGGGTTGGGCAGTGCGCGCTGGTGGCGCCTGTGGCGCGCTGGCAGGCGCAGAAGGCGCTGCGGGCGCGGTGTCGGCGCCACGGCTGCGGCGTGCGATGCGGGTCACCTGCGGTTCGGTCCAGGTGCCATCCACACGAAATTCCTGGGTGGCAGCCTCGATGAGCGGCCCCCGCAGGAAGACCTGCGCCAGAAAGCTGCCCAGCCCGATCACCGGATTGATGGCCGTGGCCACCAGCGAGGCGGTCATGGCATTGATCTCGGGCACCACCACCACATGCAGCTCCTGGGTTTCGCGGGCGATGTCGGCCCGGCCTTCCATCAGCACCGCCGCGTTCACGCCCTTCATCTGCAGGTTGTTGGTCATGGCCACGCCCTGCTCGATGCGCAGATCGCCCCGCACAAAATCAAATGCAAAGCCTTCGCTGAACACATCGCGAAAATCCAGCGTGAGCCGTCGCGGCAACGACTGCAGGCTGAGCACGCCGAGCAGCTTGGCCAGACCCGGCTCGGCCTTGAGGAACTGCCCGGCTTCGATGTTGAGGTTGATCTGCCCGGTCATCGAGGCATAGTCCGGATTGATGGGCGCACCGCGCCAGGCCACCTGCCCTTCCATGCGCCCCTTGCCCCGGCGCACCACATCGGCCATGCCAATGCGTCCCAGCAATTGGCCCGAGTCCAGGATGTCCAGGCGGAAATTGAGCACAGTGCGCCGCTGCGCGCCAGGGGATGCACCGGCCGCCGTGGCCTGGAGCGCAGCCCAGTTGCCATTGGCCGTGAACACGGCTTCTGGCATGAGCAAGTTGAACTTGCCCAGCCGCCATTCACGCTGCGCGCCATCGAGCACCCGGTTTTGCGCCTCGATTTCCAGGCGCCCGAGCTTGCGCCCGCGCAGCTCGAAATCATCCACCGCAATATCAAGGGAGGGCAGGCTCCCGGGCTGCGCATCCAGCAGGGCTTCGACCTGGGAGGCGGCGCTTTGCGGCACGATCAGGCGGGCCAGGCGCGCATACAGGCGCCCGGCGGTGGCCTCCGGCCCGCTCGGCTGGCGGAACTCGACATAGCCGTTGAGCTCCTGCGCATCGAGATTGGCGCGCCAAAGCAAGCCGTCACGCCCGCCCCCCACCAGCACGTCGTGCAAGGTACGGCCCTGCACGGTGAGCGATCGGGCACGCGCTGCCAGCACAGTGGGCAGGTAGTCCTGCAAGGCAGAAGGAACGGACGAGCCCCCCGCCTGGCCCGGTGCACCCGTCAGCAGCGACTGCCACAGGTCGACATCAAAGTCCCCCAGACGAACATTGCCCACCACGCCCCGCTCGGGCATCGGGGCCGACTCTTCCGGCGCCAGCCCCATGGCGATGGCACCGCGCAGCACGCGCGGCGATGCACCGGCCAGGTCCCGCACATAGCTGACCGAACCGACACCGCCCACCTCCAGTGCCAGGCGATCCAGCAGCGGCGCCGTCCTGGCGGCCACTGCGCCCGGCGCCAGCGATTCCCGTGTGAGCTGGTTCTCGAAACGCACCGGCAGGGCGCTGTCCGCAGGCTTTCCCAGGGGCGTCGGCAACGCCAGGGCCAGGCCCAGCAGGGAACTGCTGACCTGCAACTCTGGCACACCCCGGCGCAGCGCAAACTGAAAACTGTAGGGGGCACTGCCCGTGGCCTTGCGGGCCAGTTGGGCCAGCAGGCCCAGCTCCGGAGCCTGGCGCAGTCCTTCCGCCGAAGCCGTGCCCTGTGCGCGCAACTGCAGAAGAGCTTCGGATGGCGGCGCCCCGGCGGGCAGGGCGCGCATGCCGCCTTCCAGGCGCACATCGCCCCCCAGGGCTCGCGCCTGCACACCGGCGAGGGTGAAACCGCTCTCGCTGAACTGCACGGTGCCCCGCGCGCGCGACAAGGCCGGGGTATCCGGCGTGATACGCACCTCGTTGCCCGCCAGTTGCAGGCTGCCCTGCACACGTGATTTGCTGATCTCGCTGATGGGCAGACTCAGCCGCAGGCGCAGGTCGGCAAGCCCCGTGCCGCTGGCCTTGTCCAGCGCATGCCCGGTCATGGCGGCCAGCGGCGACGTGGCCATGAGCGCCAGCAGCTCCGGCAGCGGACCTCGGGTATCGGCACTCACCGCGACCACGGTGTGCGACAGATCGGGAATCTGCGCCTCCACCTTGGTGGCCCGCAGATCGGCACTGCCTGCAAACCGGCTGCTTGCGCCCTTGACCTGCATGGACGAGCGCTCGAATACCAGTTCGCCCGCCAGCTGGGTGAGCGCAGGCCAGGGCAGCTCGCCCGCAGGCTGCAGGCTGCGGGGCACAAAGGCATAAGTCACATCCTGCACGCGCGCAGCAATGCGGAACTCGCCGTGCCGGGGGTCATTGAACGGCATGTCGTGCAGGTCGCCCTTGACACGAAAATTCACCACGCTGGCCCGGCCCGCCACCACCGAATCGCGCACATAGTGGCGCGCGTCAGGCGGAATGGACAAAGGCAGATAACGGTGCACCCGGGTGCCGTCGGCACGGGAGAGGGACCCGCTCAAATCCAGCACCCCCGGAAAGCGCGCCCCCCCACGGGATTGCGCCGGATCGCTGGTATGCCAGGTGGCCCGCGCCTCACCCTGCGCGTCGGCATTGGCAAAGCGGGTGTCGGTCACCTGCACGGCAATGCGCTCGCCATCGATCTGCCAGGCTACGGCGCTGCTCAGGCGATCGAGCGGCAGCACCGGTTCTTCAAACACCCCGGGCAGCACCAGCGCACCATCGGCCACCACCAGCTTGGCTTTGCCGCCCTGCTGCGTCAGGTCAAAGTCCACGGCGGCACCGCGCACACCGATGGCGGGGGCCTCGCCCTTGCCCGGTGCTTCTGGCGCCCCGGCCAACGCCAGCCCGGTGACGCGGCCGCGGGCCTGGTAGGTCTGCGGTGCGGTCAGATCCCCTTGCCACTGGGCGTCTAGCGATTCCACCAGCCCCTGGGGCGTGTAGGTGCGCAGCGCCTGGTGCACGGCGTCACCCAGCGGGACACGATCCGCAATGCCCGACAGCGCCGCCAGATCCAGCAAATCGGCCTGGAACTCCCCCTGCGCCTTGGCCCCCTTGCGGGCAGCGCTGTGGCGCACCCGAACGTTGCCGCCAGGCCACCGCAACCCCTCTTGCGTGGTGAACTGCAGCTTCTGCGTGAAAAACTCCAACCCGCCCGCCAGGCGGCGCCCGCCCACCCGGCCTTGCACCAGGGGCAGCACCAGCGGCTGCAACTGCGCGCCCAGCGTGGCGTTGACATCGGCCAGCGCGACGTCGGCCACGCCGCCCACCAACTGGCCGCGCTCCACGTCGACCCAGCTGCGCACCGCGCCGCGCCCCTGGCTGACGGTGATCCCCACATCGGCATGGTGGCGCAGCCGCGAAACGTCGACCCTCCGGAAGTCCGCGTAGAGCTGCCCGTTCCATTCCTGCCAGCGCCCCCCGTGCGTGGTGAACAACGGCTGACGGAACACCCCGACCACGGAAAAACGGTCGCCCCAGGCCTCGGGGGGTGTGGCGTCGATGCGCAGGCTGTGGCGCCAGTTGCCGTTGCGCACCACAATGTCCACGTCATCCAGGGCCAGTTCGGGCGCGGCCCGCAACTCATCGGTCCAGCGCAGCGTGCCGCCCCGGATCAGCAGCTCGGGTTGGGCAAAGAGCCAGTCGGCCGCCGCACCACCGTCGTCGGGATTGCTGCTCGACAGTGCCAGCCCGGCCAGCAGAATGCGTCCGTCGGCCGTGCGGCGCACGTCCAGTTCCGGGCGCTCGATATAGAGCTGCTCAAACCCGAAGTTCCAGAGCGAGCGCGGCGAGACCGCCACCACGACGCGGGGCAGGCGCAGGGCTTCCCGGCCTTCGGCATCCAGCAGGGCGACGTTTTCCAGCTCGATCGTGGGAATCAACCCCTCGGAACGTGCCGAGATCGCACCCACCCGCACGGGTACCCCTAGCGCCTTGCTGGCCTGTGCCTGGATCTGTGCACGGTACTCACCGATTCGCGGCACAATCCAGCCGTGAAGCGCACCCCAGGCCAGCGTGATCAGCAGGGCCGCGGCCAGCAGCACGCCCAGCGACCACCGCGCAACAACTGCCATGAATTTCAGCAGGCGCGTGGGGTGAGTGGCTGGATCGTTCATGGCGGGCTGGGATGAGGCAGGAATTATGACCCGCGGCCATGGCACGGGTTCAGCGCAACCCGAGGTTCTTTTACATGCGGCAACGCCTGCCGCACCGGCCATGCACACAGATCTGACTGACAGCACCCCCACCGGCCTGGCGGCCCATTCGCGCTTCTTTCAGCGCCTGCACCGCCGCTATGGCGCCGAGCTTGCCCTGCTGCCGGCAGGCACACCGGTGCTCCAGCGCATGCAAGAGACGCTGCAGGCCCTGCGAACGCGCGGCCACGACCTGCCCTCGGCCCTGCGCATCCTGCGCCAACTGGTCATGGAACGCCTGATCCGGCTGGACTGCGAAGCCCAGGCACCGCTGGCCGACATCACCCGCGCCGTCACGGAACTGGCTGAACTGGCCCTGGACCAGGCCTGCCTGCAGGCCCGCCAGGAGCTCGACGCCCGCCACGGCACCCCCTGCGGACCCGACGGGCAGCCCGTGGAACTGTGGATCATCGGCATGGGCAAGCTGGGCGCGCGCGAGCTCAATGTATCGAGTGACATCGACCTGATCTACGTCTACGAGCACGAAGGCGAGACCAGCGGCACCGCCGACGGACGTGGCCGCATCTCCAACCACGAGTACTTTGCCCGCGCTGTGCGGATCATTTTCAGCGTCGTGGGGGATACCACGGAGCACGGCAATGTCTTCCGCATGGACCTGGCACTGCGCCCCAACGGCAACTCCGGACCTCCGGCGGTGTCGCTGGCGGCGCTGGAAGAATACCTGCAGGTACAGGGACGCGAGTGGGAGCGCTTTGCCTGGCTCAAAAGCCGCGTGGTCGCACCGAGCGCCTGCATTGGCAGCCCGGCTGTGCAGGCACTGCGCGGCGTGGTGCTGCCCTTCGTCTTCCGGCGCTACCTGGACTACAGCGTCTTCGACGCCTTGCGCAGCCTGCACCGGCAAATCCGCGACCATGCGGCCAAACGCAGTGCAGGCCACCCCGAGCGCGCCAACGATGTGAAACTCTCGCGCGGCGGCATCCGCGAGATCGAGTTCACCGTGCAACTGCTGCAGGTGGTGCGCGGCGGGCAATTCCCCGAGCTGCGCCGCCGCCCCACCCTGGACGCCCTGGAACGTCTGGCCAACGCCGGCCTGATGCCGCCGGAAACCGCCGCAGCGCTGGCGCAGGCCTATACCTTCCTGCGCCGCGTCGAGCACCGCATCCAGTACCTGGACGACCAGCAAACCCACATCCTGCCCACCCGCGACGACGACCTGGCATGGATCGCCCAGACCATGGGCTTCCCGGACTGCTGCGCCTTCCTGCGCCAGCTCGATACCCACCGCGAGCTGGTGGCCCAGGAGTTCGACACCCTGCTTGGCGGCAACGAACCGAAGCAATGCAGCAGTGGCGGCTGCAACGGCAAGAAGGGCGGGGCCACGCCACCCGACCTGGAAGCCTTGCTCGAACAACTTCCCGACGCCTTGCGCGAGCGCGTGGCCGAATGGCGCAACCACCCTCGCGTGGTCGCCCTGCGCGACGAGGCGCGCACGCGCCTGCTGCGCCTGGTGCAGCGCACCGCCCAATGGGTCAAGGAAGGCCACACCACGGAAGAAGCCGCGGTGCGCCTGGTGAACTGGCTTGAACCGCTCCTGCGCCGCGAAAGCTACCTCTCCCTGTTGCTCGAACGCCCGGCGGTGCACGAGCAGTTGCTGGACCTGCTGGGGGCCGCCCGCTGGCCGGCGCGCTACCTGCTCCAGCATCCGGGCGTGATCGACGAGCTCGCGGGCAGTGCGATGCTGACCGAGCGTTTCATCGCTGCCGATTTCGAGCGCGACCTCGCGCTGCGCCTGGCCTCGCTGCGCTCGACCCAGGAAGACGACGACGAAACCCTGCTCAACCTGCTGCGCCGGGCACACCACGCGGAAACCTTCCGCACCCTGGCGCGCGATGTGGAAGGCCGCATCACCGTCGAACAGGTGGCCGACGATCTCTCGCTGCTGGCCGACAGCGTGCTGCGCGTCACCGCGCAGTGGTGCTGGAGCCGCCTGCGCAACCGGCACCGCGAAACACCGCAGTTCGGCATCATTGCCTATGGCAAGCTCGGCGGCAAAGAGCTGGGTTACGGCAGCGAC
Organism: Giesbergeria sp.; assembly: GCA_026647025.1. GTDB lineage: Bacteria > Pseudomonadota > Gammaproteobacteria > Burkholderiales > Burkholderiaceae_C > Simplicispira. The sequence continues at coordinate 9,378 of JAPKHH010000022.1, forward strand.
CTGGACATCGTGTTCGTCTTCGACGACGACGATGAACGCGCCCCCGAGATCTACGCAGCCTTCGTGCGCAAGCTCATCAACTGGCTCACCGTCAAGACGGGCGAGGGGGATCTGTTCGAGATCGACACCCAGCTCCGCCCCAACGGCAACTCGGGTCTGCTGGTCACCAGCTTCGACGCCTACGCCAACTACCAGCAGCAGCGCGGCAGCAACACCGCCTGGACCTGGGAACACCAGGCCATGACGCGGGCGCGCTTCGTGCTCGACAGCCGCGAGCCCCCCGCTGGCATTGAAAGCCCCGACCCGGCACCGTCCGCCTCGGCCCCTACGCTGCGCCAGCGTTTCGACGCCGTACGCAAGGCCGTCATCACCGCCCCGCGCGATCCGGCGGCGCTGCGCCAGGAAATCCAGGCCATGCGCGAGCGGGTGCGCGGCGCCCACCCCGTGGCGGCGGGCGAGTTCGACATCAAGCACAGCCCCGGCGGCATGGTCGATGCCGAATTCGCCTTGCAGTACCTGGTGCTCTCGCAGTCGGCAACCCACCCTGAATTGGTGGACAACATGGGCAATATCACTCTGCTGCGGCGCGCCGAAGCCGCCGGTCTGCTGCCCTGCGGCGTGGGCCAGGCAGCAGCCACCGCCTATCGCTCGTTGCGCCGCGTACAGCACCGCGCCCGGCTGGACGAGGCGCCCACCCATTTCCCGCAGTCCGAACTGGCCACCGAGCGTGCCGCCGTGCTGGCGCTGTGGAACAGCGTTTTTTCCACTCCCGCCACCTGACCCTGCGCCACGCCATTCCCCCTGGCTCAATCAGGGTTTCTTGCAATTCAAACGCTTGTTTGAATTGCAGTGGTTTAATGCGGCGCCATGAACGCCTCTTCTTCTCTGATTCCATCCGCGCAGCGCACCGCTCGCAGTGACGGTGAAGATACCCGTGCACGCCTGCTGCTGGCGGCCCTGCGCTTGTTCTCGGAACGCGGATATGCGCAAACCTCGGTCCGCGCCATCGCCGAGGCGGCGGGCACCAACGTCGCCGCCATCGCCTACCATTTTGGGGACAAGGCACGCCTGTACAGCGCCACGTTCTATGAACTCTTTGGCAGCGCCAGCACGCTGATCCCCGCGTTTGCGGACCCCAGCCTGGATCTGGCCCAGGCACTGGGATGCTACTTCGCAGGGTTTCTGGAACCCCTCAAACACGACGACCTGGCCACCCAGTCGGTACGCCTGCATGTGCGCGAACTGCTGGAGCCCACCCATGTGTGGCACGAACTGATCGACCGCGAATGCCGCGCCCCGCACAAGGCACTGGTACAGGTGCTGCAGCGCCACATGCGGGTGCGCACCGTGGACGACGACTTGCACCGGCTCGCCTTCTCGATTGGTGGACTGGTGATGCAGCTCTGGACCCAGCGGGACGCCCTGCAGGCCATCGCCCCCCAACTGACCCACCCCGGGCAGACCGACCTGTGGGCCGACCGGCTGACCGGATACGCCCTGGCCATGGTGCACGGCGAAATGGCCCGCCGACAAGCAGCCCGCGCTCCACGCCGGGCGCCCCGCACAAACGCCCCGAAAGCCCCCCAATGAAACTTTTCCACCGCTCTCTGGTGGCCAGTGCCGCGCTGACCCTGGCCGCCTGCGCCACCACCGCGCCACCCACCCCCGTTGCACTGCAGGCCCCTGCAGCCTGGCAGGCCCCGCTGCCCCACCAGGGATCGCTCCCGGCCCTGGCGCAATGGTGGACCCGGCTGAACGATCCGCTGCTGGTCGAGCTGATTGCATCCGCGCAGACCGTCAGCCCCGGACTTGCGCAGGCGCAGTCGCGCGTCGCCCAGGCCCGCGCCAGCCAAGTCGCCAGCCGTGCGGCACTGGGCCCGACGCTGGACGGCCAGGCCCAGGCCAGCCGGGGGTTCAACGAACAACTGGCCACTCTGGCCAGCACGGCCCAGGCAGGACTGCAGGCCCGGTGGGAAATCGACCTGTTTGGCGCAAACGCCGCCGCCGCATCGGCCGCCGGCCACCGCCTGGCCGGGGCGCAGGCGCTGTGGCACGAAGCCCGCGTGAGTGTTGCCGCCGAGGTGGCGCAGCAGACGAGCAGCCTGCGCACCTGCCTGGCGCAGTGGGCGCTGGCCGAGCGCGATGCCCATTCACGCCGTGAAACCGCCCGCCTGAGCACCCTGAGCGAACAAGCCGGATTCACCGCGCCAGCCACTGCGGCCCTGGCCCGCGCCAGTGCCTCCGACGGCGCCGCCCGGGCTGCGCAGCAGCGCATGCAGTGTGACGTGGACACCAAGGCCCTGGTGGCACTGACCGGCTGGGAAGAGCCCGCCCTGCGCGAGCGCCTGCAGGCGGCGCCCCCTCCGGCGGCACCGGACGGGCTGTTTGCCATCGCCACGGTACCAGCCCAGGTGCTGGCCCAGCGCCCGGACCTGTACAACGCCGAACGCGAAGTCGCCGCAGCCCGCGCGGACCTCGACCAGGCCCAGGCCCAGCGCTACCCGCACCTGTCGCTCAGCGGCACCGTGGGTGCGGCGTGGGTGCGCACGGGCGGTGTGACAACCGATCTGAGCACCTGGTCCCTCGGGCCGCTGGCGCTCAGCGTACCCTTGCTCGATGGGGGCCGCCGGTTGGCCCAGGTCGATGCTGCCCAGGCCCGCTACATCGAAGCGGCCACCCTGTACGACGCCCGTGCGCGCCAGGCCGTGAGCGAGGTGGAGCAGGCGCTGGTACGCCTGCAGGCCACCGCAGCGCGCAGCGAAAGCGCCCGCAGCGCGGCCAGCGGCTACCGCGCGTCTCTGGATGCCACCACGGCACGGTGGCACGCCGGCCTGGCCAGCCTGGTCGAGCTGGAGGACGCCCGCCGCACCGCCCTGGCGGCAGAAAGCGCCCTGCTCGCCTTGCAGCACGAGCGCCAGCTGGCCTGGATCGCGCTGTACCGCGCGGCCGGGGGCGGCTGGGACGCCAGCGCCCCGGAGCCTTCCCCCTTGCCACCAACCGCCAGCGCCACGCCGCGCGCAATGCCCTGATTGTCTTTTCTGGATACCTGGAGTTCTCCCATGTCCGCACTCAAACCCCTTCCCGCCACCCTGGCCCTGGCCGCTGCCCTCGTTCTGGGCAGCACCGCCGCACTGCTGTACGCCAATACCTCGCGCGCCGCCGACGAGGCGCCCGCAGACACCGCACGCCCAGCGCTCACCGTGAGCACGGCGCAACCCCAACGCAGCAGCCTGCCGCTGCGCCTGGCGGCCAACGGCAACGTGGCGGCCTGGCAGGAGGCGAGCATTGGCGCCGAAAGCAATGGCCTGCGCCTGGACGAGGTGCTGGTGAACGTGGGCGACGTGGTCAAGGCGGGCCAGGTGCTGGCACGCTTTGCGTCGGAGATGGTGCAGGCCGACGTGGCGCAGGCCCGCGCCAGCCTGCTCGAAGCCCAGGCCGTGGCGGCCGAAGCGGCCGCCAACGCCGAGCGCGCCCGTTCGCTGCAGACCACGGGCGCATTGAGCCAGCAGCAGATCCAGCAGTTCACCACGGCAGCCCAGACCGCGCAGGCCCGGGTGGAATCGGCCCGCGCCTTGCTGCAGACCCAGGAACTGCGCCTGCGGCACACGCAGGTGCGCGCGCCCGACAGCGGCATCATTTCGGCCCGCACCGCGACCGTGGGCGCCGTGTTGGGCACGGGCACCGAGCTGTTCCGCATGGTGCGCAAGGGCCGCCTGGAGTGGCGTGCCGAAGTCACCTCCACCGAGCTGGCACGCATCCAGCCCGGCGCCAAGACGCGCATCACGGCCGCCAGCGGCGCCATGGCCGAGGGCACGGTGCGCATGGTGGCGCCCACCGTAGACCCGCAGACACGCAATGCGCTGGTGTATGTGGACCTGCCACCCAAGACAGACTTTCGCGCAGGCATGTTTGCCCGCGGCGAGTTTGCCCTGGGCAGCAGCGACGCGCTCACCGTGCCGCAGGAGGCCCTGGTGGTGCGCGATGGCTTCACCTACGTGTTCGTGGTGGGCCCCCAGCAGCGGGTGCAGCAGCGCAAGGTGCAAACCGGCCGCCGCATCGCCGACCGGGTGGAGATTCTCTCGGGGCTGGAGGCAGACACATCGGTGGCCGTGCGCGGCGCCGGTTTTCTGAACGATGGTGACCTGGTGCGCGTTGCTGCACCGCCTGCCAGCACATCCTCCCTGGGCAATTTCAAGGAAAATCTGCCTCTAGCGCTTACCAGTCAAGCGCTGGCAGCTATTATTTAAGGAGCATTCGGCATGAATGTGTCCACCTGGTCGATCAAAAACCCCATTCCGGCATTGATGCTGTTTGTGCTGCTGACCTTTGGCGGCCTGCTGTCCTTCAATGGAATGAAGGTGCAGAACTTCCCTGACATCGATCTGCCCACCATTTCCGTGACCGTGGCGCTGCCCGGCGCGTCGCCTGCGCAGCTGGAGAACGATGTGGCGCGCAAGATCGAGAACAGCATTGCCACGCTGCAGGGTCTCAAGCACATCTACACCAAGGTGCAGGACGGGGGCGCCACCATCACGGCCGAGTTCCGGCTGGAGAAACCCACGCAGGAAGCGCTGGACGATGTGCGCTCGGCCGTGGCCCGCGTGCGCGGCGACCTGCCGGGCAACGTGCGCGACCCCATCGTGACCAAGATGGATCTGGCCGCGCAGCCGGTGCTGGCCTTCACCATCGCCTCGCCGCGCATGGACGACGAGGCCCTGTCCTGGTTCGTCGACAACGACGTCGCGAAGAAGCTGCTCACCGTGCGCGGCGTGGGCGCCGTCAACCGCGTGGGTGGCGTGGACCGGCAGGTGCATGTGGCCCTGGACCCGCTGCGCCTGCAGGCCCTGTCGGCCACGGCGGCCGACATTTCGCGCCAGCTGCGCCTGGTGCAGCAGGAAAGCGCCGGGGGGCGCACCGACCTGGGCGGCAGCGAACAACCCGTGCGTACCCTGGCCACGGTGCAGTCGGCGCAGGAGCTGGCCGACCTGTCGCTGGCCCTGTCCGACGGGCGGCGCCTGCGCCTGGACCAGGTGGCCACCATCACCGACACCATTGCCGAACCGCGCGCCCTGGCGCTGCTCGACGGCAAGCCGGTGGTGGGCTTCGAGGTGGCGCGCAGCAAGGGCGCCAGCGAGGTGGAAGTGGGCGCCGCCGTGCAGACGGCATTGCAGGAACTGCGTGCACAGCATCCGGGCCTGGAAATCACCGAGGCATTCAACTTCGTGACCCCGGTGCAGGAGGAATACGACGGCTCCATGCACCTGCTGTACGAAGGCGCGCTGCTGGCCGTGCTGGTGGTGTGGTTGTTCCTGCGCGACTGGCGCGCCACCTTTGTCTCGGCTGTGGCGCTCCCGCTGTCGGTCATTCCGGCCTTCATCGGCATGTACCTGCTGGGGTTTTCCATCAACGTCATCACGCTGCTGGCTCTGTCGCTGGTGGTGGGCATTCTGGTGGACGACGCCATCGTCGAGGTGGAAAACATCGTGCGCCACCTGCGCATGGGCAAGTCACCCTACCAGGCGGCCATGGAGGCGGCCGACGAGATCGGCCTGGCCGTGATTGCCACCACCTTCACGCTGATCGCCGTGTTCCTGCCCACCGCCTTCATGAGCGGCATCGCAGGCAAGTTCTTCAAGCAGTTCGGCTGGACAGCGGCCCTCGCCGTGTTTGCCAGCCTGGTGGTGGCGCGCCTGCTCACGCCCATGATGGCAGCCTACATCCTCAAACCCATCGTGGGCGAACACAAGGACCCGCGCTGGATGGGCGTGTACCTGCGCTGGGCCTCGTGGTGCGTGCGCCACCGCTGGCTCACCTATGGGGCCACGCTGGCTTTCTTCGTCGGCTCGCTGGCCCTCATCCCGCTGCTGCCCAAGGGATTCATCCCGCCGGACGACAACTCGCAAACCCAGGTGTACCTGGAGCTGCCCCCCGGCGCCACGCTGTCGCAGACCCGGGCGGTCTCGGAAGATGCCCGCCAGCGCCTCATGCAGGTGGCGCATGTCAAGAGCATCTACACCACCATCGGCGGCGGCTCGGCCGGTGGCGACCCCTTTGCCCCCAGCGGCTCGGCCGAAACACGCAAGGCCACGCTGACCATCCAGCTCGCCGAGCGCGGCAACCGGCCCCGCAAGCAGGGTATCGAACAGAACATCCGCGCGGCCCTGGAGAGCCTGCCCGGCGTGCGCTACAAGGTGGGCCTGGGCGGCTCGGGCGAGAAGTACATCCTGGTGCTCACGGGTGACGATCCCCAAACCCTGACCAGCGCCGCGCTGGCCGTGGAGAAAGACCTGCGCACCATCCCCGGCCTGGGCAGCATCTCGTCCACCGCCAGCCTGGTGCGCTCGGAGATCGCCGTGCGCCCCGACTTTGCCCGCGCCGCCGACCTGGGCGTGACCAGCAGCGCCATTGCCGAGACCCTGCGCATTGCCACGGTGGGCGACTACGACGTGGCGCTGTCCAAGCTCAACCTGGCATCGCGGCAGATTCCCATCGTGGTCAAGCTGGAGGACGGTGCGCGCCAGGACCTGGCGCTGCTCGAACGCCTGGCCGTGCCGGGCAGCAAGGGCCCGGTCATGCTGGGCCAGGTGGCGCAGCTGAGTTTCAGCGGCGGCCCCGCCGTGGTGGACCGCTACGACCGCGCGCGCAACGTCAACTTCGAGATCGAGCTGTCGGGCCAGCCCCTGGGCGACGTCACCCAGGCGGTGGAAGCCCTGCCCTCGCTGCGCAAGCTGCCTGCGGGCGTGCGCCAGGCCACGGTCGGTGACGCCGAGGTCATGGGTGAACTGTTCGCCAGCTTCGGCCTGGCCATGCTCACGGGCGTGCTGTGCATCTACATCGTGCTGGTGCTGCTGTTCAAGGATTTCCTGCACCCGGTCACCATCCTGGCGGCGCTGCCGCTGTCGCTGGGCGGGGCGTTTGTGGGCCTCCTGATCGCGCAAAAGAGCTTCTCGATGCCCTCGCTCATCGGCCTCATCATGCTCATGGGCATTGCCACCAAGAACTCCATCCTGCTGGTCGAATACGCCATCCTAGCGCGGCGCGAGCACGGCATGACCCGCTTCGAGGCCCTCATGGACGCCTGCCACAAACGCGCCCGGCCCATCATCATGACCACGCTGGCCATGGGGGCGGGCATGCTGCCCATCGCCATCGGCATCGGCACGGCCGATCCGAGCTTTCGCTCGCCCATGGCGGTGGCGGTGATCGGTGGCCTGATCACCTCCACGTTCCTGAGCCTGCTGGTGATTCCCGCCGTGTTCACCGGGGTGGACGACCTGGAACAAAAATTCCGCCGCATCGGCCGGCGCCTGCGGGGGCTGCCGCCCGCAGAGTCCTGAACCTTGCGGTACGTCAGGTGTCCATGGAATTGGCGCCTGATTCCCCGGGTTTGCGCCCTTTTGCACTGGGGGGTGCCATCCGATAATGCGGCCACACCATGAACCTCGTCCCGCTCAGCATCGATTCCATCCACTTCGGCCAGCCGCTGCCCTTTGTGCTGCGCGGCGCGGATGGCGCCCTGCTGGCGCAAAAGGGGTTCATCATCCGCAACCGGGCAGACCTCAACACCCTGCTGGCCCGGGGCGTGCAGCTGCACGTCGATACCGACGAATCCGGGGAAAGCCACCGCGCCTACCTGGCGGGGCTGCAACGCATGCTGATCGCCGACACCAACCTCGGCGAGATTGCCAGCATGAAGATGAGCGCCGCCGAATCCACGGAGCGCGACCGCGAGGACACGGGGCCGGCCGACTGGCCCGCCCTCCAGGAACGCGCCACGCAGCTGCTGCGCAGTCCCCAGCCGGGAGATTTCGGCACACGCTTTCAGGCTCTGCACGAGGAGCTGGTGCGCCACAGCACCCAGTCGCCCGATGCCACCGTGCTCGCGCTGGTCTATCTCTCCGCCCAGGAGACCCGGCTGTACAGCGCCACGCACGCGATGCTGGTGTCCTGTGTCTGCATGATCGCGGCACGCGAGGTGCTGCGCTGGCCCGAGGCCCGCGTACTGACGCTGGGCCGTGCCGCCCTGAGCATGAATGTGGCCATGACCGAACTGCAGGACCAGCTGGTGCAGCAGGCCCAGCCGCTCACGGCGGCCCAGATCGCCGCCGTGGAAAGCCACGCCCACCGTTCCGAGGCGCTCTTGCGCCAGTTGGGTGTCGCCGACGCGCTGTGGCTTGAGGCCGTGCGCAACCACCACCACCGCCTGCCCGGCCCCATGGCCGACAAGACCGATGCCCAGCAAATGGCCCGCCTGATCCAGCGGGCCGACATTTTTGCCGCCCGCCTGGCGCCGCGCATCGCCCGCCTGCCCATGCCTGTGACGGCCGCCATGCAGGCCAGCTACTACGACGAGCAGCAGCAGGTCGATGAAGCCGGTGCGGCGCTGGTCAAGGCCCTGGGCATCTACCCTCCCGGGGCTTTCGTGCGCCTGGCCACCCAGGAAATCGCCATTGTTCTCAAGCGCGGGCCCTCGGCCACCACGCCGCGCGTGGCCGTGGTGATGAACCGCTCGGGCATGCCCACCGGGGAAATGATCCCGCGCAACACGGCGCAGCCCTCCTGCAAGATCACCGGGCCGGTGGCGCACAAGGACGTGCGCGTGCAGCTTCAGGTGGCGCGGCTGGTCGCCATGGTCTGATGGCGCCAGCGGGCCACCTGGTGGTGTACCGCCTCCAGCGTCGGCAGCGCCAGCACCCCCGGCAGCGCCCGCGTCTGTAGGAACGGCGCCTGCCCTCCGGCCCACAGGGCCACCCCCGCAGGCAGCAGGCCGCGCAATTCCCGCAGACCCGCCTGCGCCAGCGGCCCCGCCATCGACGCGGAAAAGCTCAGGGCCACGATGTCGGCCTGCGCGGCCTGGGCCGCGCGCGCGATCTCGGCCACCGGTGTCTGGGGGCCGAGCGAGAGACATTGGCAACCCTCCAGCGCCAGCAACGCCTCGGCCATCAGCAGGCCCAGGCCGTGCGCCTCCTGCACAAAGGTGGTGAGCAGCACCCGGGGCGCGGCGCCACCCGCTGGCGGTGGCACCCCCGCAATGGCCTGGCGCAGCACACCGGTCAGACACTCGGTATACAGGTGCTCCTCGAACACCTGGAAGCGCCCCTGCATCCACGCCTCGCCCACCGCCGTGGTCAGGGGGGCCACCAGGCGCACCACAAAAGCCTCCAGCCCCATGCGCAGCAGCGCCTGGCCCAACTGGCCGCGCAGCCCCTGCACATCATGCCGCCCCACCAGCGCCAGATAGGGCTCCAGGGCAGTGCCATCCCCCGCCATGCGCACCGCGTCCATCGGCGCAGGCGGTGGTGCCAGCGGCAGCAGCGCCTGCAGGGCATCGGGCGCCAGCGCCACGATGCGCCCTGGCCGGTGGCCCGCATCCATCAGGCGGCAGATGGTGCGCAGTCGCTCGACCTGCTCGGCCGGGTAACTGCGGTCGCCTGCGGCGTCGCGCACCGGCTGCGGAAAGCCATAGCGGCGCTCCCACACGCGCAGCGTGTCCTTGGACAAACCGGTATCGCGCTCGACCGCCGCGATCGAATAGCACGGTGCCGCGTCGCTCTGGTCCTCGTTCATGCATCGCCCATGGGTTGATGTTCCTCCACCATGCCTGCCCAACACCCCGCGAGGTCACCCGCAGCGCTTTCAGCACACATGGACAAAATATGCTTAAATTCTACTTTGTCCTAGACAAACAAGGAATTGTCTAATGAAATATTTCTACTCCACGGCTCTGCCCGCCCTCCTAGTCTGTTCGCTGCTGATGCCTGTAACGCCCGCCATGGCGCAGCAAGCCTCCGGCAATGATGCCTGCCCGGCCCTGCTGCAGCACAGCTTTCTGCGGCTGCAGGACGAGAAACCGCAGTCGCTGTGCCAGTACCGCGGCAAGGTGCTGCTGGTGGTGAACACCGCCAGCTACTGCGGCTTCACGGGCCAGTACAAAGAGCTCGAAGCCCTGCATGCGCGCTACCAGGACAAGGGCCTGGTGGTGCTGGGCTTTCCCTCGAACGATTTTTCGCAGGAAAGCGGCAGCAACAAAGAAATCGCCGCATTTTGCGAAAACACCTTTGGCGTGCGCTTTCCCATGTTCGCCAAAAGCAGCGTGACGGGCCCGCAGGCCAACGCCCTGTACCAGCAACTGGCCCGGCAGACCGGTCAGGCGCCGCGCTGGAACTTCCACAAATACCTGATCGCCCGCGATGGAACCGTCGTAGACAACTATTCCAGCCTGACCAGCCCCGACAGCCGCAGCGTCGTGCGCGCCATCGAACAGCAGCTCGCACGCCCCGTTCCAGGGAGCCAGCCATGAAACCTCACGATCTTCACATTCAATTGCATGCCGGGGGCTGGAACTTTCGGAAACGCACCCCACTCTATGCGGAACCAGGGTGTCAGACATGCCCTTCTTTTTCCGTGTTGCGAAGCCTTTCGGCCCCTTGTGTGCCGACTGAAACCCCGGGGCGCTTCTCCTCCCTCCCTCTCTTCTTCGTTTCGGGACGCTTCGCAACCTTTTTCTTCCCCACCCCAGTCCTTGGGGGGCGCCCATGAGGGTCGCCATCGTCGGCTCCGGCATCTCCGGACTGGCCGCCGCGCACGCCCTGCGCGGGCAGGCCCACTGCACGCTCTTTGAAGCGGGTTCTTATTTTGGCGGCCACACGCATACCGTGGATGTGACCCTTCCCACGCCGCACGGGCCTGCCACCCACGGTGTGGACACGGGCTTCCTCGTCTTCAACGAGCGCACCTACCCCCATCTCATCCGCCTGCTGGCCGAGCTGGGCGTGGAAACTTCGCGCTCCGACATGTCGTTCTCGGTACAGGTGCCGGGTGCGCGGCGCGGCGGCCCGCTGGAATGGAGCGGCACCAGCCTGTCCACCGTTTTTGCCCAGCGCAGCAACCTGGCCAGCCCCCGCTTTTGGGGCATGCTGACCGATCTGCTGCGCTTCAATGCCCTGGCCACCCGGCTGGCCCAGGCACACAACGACGCCGCGCTGATGCAGCCCCTGGGCGAGTTCCTGGAAACGCACCGTTTTGGCGCCGCCTTCCGCGACTGGTACCTGCTGCCCATGCTGGGCTGCATCTGGAGCTGTCCGACCGACCAGATGCTGCAGTTCCCGGTGGCCACCATGGTGCGCTTTTGCCATAACCACGGCCTGCTGCAAGTGAACGACCGGCCCCAGTGGTGGACGGTCACGGGCGGCGCCCGCCACTATGTGGACAAGATCGTCGCGGGCATCGACGACGCCCGGCTGAACACCCCCGTGCGCCGCATCGAGCGCGACGCCGCCGGGGTGCGCGTGGTGACCGATGGCCGCACCGAGCATTTCGATCGCCTGGTGCTTGCCACCCATTCCGACCAGGCCCTGGCGCTGCTGGCCCACCCCACACTGCAGGAAAAGGCCGTGCTGGGCGCCATTCGCTACCAGCCCAACCACGCCGTGCTGCACACCGACACCTCGGTGCTGCCCACACGCTGTGCTGCCTGGGCGGCCTGGAACTACGAGCGTGCGCCGCAGAACGGCGAGGGTTCGGCCCAGGTGTGCCTGCACTACCTGCTCAACCAGCTGCAGCCGCTGCCGTTCAGCCAGCCGGTGGTGGTGTCGCTGAACCCGGTGCGCGCCATCGACCCGGCCCGCGTGCTGGGCCGCTACGACTACGCCCACCCGGTGTTCGACCTGGCCGCCATCCGGGCCCAGCCCCTGGTGGGACAGCTCCAGGGGCGCCAGCACACCTGGTTCTGCGGCGCCTGGACGGGCTACGGTTTCCACGAAGACGGCCTCAAGTCCGGCCTGGCTGCGGCCCAGCAGCTGCGCGCCACCCTGCCCGGACCGCTGGCGGAGGCCGCATGAAAACCGACCGCCCGTTGATCGGTTTTGGCGAGGTGCGCCACACCCGGCTGCGCCCCCGCCACCATGCCTTTGTCTACCCCACCTGCTTTCTGATGCTGCCCATGCGCAGCCTGCCCGAAGCCGCAGAAGCCCTGGCCATCAACCGGCGCGGTGCCCTGAGCTTTTACGACACCGACCACGGCGATGGCCGCACGCCCGCGCAAGGCGGCGCCCTGGCCTGGCTGGACGAGCTGCTGCAGGCCGAGGGCATTGACGACGCCACGGGCCAGGTCTGGCTGCACTGCTACCCGCGCATGTGGGGCCACACCTTCAAGCCCGTGAGCTTCTGGTACTGCCACCGCCCCGACGGCAGCCTGCGCAGCATCGTCGTCGAGGTAAACAACACCTTTGGCGAGCGGCACTGCTACCTGCTCGATACCCCCCGCTACGGCGCCGAGATGCAGGCAGACAAGGTCTTCCACGTGTCGCCGTTTTGCGCGGTGCGCGGGGACTACCGTTTTCGCTTCCTGCGCACGCACAGCGCGGGTCAAGAGCGCACCGTGGTGCGCATCGACCACGGCGACGAAGACGGCCCGCTGCTGCAAACCAGCGTCAGCGGCGTGCTCGAACCCGTCACTCCGCTCACCCTGCGCCGCGCCCTGTGGGGCTACCCCGCCATGACGCTGGCCATCGTCGCGCGCATCCACTGGCATGCGCTGCGGCTGTGGTTCAAGCGCGTGGGGTTTCACCGCAAGCCTGCGCCCCCCGCCACCCCTGTGTCCCGCTGAATCTCTCCTGCTAACGAGGCCCCGCCATGAACAGCACCACCGCCGACCTCCGTGCCCTGCCCACGGGCATCCCTGCCGCCGCGCGCACCGTGCTGCAACTGCTGCAGCGCCTGCAGCACGGCTCGCTGACCCTGCAGCAGCCCGACGGCACGCTGCGCCACTTTGGCCCCGGCGGCAGCCCGGCAGCAGCCATCACGCTGCGCAACTGGAACGTCTGCAGCGCCGCGCTGCGCTCGGGCGACATCGGCTTTGCCGAGAGCTATATCGCAGGCGACTGGACCACGCCGCACCTGACCGACCTGCTCCAGCTCTTCATCGCCAACCGCCACCAGGTGGACAGCATGGTCTACGGCAGCTGGGCCGGGCGCCTGCTGTACCGCGTGCGCCACCTGCTGCACCGCAACACCCGTGCGGGCAGCCAGAAAAACATCCACGCGCACTACGACCTGGGCAATGCGTTCTACCGGCTCTGGCTGGACGACACGATGAACTACTCGTCCGCCTGGTTCCAGGGCAATCCCACGGGCGACCTGCGCACCGCCCAGCACGCCAAGGTGCGCCGCGCGCTGGAGCAGGCCGGCGTGCAGGCGGGCGACCGGGTGCTGGAGATCGGCTGCGGCTGGGGCGCACTGGCCGAGATGACAACGGCTGAAATGGGCGCATCGATCACGGGCGTCACGCTCTCGACCGAGCAACTGACGTTTGCCCGTGCGCGCATGGAACGCCTGGGCACCAGCGCGCAGGCCGACCTGCGCCTGCAGGACTACCGCGACATCAACGATGGGCCCTACGACGCGATCTGCTCCATCGAGATGGTCGAAGCCGTGGGCCGCGCCTACTGGCCCACCTACTTCCAGTCGGTGCACCGGCTGCTCAAGCCGGGCGGGCGCGCCTGCATCCAGAGCATCGTCATCGACGACCGCCTGTTCGAGCGCTACATCGGTTCGACCGACTTCATCCAACAGTACATCTTTCCCGGTGGCTGCCTGCCCTGCCCGCGCGAGTTCCGCCGCGAGGCCGAGGCCGCAGGCCTGCAGGTACAGGAGGAATTCGCCTTTGGCGCGGACTACGCCGAAACCCTGCGCCGCTGGCGCGAGCGCTTTCTGGCGCAGCGCGCGCAGATCCTGCAGCAGGGCTTTGACGAGCGCTTCATGCACATCTGGGAGTTCTACCTGGCGTACTGCGAGGCGGCGTTCACCATGGGCGACATCGACGTGGTGCAATACACCCTGGTCAAACCATGACTATCAAAAAAATAGCTGCCAGCGCCCTGTTGACGGTCGTTACAGCCATTTTTCTTATAAATTCCTCCATAGCCCAACCTGCGGACGCCGCCAGCCCGCTGCCCGGCACCCGGCTCGCAGGCCAGGGCCTGCTGCGCTTTTGGGGCCTGGAGATCTACCGCGCACGGCTGTGGGTGGCACCGGGCTTTCGGGCCAGCGACTATGCAGCCCAGCCGCTGGCCCTGGAACTGACCTACCTGCGCAGCTTCAGCGCGCAAGACATTGCCCGGCGCTCCCTCCAGGAAATGCGCCGCGTGGGCCCCTTCACCCCCACACAGGCCGAACAATGGCAGCAGGCACTGCAGGCCGCACTGCCCGATGTGCAGGCTGGCGACCGGCTCACCGGCCTGTACCAGCCCGACCAGGGCGTGGTGTTCCAGAAAAACGGGCAGGCGGTCGGCGCCGTGCCCGATGCCGCCTTTGCCCGCCTGTTCTTCGGCATCTGGCTCTCACCCCAGACCTCCGAGCCCGCACTGCGCCAAGCCCTGCTGGCGCTGCCCGCCACCGCACCATGAGCACGGCCGCCCCCCGCCTGACCGCCCGCCAGGGCCTGGCCTACGGCCTGCTGGGGCTGCCGCTGGCCTTTGCCGCGCTGCCGCTGTATGTGCTGCTGCCCAACCACTATGCGCGGGAATACGGCATGCCGCTGGCCACCCTGGGCGCCGTGCTGCTGACCGCACGGCTGCTGGACGCTGCCACCGACCCCCTGCTCGGCCGCTGGAGCGACCACCTGTTCCAGCGCTCGGCCCGCGCTGTGCTGGCCGCCGGGGCGGCATCGGCGGTGCTGCTGTGGTCGGGGCTGGCCGGGCTTTTTTTCCCGGCCGTGCAGGGCGTGCCCGCGCTGACCGCCTGGGCGCTGTGCCTGCTGGTGCTCACCAGCCTGGCGTACAGCCAGATCGGCATCGCCCACCAGGCCTGGGGCGCCCGGCTGGGCGGCGATGAGTTGCACCGCAGCCGCATCGTGGCCTGGCGCGAAGGCGCTGCGCTGGTGGGGGTGGTGCTGGCCTCGCTGTTGCCCACGTTGCTGGGCCTGCCGGTGATGCTGGGCGTGTTTGCCGCCGCCCTGCTGCTGGGCTGGTGGGCCTGGACCCGTGCACCCCGACCGTCCAGCGCCGCGCTGCAGACCCCCGTGCCCCGCGCCGCCCTGTGGCATCCCTGGCGGCAAGCGCCGTTTCGCCGCCTGATGGTGGTCTTCCTGCTCAATGGCATTGCCAGCGCCATCCCCGCCACGCTGGTGCTGTTCTTCGTGCAGGACCGCCTGCAGGCCCCGCCCGCGCAGGAGCCCTGGTTCCTGGGCAGCTACTTTGTCTGCGCCGCGCTGTCCATTCCGCTGTGGCTGCGCGCCGTGGCGCGCTGGGGGCTGGCGCGCACCTGGCTGGCCGGCATGCTGCTGGCGGTGGCGGTGTTTCTGTGGGCTGCCGCCCTGGGTGCGGGCGATGGCCTGCCTTTTCTGGCCGTGTGCGCGCTCTCCGGCGTGGCGCTGGGCACCGACCTGGCCCTGCCCGGCGCCCTGCTGGCCGGCGTGGTAGACCGGCAGGGCGACCGCGACCGCCACGAAGGCGTGTACTTTGGCTGGTGGAACCTGGCCTCCAAGCTCAACCTGGCCCTGGCGGCGGGCCTTGCGCTGCCGCTGCTCGACGTGCTGGGCTACACGCCCGGCACCCGCGACCCCGCCGCACTGCACACCCTGGGCCTGGCCTACGCCCTGCTGCCCTGCACGCTCAAGCTGCTGGCAGCGGCAGGCCTGTACCTGCTCATCCTGCGCCCCTCCACCCCGGCAGACCTACCTGCCGCCCCGCTGATCCGGAGAACCCCATGACCCTGCAACGCCGCACCCTCCTGTCCGCCGCCGTACTCGCGCCCGCCGTGCTGGCGGGCTGCGCCAGCCAGAACCTGGCCGGGTATGCAGCCGAAAAGCCCGTGCTGGACCTGGCCCGCTATTTCAACGGCACCATCGACGCCCACGGCATCTTTCAGGACCGCAGCGGCCAGATCGTCAAGCGTTTCACCGTGGTCATGCAATGCCACTGGGAGGGCCACCAGGGCGTGCTCGACGAGGCCTTCACCTATTCGGACGGCAGCACCCAGCGCCGCGTGTGGCGCCTGACGCGCCATGCCGATGGCCGCTACACCGGCACCGCCGACGATGTGGTGGGCCAGGCCACCGGGCAGACGCAGGGCAACGCCTTTCGCTGGGGCTACACGCTGGCGCTGCCCGTCGATGGGCGGATCTTCCATGTGGACCTGGACGACTGGATGTACCTCATCGACGAGCGCGTCATGCTCAACCGCGCCCGCATGAGCAAATGGGGCGTCTACTTGGGCGAGATCACGCTCGCCTTTACCCGGCGCAGCGCATGAGCCTGAACCCCCGCATCACCGACTGGCAGGGCCGCAGGGTCTGGCTGATCGGCGCGTCCAGCGGCATTGGCCGGGCCACAGCAGCGGCATTGCACGCGCGTGGCGCGCAGGTCATCGTCTCGGCGCGCAGCCCCGGCACGCTGGCCGCATTTGTGGCGGCGCACCCCGGCAGCCAGGCCCTGCCGCTGGATGTGACCGCGCTGCCCCAGGTGCAGGCTGCGGCCGCGCAGGTGCTGGCGCAGGGCCCGCTGGACCTGGTGTGCTATTGCGCCGGCACCTACCAGGACCTGCGCGCCACCGGTTTCGACCTGGGCACCATGCTGCAGCACACTGCCGTGAACTACACCGGCGCGCTGCACGTGCTCGATGCCGTGCTGCCCGCCCTGCTGGCATCCGCCGCTGCCGGGCGTCCCGGCCATCTCAGCCTGGTCAGCAGCGTGGCGGGCTTTCGCGGCCTACCCAAGGGGCTGGCCTATGGGCCCACCAAGGCGGCGCTCACGCACCTGGCCGAAACCCTGTACCTGGACCTGCACGACCTGGGCCTGGGAGTGAGCGTGGTGCACCCCGGCTTTGTGGACACGCCCCTCACGGCAAGCAACCATTTCCGCATGCCGGCCCTGATCACACCCGCCACCGCCGCCGCAGCGCTGCTGCGCGGCTGGGAGCGCGGTGCATTCAACATCCACTTCCCCCGGCGCTTCACCTGGGGCATGCAGCTGCTGCGCCTGCTGCCATACCGGTGGTACTTTGCGGCCGTGCGCCGCTTTACTGGACTGTGATGACCCCTGCCTGCCTGCCCCCGGAAGAAGCCATCACGCGCCTGGTGCGCTGCTTTGAACACCTGCAGCCCGACACCGTGGCCGAGCTGGGTCGCCTGTATGCCCCCGACGCACGCTTCAAGGACCCGTTCAACGAAGTGCAGGGCGTGCCCGCCATCGAAGCCATCTTCCAGCACATGTTTGGGGCGCTGGAGCAGCCCCGCTTCGTGGTCACCGGCCGGGTGGTGCAGGGCGCGCAGTGTTTTCTGACCTGGGATTTCTGCTTTGCGATGCGCAACGTCCACCAGGGCGTGGAGCAAAAGGTGCGCGGCGCCACGCACCTGGTGCTGGACGACCAAGGCCTGGTCACGCTGCACCGCGACTACTGGGACGCGGCGGAAGAGCTGTACGAGAAACTGCCCGTGCTGGGCGCGCTGATGCGCTGGCTCAAGCGGCGCGCGCGCAGCTAATTCTGTTTCCAAATCATTCGTGTCTAGGCGCGAAGCCGCAGACAGTGCTGTAGCACGGCAAGGCGAAGCAACAACGACACGGATGATTTAGAAATGGAATAACGCAGGCCGAACGAGCGGCGTTTAACCCGGCTGGGACTCGGAAAAGCTCGGGCGCTGCGCCAGCTTGTCCATCAGCCGGGCCAGGTTCGGGTGCTCGGCGCGCCAATCGATCTCGGGGAAGCGGAACGACAGCCAGCCCAGCGCGCAGCCCACGGCGATGTCGGACAGGCTCAGATGGATGCCGCTGCAAAACGGTTTGTCGCCCAGGCCCTGGGCCATGGCCTTCAGGCTGGCGTCCACCTTGCCCATCTGGCGCTCGATCCAGGCGGGGCTGCGCTGGCTCTCCGAGCGCCCCTCGAAGGTGTTCTCCAGGCGCACCAGGATGGCCGCGTCCAGCAGGCCGTCGGCCAGCGCCTCCCAGGTCTTGACCTCGGCGCGCTCGCGGCCCGTGGCGGGAATGAGCCGACCGACGGGCGAGAGGGTGTCGAGGTATTCGACGATCACACGCGAATCGAACACCGCCTCGGCGCCCTCCATCACCAGGCAGGGCACCTTGCCCAGCGGATTGCTCGCAGCAATTGTGGTGTCGGCCGCCCAGACGTTTTCCTGCAGAAACTGGTAGTCGAGCTTCTTTTCCGCCATCACAACGCGCACTTTGCGCACGTAGGGGCTGGTGGTGGATCCGATCAGTTTCATGGTTCTGTTTCCGTGGCTCAGGCGCCGGGGGTGCGCCGGGCTGCTGATTCTATCGGCCCCGGCCCCCGCCCGGCTGACAGGTACGAGACCTACAATACCGCGCCATGAGCCTGTCCACCATTTCCGCCCTTTCGCCGCTCGACGGCCGTTACGCCCCCAAACTGGCCCCGCTGCGCCCCATCATGAGCGAGCACGGCTACATGCACCGCCGCGTGCAGGTCGAGGTGACCTGGTTCATCGCGCTCTCCGATGCCGGTTTTGCCGAGTTCAAGCCCCTGACGCCCGGCGCACGCGCCTACCTGCTGGGCCTGGTGAAAAACTTCTCGGAGGCCGACACCCAGGCCATCAAGGACATCGAGAAAACCACCAACCACGACGTAAAGGCCGTGGAATACTGGATCAAGAGCAAATTCGAGGCCCGTCCCGAACTGGAAAAGGCCGCTGAATTCGTGCACTTTGCCTGCACCAGCGAAGACATCAACAACACCAGCCACGCCCTGCAACTGCGCGCCGGGCGCGACCAGGTGGTGCTGCCGGGCCTGGACCGCATCGTGCTCAAGCTGCGCGAGATGGCCCACCTGTACGCCGACGTGCCCATGCTCAGCCGCACGCACGGCCAGACGGCCAGCCCCACCACCGTGGGCAAGGAAATGGCCAATGTGCTGATGCGCCTGCAGGGCGCCGTGGAGCGCATCGCCGCCGTCAAGATCATGGGCAAGATGAACGGGGCCGTGGGCAACTACAACGCCCACCTGTCGGCCTGGCCCGACTTTGACTGGGAAGCCTTCGCGCGCCGCGTGATCGAGACACACGAGCCCGAGGGCCTGGGCCTGACCTTCCAGCCCTACAGCATCCAGATCGAGCCGCACGACTACATGGCCGAGCTGTTCGACGCCGTGGCGCGCGCCAACACCATGCTCATCGACCTCTCGCGCGACATCTGGGGCTACGTGAGCCTGGGCTACTTCAAGCAGCGCCTGAAGGCCGGTGAGATTGGTTCGAGCACCATGCCGCACAAGGTCAACCCCATCGACTTCGAAAACGCCGAAGGCAACCTGGGCCTGGCCAACGCGCTGCTGCGCCACCTGTCGGAGAAGCTCCCCATCAGCCGCTGGCAGCGCGACCTGACCGACAGCACCGTGCTGCGCAACATCGGTGTGGCACTGGGCTATGCCACGCTGGCCTACACCTCGCTGCTGACGGGCCTGAACAAGCTCGAACTCAACGAAGAAGCCCTGGCCGCCGACCTGGACGCCTCGTGGGAAGTGCTGGCCGAGCCCATCCAGACTGTCATGCGCCGCTACGGCGTGCAGGGCGCCTACGAGAAGCTCAAGGAAGTCACGCGGGGCAAGACCGTCACCGCCGAAGCACTGCACGGCCTGATCCGCAGCCTGGACATTCCGCAGCCCGAAAAAGACCGCCTGCTGGCCATGACCCCCGGCAGCTATATTGGCAAGGCAGCCGAACTGGCACGCCGGGTCTGAGCAAAACTTCAAGCTTTTTTGGCCTCCAGCGCTTATATAGCAAGCGCTGGCAGCTATCTATTCAATAGCACAAAAACATGGCCATCAAATCCACCATCTTCAAGGCGAACCTGCAGATCGCCGACATCGACCATGGCTACTACGCCGACCATGCACTCACCCTGGCACGCCACCCCAGCGAGACCGATGAACGCATGATGGTGCGCCTGGTGGCGCTGGCACTGCAGGCCCATGAACTGCAGGACACCTGCAATGGCGATGGCCAGTTGGCCTTTGGCGCGGGCCTGTCGGACCCGGACGATCCGGATGTCTCGCTCACCGACTTCACAGGCCGCAAGCGCGTGTGGATCGAAGTGGGCCAGCCCGAGGACAAGCCGCTCACCAAGGCGTGCAGCAAGGCCGACGCGGTCTTCGTGTACTGCTTCAGCCATGCGGCCGAGATCTGGTGGAAGGGCATCGAAACCAAGCTCTCGCGGCTGGAGAAGTTGCAGGTCTGGCGCCTGCCAGCCGAGGCCACGCAGGCACTGGCACAGATGGCCGAACGCAGCATGCAGCTGCAGGCCACGGTGCAGGAAGGCGCCATCACCCTGAGCAGCACGCAGGGCAGCGTACACGTCGAGCCGCTGCGCTGGAAATAACGGGGCGGGACGGCCTCTGCCCTCGTTCACCGCGGCATGAGCGCCCCGCAGGCCCAGCACTGCTCGAACCCGCCCTCGACGGTCTCGCCACAGGCGCACTGCCAGCGGCGCTGGGGCAGGTTGCGCAAGTCGTCGAGCAGCTTCTGCGCGCGCTCCAGGTGCTCGTCGTGGCGCAGCCAGATCTCGGGCAGGCATTGATCGGGCGGCAAGTGCCCGGCGGCAGCGCCCAGATACTGGCGCTGCACCGTGGCGGGCATGCCGTCCTCGCACAGCAGATCGGCCCACAGGGTGGCCAGGGCCATGTTCGGTGCCTGGGTAAGACGGCGCATATATCGCTCTTTATTTGATAGCTATTGGCGCTTGCTCATAAAGCGCCAGAGCCTGTTTTTATTCCATTTTCCTGCGCACGTTCGACATAGCGGTTGAAGCGCCAGGCCGTGCCCTCGCGCTCGATGCGCTGCCAGGTGGCGCGTTTTTCCACCGGGCCCATGGCGGGCCAAAGCTGCACCTCTTCGAAGCTGCGCCCGCAGCCCTTGCACCAGTCGTCGCCCTGGCTGGTGGAGCAGATCGCAATACACGGTGTGTCGGGCGTGGTGGCATACCAGTCCAGCCAGGCGGCCATGGCGGGTGCGCCCAGCTGCGCCTCGTCGATGGCGGTGCTGCGACGGTACACGAGGTCGGCATACACCTCGGCCAGGGCTTGCACGGCCGGGGCCAGCACCACGCCGTCGGGGCTGGGCATCCTGGCACGCCAGTGGTTGATGGCGGCTTCGATGTCGGTGATGTGGATGGCGGCCATGGTGGAAGAATCATAGTGGCGCAGCCCGCTTGCGCACCGCGCCAGGGGTTATGGCCCTGCGCGGCGTGCTGGTCAGGCTTGTGCTCTAATTCCGGCCGAAGGGGAGTAGCTTGAACCCGCACAGCATGGCAGAGCGGGAATCGGCAGGTCGTCAACACGGTGCAACGCACCCGGCCTGTCGGGGTCGTGCCAGGGAGCACGGCCGGGCAAGACCTTCACCCGCCGCCGCCCATTGCGCACGGGGGTTCTGCCCACTTCTGCCTCTCGAAAGAATCCATGGAACAGTTCATGACCCCCGAGTTCTGGGTCGCCGTCGGTCAGATCATCATGATCGACATCCTGCTGGGCGGCGACAACGCCGTCGTCATTGCCCTGGCCTGCCGCAAGCTGCCCGCGCACCAGCGCACCCGCGGCATTTTGTGGGGCACGGCGGGCGCCATTGTGCTGCGCGTGGTGCTGATTTATTTTGCGCTCACGCTGCTGGCCATTCCGTTCCTCAAACTGGTGGGCGCTGCACTGCTGGTGTGGATTGGCGTCAAGCTCCTGGCCCCGGACCCCGACGACGACCACAGCAACATCAACGCCAGCGACAAGCTGCTGGCCGCCATCAAGACCATCATCGTGGCCGACCTGGTGATGAGCATCGACAACGTGATCGCCATCGCCGGTGCAGCCCAGGGCGCGGCCGACCACCACGAGATGCCGCTGGTCATCTTTGGCCTGGTCATCAGCATTCCCATCATCGTCTGGGGCAGCCAGCTGGTCATCAAGCTGATGGACCGTTTCCCGTCCATCATCACCCTGGGCGGCATGCTGCTGGGCTGGATTGCGGGCACCATGCTGGTGTCGGACCCCGCCCTGGCCCGGCCCGAAACGCTGGACTGGATGCCCAAGCTGGACCAGGGCAACGACGCCATCAAATACGGCGCCGGCGTAGCGGGCGCAGCCCTGGTGTTGGCGCTGGGCAAATGGATGGCCGCACGCCATGCCAGTGCGCCGCCGCAGGACCCGGCCTGAAGCACAGCGCGGCGGTGCGCGGCTGGCGGGCCCCGTGGCGGCGCGCGGAACGAAACACTACACTGGCACCATGAAAATTCTCGTCAAATGGCTGCTCAGCGCCAGCGCGTTGCTGCTGGTGGCCTATCTGTACAGCGGCGTGCAGGTGGAGAGCTTTGGCTCCGCACTGATCGCCGCCTTCGTTATCGGCCTGTTCAACGCCGTGCTGCGGCCCGTGCTGGTGATCCTGACGCTGCCGGTCACCATCGTCACGGTGGGGCTGTTCCTGTTCGTCATCAACGCGCTGATGTTCTGGGCCGCCGCCGGGGTGCTGGGGGGCTTTCATGTCAGCGGGTTTGGCGCCGCGCTGCTGGGTTCGCTGATCTATTCGGTGCTGGGCATCGTCATCGAGTCAGCGCTCGGCGGTCTGTTCGCGAAGAAGTGACTCGACGGCACGCAGGCGCGTGTCGATGATCGAGGCCTCCACATGGTCGGCCGCCGTGCGGCTCTGGCGTGCCAGATCCTGCCCGGCCCTGAAACGGTCTACTGCGGCGGCGTAGTCGTAGCGTGCAGCATGGGCTTCGGCCTCGGCGCGCACGGCGCGCAGCATCTGCCCCTGGGCCTGCCACACGCTGGCCAGCAGCTGCCAGGCCCCGGCATCGCGCGGGTGCAGGGCCACCCAGGTTTGCAGCTGCCCGGCCAGTTCGACCGCCCCGGGCGCTGCGGCAGGGCTGCCCAACAGTGCCCGCGTGCGCAGCATCAGCTCGGGCCGACCACCGCCTGCAGGCACCAGGGCCAGAGCGCGGGGCGCGTCACCTGCGGCCAGTTCCACCTCGGCAGCCAACAGGCGTGCGTGGCGTGCGGCCGGGGCATTGCCCTGCACCGCCTGCTGCAGACGCGGCAGCAGTGCCCGCGCGGCGGCGGCTTCGCGCAACTGGCTGGCCGCCAGCACTGCGGCATACAGCACGGCCACCTGCCGCGCCGCAGGCAACGCGGAGAACCCCACGCCCTGCGGTTCGGCCTGCCACTGGCGCAGCACATCGACACCGGGATTCGAGAGCACGCGGGCACGGGCCGCCAGCATGCCGTGCTCCAGGGTCGGAACGGATGGTGCGGCGCCCGCCGTGGGCAGGCGCGACTGCATGTCGGCCACGCGCTGCGTGGTCAACGGGTGGCTGCGCAGGTAAGGCCAGGAGCCGTTGTCGTTGATGCGGTTGGCTTGCTGGAGCTTCTCGAACATGCCCACAAAGCCCTGCGGCGCAAAGCCTGCAGGCGCCATCAGGCCAAAGCCCACGCGGTCGGCCTCGCGCTCCATGTCCCGCGAAAAATTGAGCTGGTTCTGCACCACCAGCGCCTGCCCACCAATGGACAGCGCCTGCGCCGCGTTGGGGCTTTTGCTGGCGGCCAGGGCCCCCAGAATCATGGCGCCGATCATCAGCGGCGTCTGGCGGTTTTGCTGCGCGATCAGCCGCGCAATGTGGCGCTGGGTGACGTGGCTCAGTTCATGCGCCAGCACAGAAGCCAGTTCGTCACGACTGCCCACCACACCCAAAAGCCCCAGGTGCACGCCCAGATAGCCCCCGGGCAGCGCAAAGGCATTGACCGTGCGGTCGCGCCCCAACAACACCTCCCAGGCAAAACGCTCGTCCAGTTCAGGCGACAGCTCACCCCGCTCACGCGCCGCCGCCAGCAGCGCCTGCCAGAGCGTCTGCACATATTCCATGAGCACCGGGTCGTCGATGTAGTCCGGGTCGCGGTACAGCTGGCGGATGATGCCATCGCCCAACCGCCGCTCGGCACTGGCCGTGATGTCGCCACCATCGCCCAGCGTGGGCAGGCTGGACTGGGCAGTCGCCGGTGCCACCGCCAGCGATCCGAATGCTACCAATACCGAAGCTATCAACGCACGACCAGCAAGCGCTAGAGGCCGATTTTTCATATGTTTTTGCCAAAGAAGAGGGCGCTTTTTCAAAGCCTGCCGGGATCTGCCATGACCGTATGATGCCCTGACACGCCAAAGTTTCCGCACCCTTCTTGCTGTACGCACCATGACCATACTCACCCACTTCGACGCCCAGGGCCAGGCCCACATGGTGGACGTCGCCGCCAAGGCCCCCACCCACCGCATCGCCGTGGCAGGCGGGCGCATCGAAATGCTGCCCGCCACCCTGGCCCTGATCGAAGCGGGCAATGCCAAAAAGGGCGACGTGCTGGGCATTGCCCGCATCGCCGGTATCCAGGCCGCCAAGAAAACCAGCGACCTGATCCCGCTGTGCCACCCGCTGGCTCTCACCCGCGTTGCTCTGGACTTTGAGGCTGCCAGTGCCCACCAGATCGGCGCCACGGGCATCTACTGCACCGCCACCGTGGAAACCGTGGGGCCAACGGGCGTGGAGATGGAGGCCCTGACCGCCGTGCAGGTGGCCCTGCTCACCATCTACGACATGTGCAAGGCCGTGGACCGCGGCATGTCCATCCACGATGTGCGCGTTCTGGAGAAGCACGGGGGCAAGTCGGGCAGTTTTGTGGCGCCCTGAAATCCTGTAGAGCCTTGCACGGCACACCCGGCAAACCCGTCACCGGTGGATGATTCAACGGGTCTCCTCAGGGGCCGCTGGCCCCTGAACGGGAGAGGCCCAGGGCCTTGTTCGCCTTCGACCAGCGGGCAAAGTCCTTGGGATAGGCCACGCGAAAGCGCTGCAGGTGGTAGGCCACCTCGTCATCGCGCCCCAGCAGGGCGGCGCTTTCAATCAAGGGTTCGATCACCCGCGGCTCGGGTGAATAGTGCAGCAGCGCAATCGCCAGACCATGCACCCGTTCGGCCGTGTCCTGGTTCACCGGCATGGTGGTCAGGCGTGCAAAATCCACCGCATCCGAAAACAGCCAGGTGTCAGACACCTTGTTCAGCGTGCCCTGGCGCAGCGAGGGCAGGCGCTGTTCGACCGGCTTGAACACCTGGCTCACACGGTAGTAGTCCCACCCGACACCCACCAGCGCAACTACGAAAACAATAGCTGCAAGCGCTTTCAAATAAAGCCTTGGAGTCCATTTTTGCCATAAGTCCCATACCCCGAACAGCCGCGAACCAGGCACCGGACTGCGCCACAACACCAGCAGAGCCAGCACCGTCACCAACTGGAACGGCCCGTACCACAGCGGGAACTCCAGCATGCTGTGCAGCCCCACCAGCGCGAGAATGCCCCAGGCCAGTTGCCGAGCCGGGTCCGTTTCACGCCAGGGCCGGGCGCGCCAGATCCAGGCCGCAACAGCAGCGCACGCCAGCACGGCCACGGGCAGGCCCAGTTCCACCGCCAGATGCAGTGGCAGGTTGTGCGCGTTGTCGAGCAAAACGCAGAAACGTTCGCCCGGAAACAAGGTGCTGTAGTGCGCAAAGTCCAGTTCCCCCCAGCCCCAACCCAACCAGGGCTTCTGCGCAATCAGGTAGAGCACGTTGGACCACAGCACGCGGCGACTGGTGCAGCCCGGTGCGTCGCCAAAGCGCGCGAACAAACCTTCGGCACGAAAACCTGTCCACTGCAGCAAAAGGTCTGGCAGCAGCCACGCTGCTGCGGCATACATTGCCAGTCCTGCCAGCGCCAGCCCGAGCGCAAGCCGCCCCACAGAAACGCGCCACGCCCACAGCAACACAACCACCACCAGCCACTGCGCCAGTCCGGTACGCGAGGCCGTGGCCGCACTGCCAACCGCCAGCAGGGCAAGCGCCCATGCGGTCAGCATCCCCACAAGCCACAGCG